>CAZZDR010000111.1:0-11009 GCA_964652535.1 uncultured Hymenobacter sp. | reverse complement strand
GCGGGGCGTTCGGCGCGGTAGGCTACGCACTGCGTAAGCAGCACACTTTCGCCGCCGGCCACGCGCAAGGGGCGGGCCACTACCCCCGGCACGGAGCCTAGGTCGAAGAAAGAAGGCACGAAAGCCACACCCAGCCCTAGCCGCACAAGGTTGCTGAGTAGCTCTAGCGACGATACTTCTTGCACAATGGCCCCGCGCCGGCTGAAACCAGCGTGCTGGCAAAGCTGCTCAATCTCATCGTACACCGGGTGCAGCGAGCGGCTAATTTCAACCCATTTTTCGTGCGCCAAGGCTTCGAGAGGTACTTCGGCCAGCGCGGCCAACGGGTGGCCGACAGGCAAGGCCACGGCCAGGCCGCCCTGCCCAAAGGGCCGCGCTGCCAGCTCGGGGTGCAGCAGCGGCAGCATGGTGAGGCCCAGCGCAATGCGGCCCACCACTAGCGCCTCTTGCACCGCCCGAAACGTGGGCAGCTCGTGCAAGTGGAACTGCACGTCGGGGAAGCTCGCGCTAAAACGCTGCACGATGCCTACCAGGCGGTCGGGGCGCAGCAGCTGGTAGTAGCCCAGCTCGACGCACTGCTGCTGCGAGCCCACACGGCGCACATTTTCGACAGCCTGGCGGCTGAGGTGCAGCAGGTGCTGGGCCTCGGCTAAAAACGCGGTACCGGCGGCAGTGAGCACTACTTTGCGCTGACGCGTGCGCTGCTGATGGTCAAACAGCTCGACGCCCAACTCGCTCTCTAGCAACTGAATCTGCTGGCTCAGGGCTGGCTGCGACACACAAAGCCGCGCGGCGGCACGGCCGTAGTGCAGCGCGGTAGCCACTTCGGCAAAGTAGCGGAGTTGGCGGAGTTCCATGCCAGCAAATTTCGATAAGAAATTCTTATCAGCGTCATAATAAACTGATATTGGACAAGGCGGCTAACGAGCGTTAGTATTGTGTAGTCCAAGCGGTTTGTGCTAGCCAGCGCACCGCTTGCTGCGGCCAGCCTGCCGTTCTATTCTCCGCCTTTCTCCCGCCCTACCCCTCATGGAAACCCAAATTGCCCACGAGCTGCAACAGCGCGCTACCACCGACTTTCTCCCTTTGCTCGGTACCGACCACCTCGAGTTGTACGTAGGCAATGCCAAGCAGGCGGCCCACTACTATAAGTCGGCCTTTGGTTTTCAGCTGGTGGCCTACGCGGGCCCCGAAACCGGCGTGCGTGACCGCGCCAGCTACGTGCTGCAGCAAGGCAAAATCAGGCTGGTACTGACGACGGCCATGCACTCGGACCACGCGATTTCGCAGCACGTGCGCCAGCACGGCGACGGCGTTAAAATCCTGGCTCTGTGGGTAGATGACGCGTATGAGAGCTACCAAAAAACCATCAGCCGCGGCGCCCGCAGCTACCAGGAGCCGCGCACCCTCACCGACGAGCACGGCGAGGTGCGCACGGCCGGCATCTACACCTACGGCGAAACGGTGCACCTTTTTGTGGAGCGCAAAAACTACCGTGGCGCCTTTTTGCCGGGCTACGTGGCCCAGACGGCGGCCTACGCGCCCGCCCCGGCCGGCCTGCTCTACGTAGACCACTGCGTGGGCAATGTGGGCTGGAACCGCATGAACGAAACCGTGCAATGGTATGAGCACGTGATGGGCTTTGCCAATATCTTAAGCTTTGACGACAAGCAGATTACGACAGAATACTCGGCGCTCATGAGTAAGGTAATGAGCAATGGCAACGGCTACGTGAAGTTTCCCATCAACGAGCCGGCCGAGGGCAAGAAGAAGTCACAGATTGAGGAATACCTGACCTTTTACGAGGGTGAGGGCGTGCAGCACATTGCGGTAGCTACCGAAGACATCATCAAGACGGTCAGTGAGTTGAAGGCACGCGGCGTAGAGTTCTTGAACACGCCCGACAGCTACTACGACAACCTACGCGCCCACGTGGGCGACATCGACGAGGATGTGGAGGCCCTGCGCGCCCTGCGCATCATGGCCGACCGCGACGAGGAAGGCTACCTGCTCCAGATTTTCACCAAGCCGGTGGAAGACCGCCCTACCCTCTTCTTCGAAATCATTCAGCGCAAAGGTGCCAAAAGCTTTGGGGCCGGCAATTTCAAAGCACTGTTTGAGAGCCTAGAGCGCGAGCAAGACCGGCGCGGAAATCTGTAGCATTCGCGCCTTTTGTCATTGCGCTCGCCATAACAGACGAGTACCGCCTTTTCTTCCCTACCCCCCTTCTCACCCACCGCCATGCCCATTTACCACAAGCTCGGCCAGCTGCCGCACACGCGCCACACGGTGTTTGAGAAGCCGGCGGGTGGGCTGTATTATGAGCAGCTGTTTGGCACCATCGGCTTCGAGGGCATGTCGTCGTTGCTTTATCATCTGCGCCGGCCCACGATGGTGCAGGAGATTTTGGGCGAAACGGACCTGACACCCAAAATCGCGGTCGAAAAAAGCATCAAGGCGCGGCTGCTCAAGGGCTTTGAGGTGCCGGCGCAAGACGACTACCTAGCCGCGCGCACGCCCATTTTGGTCAATGCCGACGTGCACATTTCACTGGCCGCGCCGCGCCACTCGCTCACGGCCTACTTCTACAAAAATGCTGATGCCGACGAGCTGCTTTTTGTGCACAAAGGAGGGGGTAGGCTGCGCACCCAGCTCGGTAACATCCGCTTTGAGCCGGGTGATTACCTGCTTGTTCCGCGCGGTATTATCTACCAGTTGGAATTCGATTCGGAGGATAACCGCTTGCTTATCATCGAGTCGTTTCACCCCATTTATACGCCCAAGCGCTACCGCAACTACTTTGGCCAACTGCTGGAGCACGCGCCGTACTCGGAGCGCGATTACAAGCTGCCCACCGAGCTGGAAACGCACGACGAGCTGGGCAATTTTATAGTCAAAATCAAGAAGCAGGGCGTGCTGCACGAACTGCTTTACCCTTCGCACCCGTTCGACGTGGTGGGCTGGGATGGGTATAATTTCCCTTATGGACTGAATATCCGCGACTTTCAGCCCATTACGGGCCGCGTGCACCAGCCGCCACCCGTGCACCAGCAGTTCGAAACCAAGGCATTTGTGGTGTGCTCGTTTGTGCCGCGGCTTTTTGACTACCATCCGCAGGCCATTCCGGCGCCCTACCACCACTCCAACATCGACTCGGACGAGCTGCTGTACTACGTGGACGGCAATTTCATGTCGCGCAACAACATCGCTGCCGGCCACCTCACGCTGCACCCCGGCGGCATTCCGCATGGGCCCGCGCCGGGCGCCTACGAGCGCAGCATCGGCAAAACCGGCACCGACGAGTGGGCCGTGATGGTGGACACGTTTCGCCCGCTCATGCTCACCGAGGCTGCCCTGCGCCTCGACGATGGCGAGTACTACCAATCGTGGCTGGAGCCGCCTACTCCCGCCACCGACGACCAGCGCCTAGAGCGCCCCGAGTAACCCTAGCATTCTGTAAAACAAACGCTGCCACTCTCTCCCTACCCCTGCTTCCACCCCCGGCGGGCCGGCCACTCAGGCCGGCCCGCTTTGTCGTATAGCCCCCGTTTTCATGAAAGAATTACTCGCTCGCTTTGAGCAGAAGCGCCCCGAAATCGTGTTTGAATGGCAAGACCCCGAAACCGAAGCCGTGGGCTGGGTCGTGATTAATTCGCTGCGCGGCGGGGCGGCCGGCGGCGGCACCCGCATGCGCAAGGGCCTCGACAAGCGCGAGGTAGAGAGCTTGGCCAAGACCATGGAGGTGAAATTCACGGTGTCGGGCCCGGCCATCGGCGGCGCCAAGTCGGGCATCAACTTCGACCCGCAGGACCCGCGCAAGCGCGGCGTGCTCGAGCGCTGGTACAAGGCCGTCATTCCCTTGTTGAAAGCCTATTACGGCACTGGCGGCGACCTCAACGTGGACGAGATTCACGAGGTCATTCCACTCACCGAAGACTACGGCCTCTGGCACCCGCAAGAGGGGGTAGTGAATGGCCACTACCGCGCCACCGAGCCCCAAAAAATCCAGAAGCTCGGCCAGCTGCGCCAAGGCGTAGTGAAGGTGCTCGAAGACGCTGCCTACTCGCCCAGCCTGGCCCGTAAGTACACCGTAGCCGACCTCATTACGGGCTACGGCGTGGCCGAGGCGGTGCGTCATTTCTACGCTCTGTGGGGGGGTAGGGCGGTGGCCGGCCGGCGCGTCATCATTCAGGGCTGGGGCAATGTGGGCGCGGCGGCGGCTTACTACCTGGCCAGCCAGGGCGCACGCGTGGTGGGCATCATCGACCGGGCGGGCGGCCTACTGCGGCCCGCTGGGCTGAGCCTAGAGGAAGTGCGAGCGCTGTTTGTGGGCCGCGATGGCAACGCGCTACACGCGGCCGACCTGCTGTCATTTGAGGAGGTAAACGCAAAAATCTGGTCGGCCGGCGCCGAGATTTTTGTGCCCGCCGCGGCCTCGCGGCTCGTTACGCAGCTGCAGGTGGCGGCGCTGGTGGACAATGGGCTGGAAGTGATTTCGTGCGGGGCCAACGTGCCCTTTGCCGACCCTGAAATCTTTTTTGGGCCCACCGGCGAGTGGGCCGACGCGCACTGCGCCGTCATCCCTGACTTCATTGCCAACTGCGGCATGGCCCGCGTCTTCGCCTACCTCATGGAAACGGGCGCCGAAATTACCGACCAGGCCATTTTTTCCGATACTTCGCGCATTATCGAAGCTGCCCTGGCCCGCACCCACCAGCAAAACGCCGCGCCAACGGGCGTGGCCCTGCGCTCGTTTGAGATGGCGCTGCGGCAGCTAGTGTAGGCCTTTTTGGTTTCGATAAAATAGTCGGCTGGCCTGGCGAGCGCAACGAAGTGGAGCGCGGCAATCTTTCCTTTGTCGTTCGCATGGTTGAATTACCAACCCAATGCCAAGCAAAGATTGCCGCGCTCCACTTCGTTGCGCTCGCCAGGCCAATCCAGTTTTTGATGACAAACGAGTTAAAAGCCCCCACGCTGCGCACTGTTGAGGTGACGCGCTACCTCACGCCGCTGCGCGAAGGCGGCTCGCTGCCCGCCCTGGTCGAGGCCGACGATGGCTTCCTGTACGTGCTCAAGTTTCGGGGCGCGGGCCAGGGCGTGAAAGTGCTGGTGGCCGAGCTGCTGGTGGGCGAGCTAGCCCGCGTGCTGGGCCTACGCGTGCCCGAGCTGGTATTTGCAGAGCTAAGCGAAGCCTTTGGGCGCACCGAGCCCGACGAAGAAATTCAGGACCTGCTACGCGCCAGCACCGGTCTCAACCTGGCGCTGCACTTTCTGTCGGGCGCCAGCACCTTCGACCCGCTCGTGACCACCGTGGCGCCCGAGCTGGCCTCGCTGGTGGTGTGGCTCGACTGCCTGACGCTGAACGTAGACCGCACCGCCCGCAACACGAATATGCTGCTGTGGCACCACGAGCTGTGGCTCATCGACCACGGCGCGGCGCTTTATGTGCACCACACTGGGCCGCAGTGGGTGCAGTCGGCCACCCGGCCCTTCCCGTCGGTGAAAGACCACGTGCTGTTGCCCCAGGCCAGCGAGCTGGCGGCCGTAGATGCCGCGTGCCGCGCCCGCCTCACGCCCGAGGTGCTAGCCGGCATTATTGCGACCATTCCCGACGGGTGGCTCCAGGAGCCCGACCTCAGCCCCGACCAGCAGCGGGCTCAGTACCAACAGTTTTTGGAAGCGCGCCTAGCCGTTTCTGCCACCTTTGTTCAGGAAGCCAATCATGCCCGCCAAGCACTTATTTGAGTACGCCGTGCTGCGCGTGGTGCCCCGCGTAGAGCGCGAGGAGTTTCTAAACGTAGGCGTTATCCTGTACTGCGCTTCGCAGGGCTTTTTGCAGGCCACCTGCGCGCTTGACGAAACGCGCCTGCTCGCTTTCGCCGGTGCCCACCTCGACCTGGCCGATGTACGCACGCGTCTGCGGTCGTTTGAGCGCATTTGCGGGGGTAGGGCCACGGGCGGGCCCATTGGGCAGCTGGCCATCGCCTCGCGCTTTCGCTGGCTCACGGCCCAGCGCAGCACCATTATCCAGACCTCGCCGGTGCATCCTGGCCTTTGCGACGATGCCGCTGCTACGCTGGCGCGGCTACACGCGCAGCTGGTAGGGTAGGCACTACCCTGTACTTGGCCGGCCGGGCCATCAAGCGCCGCAAGGGCATCGTGAAAGGGATAGGAAAATAGCCGCCCGGCGCGCCGCTGCCATCCTACAGCTGTAGGTGGCAGCGGCGCAGCTTCGTGTCCTTTTCAGCCCTACCCCTGCCCAAGCAAGCCAAACCTTTGCGCTAAGCCGGCACGCCAGGATAGTGCGGCATGCATCTACCCTGAGGCTGCGGCTACGAGAAAAACCGCGCACCGCTCGGCGCACTCTACACGCGGGCCAGCCCATTGCCTACCCCCTGTTGAAACGCGAAAACTACGCAGTGAATGAGCCTGGGGTGAACATCTGATAAATACGTATTTACCCCAGGTTAAATTATCTGTTTTAGGGATGCCGGGCCTTGCAAATGAGGGAGAGAGTGAGCGATATTTGTCTTGTTAATCGGCCAGGTATTAATCGTTGTTTTTTTATGAGCTATGACCCCAAATTTGGCCCGAATGCTCAGACGCCCGAGCAACGCGCCTACGTGCTGCGGCAGCTGCAAAGCGTGAACCCCAGCCTCAAGACCAAAGCCACCGCCTACGCCCAGGAGCTGTATCAGCGCTACATAGCCGGCGAGCTCAGCTGGCTGCGCGTGCGCGAGCTGCTCGACATGGCCGCTGGCCGCACGCCCCGGGCTTTTTAGCCCCACCCCTACCCCCCCGCCGGCGCCTCAATAAGCCAGCCGGCGCCCGGCGCCGCGTGCACGCGCACAGCAGCGCCCACCGCAAAGGCCGCCTCGGCGGCCCGCACCCGCACCAGCCCCGTGGGCAGCTGCACCTCTAGCTCGTAGTAGCTACCCAAAAATCGCACGGCCTTCACCGTACCGCCTGCCCCCCCGCGGCCGCCCGGCGTTAGCCGCAGCTGCTCGGGCCGCACCAGCAGTGCGCCGGGCCCGGCCAGGTGTGGGGCTAGCACCTGCTGCGCAGGGCCATGCACTACGTTGTAGTCGCCAAAGAGCGCGGCTGTGTATTCATCTACGGGCTGGTGGTAGAGGCGCTCGGGTGGGCCTTGCTGCACTAGTTGGCCACGGCGTAGCACCAGTATCTCGTCGGCCCAGGGCAGCACGTCGGTTGCATCGTGCGATACCAGCAGGCAGGTGATGCCCAGCCGCGTGCCCACTTCCTCCAAAATGCTTTGCAGCGTGCGCTTGTGCACCCGGTCTAGGTTTGAGAAGGGCTCGTCGAGCAGCAGCAGCCGGGGCGCACCCAGCAGCAGGCGGGCCAGCGCCACGCGCTGCTGCTCGCCGCCCGAGAGCTGGTCGGTGCGCCGGGTTAGCAGGTGGTCGATGCGGCACAACGCCACTAGGGCCTGCACCTCGGCGGCGGGCCGCTGGCTAGCGTAGCGCAGCACCTGCTCAACGCGTAAAAACTTGGGCAGGTCAGACTTTTGCGACAGGTACGCCACGCCGGGGTGGCCCGGCACCAGCGCCACGGCCGGCCCACGTACCCGGCTGCCTGCTATGCGCACCTCGCCGGTGCTGGGCTGCACTAGCCCGGCGATGAGCTGCAGCAGCGTGCTTTTGCCGGCCCCACTTTCGCCGGCCAGCGCCAGTTTTTGCCCCGCTGGCTGCGTAAAGCTGATGGGGTGCACCGCCGTGGTGCCGTGCTCCTGAAAGCTGATATTCGAAACGGTGAGCAACTCCATAGGGCGAAGTAAGGGGGTAGGCACTCGGTTTTTTGTCGGCGCACAGCGGGCCGGGGCATGCCACCGCCTCAGTTACTGGCAAAGCTGCTCCGCGCCAGCAGCTTAAAACCTACGGCCAAACATGCAGTAAAGTGCGAGGCTTACCCCGCCCATCGCTGTACGCAATCGCGGCCTCGGCGCACGTGCCGGGTGGGGAGCTCCGCACCCTACGCAGAGGCTAGCCGTAAAAAATTGTTGCCCGCAGCTTGCCAAAAAACAGGGGGTAGGGCACTAGTGCCAAAGTTGGTTTGGCGGGCTGGCGTTGGCGGGCAAAAGCCTTTAGTGCTATTCAAATAATGCATGGCATAAATCTGGCGGGCCGTGCGTAGCTTTACTGAGACTGGCTAGCGGCGTCTTTTTTAGCGATAGCTGGTCAATAGGCTTCGTTTTCTTGAGGGTAGCGAGCGGCGTTTTTTGGTTGAAGCGCCCGCTTGGTATGCTGCCCATTTATCTGCCCGACTATGCTCGCAGAGCTACCGCATCCTGCCCTACCCCCTACCCTTCCTTCCACCCTGCCCCTAGCCAAGGCTAGTGCCGCCCGCCGGGGACCCGCCCGGCGCCCGCAGCCAGCCGCAGGCTGGCTACTGGCGCTGCTGCTCCTGCTGCTGAGCGGCGCGGCCACCACGGCCCGTGCGCAGGCCACGCCGCCGCCCGAGTGCAGCCAGGACGAGAAGTTTGCTAACACCTGGTATTTCGGCTACAAGGCGGGGCTTGACTTCAACCAGGCCAGCGATTCCATTCCGCCCAAGGTGCTCACCGATGGCCAAATGACGGCCCCCGCTGGGGCAGGAATCATGTCGGACGGCACGGGCAAGATTCTCTTCTACAGCAACGGCGACACCATCTGGAATGGCGACCACACCATCATGACCAACGGCACGGGCATGGGCGGCAACCGGCTTGTCACAGATGGCCCCCTGCCCATCCGGATGCCCGGCAGCCCGCCACCCGGCATGCCGGGGGCCGAAACGCGCTACCTCATCTTCACCCAAGATGCGGCGGGCGGCCCCAAGGGCCTGAGCTGGTCAGAAATCATCATTCCCGCCGGCGGCGGGCCGGGCAGGGTGGTACCCGGCACCAAGAACACGCCGCTTACCCAGGGCACCACTGAGAAGATGACGGGCGTGTTTCACAAAGACGGTTGCTCCATCTGGATTATCGTGCACGGCTGGGGCGATGCAAAATCCGGTGCGGCCAACCGCGGCGATGCCTTTCTGGCCTACCGTGTGCGGCCAGTAGCCGGTGGCGGTGCAGGCCCGGTCCTCATCGACCAGCCCATCATCTCCGCCGTGGGCTCGCTGCACGCGGCGAGCGTTTCGCCGCTGGGCTACCGCGGGCAAATGAAGGTGACGCCCGACGGCCAGCGGCTGGCCGTAGCCCGCTACAGCGAGGTGCTGGGCGACAGCAGCAGCACCGTCGAGCTGTTTGGCTTCGATACCAGCACGGGCATAGTGAGCGTCAATCCGCAGGTTCCGTACATCGTGGACCGCGGCGAGGGTAAGTACTACGGAGTCGATTTTTCGGCTGGCAGCAAGCTATACGCCACGGTGATGAACCCGCCCAAGCTGCTGCAATTTGATATTAGCGGGAATGGGCCAGTCAACAAGCAGAGCATTCCGCTCAAGCAAACCAATTCGGTTAACCTGGGCTCGCTGCAGGCGGCACCGGATGGCAAAATCTACGTGGCACGCGAAAACCAGTCGGCGCTGGGCTTCATCGCCTACCCCGACTCGTTGGGCGCCAAGGCCCGCTACGCCGACGACAGCCTGACGCTGCGGCTGAGCGGCCGCCGCAGCGGTCTGGGCCTGGTCAATTTCAACCAAAGCTCCTTGTTGCGGGTAGGCCCTAGCGCGGAGATAACGGGTTGTCGGCAAATCACTTTCAAGGCACCACCCATCGACTTTGATGGGAAAGTATATTCTTGGAAGTTTGGCGATGGGACCACCTCAACGGAGGAGAATCCTGTTCACGTTTACGCTACGCCCGGCGACTACACCGTGACGTTGCGCATCACGACTAATTGCTTTTGTCGCGAAAGCTCGGGCGGTATTCGGGTACCAAACCTCCCTGAGCCAGGCAGTATTGCCGGCCCACAGGTATTGTGCGCCGGCACGGCCCCGGCCCCTCTTACCAGCACTGCCAATGCTTCGGGCGATTCTGGCCTGCCGCTCATTTACCAATGGCAATCGTCATCGGATAATGTCACCTTTACGGATATCGGCGGCGCTACAGGTCCCAGCTACACGCCAGCGGCCTCGCTACCAGTCGGTACCACTTATTTCAAGCGACGCGCTCAACTACTGCTACCAAACCAATCAGGCCCTTACTGTACTCCTAGCTTTACCGCTTCCGTGGCTATCACCGTGCTGCCAGCGGTGGTAGCCGGCACCATCGCCGCCGACCAAACCGTGTGCGCCGGCAGCACGCCCGCGCCACTCACGAGCACGGCGGCTGCCACGGGCGGCACCGGCACGGTTGCCTATCAGTGGGAAGCTTCCCTGGATAATGTGACTTGGACAGCTATCGCAGGCGCCACGGACGCTGCTTTCGCGCCCAACGCGCTCACGGCCACTACGTATTTTCGGCGCCAGGCGCGCTCCGGCCCCTGCGCTACGCCTTCTAATGTAGTAACGCTGCGCGTGGTGCCGACCCTAACGGCTGGCAGCATCGCCGCCAGCCAGACCATTTGCGCCGGTGGCACCCCTACCCCCCTCACCAGCACGAGCGAAGCTGGCGGCGGCACGGGCGGCATCACGTACCAGTGGGAATCATCGGCTGATAACTCAACCTGGGCCGCCATTGGCGGGGCCACCAGCCCTACGTATGCCCCCGGCCCGCTCACGGCCACTACCTACTTCCGGCGCCGGGCCACGGCGGGCGGTGCCTGCGCCCCGGCCTTGTCCAACGTGCTTACCATCACGGTGACCCCAGCCCTGACGGCCGGTACCATCGGCAGCAGCCAAACGCTGTGCCCAGGCGCTACCCCCGCCCCACTCACCAGCACGGCGGGTGCCGGCGGTGGCACGGGCTCGTTTTTATACCAATGGGAGTCTTCTTTAGACAACTCGACCTGGACGGCCGTTGCCGGGGCTACCGGCACCGGCTACGAGCCGGGTGTCCTCACGGTCACTACGTACTTCCGGCGGCGCGTCACGGCGGGCGCTTGCGACCCAGCCTACTCGCCAGC
>CAZZDR010000110.1:0-11030 GCA_964652535.1 uncultured Hymenobacter sp. | reverse complement strand
CACCAACTACGCAGGTGGTTGACTTTGACCCATTTGGCCAGGCCGAAATTTCCCTATTGGTGCCGCTCACGGCGTCGCAGGCCGAAATATGGCTGGCGTGCCAGCTCGGAGGCGACGATGCCAGCCGGGCCTACAACGAATCGGTGTCGCTACGCCTGCACGGGGCACTGCACGTGGGGGCGCTGCGCACGGCGCTTACGGCACTGACGCGACGCCACGAGGTGTTGCGCGCTACTTGCAGCGCCGATGGCACAGTACTGTGCGTGCTCGATGAGCAGGCTGCCGAGCTTATTTATTTCGACTTGTCGGCCACGGCTGAGCCTGGGCCCGACTGGCGAGCGCGGGCCCTGCGCTACTACGCGACGCAGGAGGCCCAGCACGTATTTGACCTGGTGCAGGGGCCGCTGTGGCGGGCCAGCCTGCTCAAGCTGGCCGAGGGCGAGTTCAACTTTACCCTAACCGCCCACCACCTCATCTGCGACGGCTGGTCGCTGGGTCTGCTGCTGCAAGACCTGAGCGCACTGTATTCGGCCGCGATGGAGGGGAGGGAGCCAGGACTCCCCGCCGCCACGCCCTTCAGCGAGTATGCCGAGCACGAGGCGGCGTTCCAGGCTAGCGCGGCCTATGGCCAAACGGAGCAATACTGGCGCGCGGCATTCCGCCACAGCCCGCCTACCCTACGTTTACCTACTGACTTTGAGCGACCTAGCAGTCGCACGTATAAAAGTCGCCGCCTCGACTACGCGCTCGACCCCGCTCTGGTAGCGGGCCTGCGCATGGTGGGCCGGCGGGCCGGCACGAGCTTCGTAACCACGCTATTGGCTGTGTTTGAAGTACTACTACACAAGCTGACCGGGCAAGACGACCTAGTAGTGGGCCTGCCCGCGGCCGGGCAGTCGGCGGCTGGCTTGGGCAGCGTGGTAGGTCACTGCGTGAACTTGCTACCCCTGCGCAGCCACCCCAGCGGCCCAAGCCGCTTTGAGGACTACTTGCGCACCCGCAAAACCGAGCTGTTTGATGCCCTGGAGCACCAGCAGCTCACCTTTGGCCACCTGCTGACCAAGCTGCCACTGCGGCGCGAGCCCGGCCACCTGCCACTGGTAGCGGTGCTGTTCAACGTGGACTTGGGCTTTGATGAGGGGGTAGCTTTTGCGGGCCTCAGCCACGAGCTACACAGTAATCCGCGGGCTTTTGAGAACTTCGAGCTGTCGCTGAATGCCAGTGGCAACGGCAACCAGCTGGTGCTGGAATGTTCGTATAACGTAGCGCTGTTTCAGCCCGAGCGCATCGAGCGGCTCCTGGCCGGGTTTGCGCGCCTTGCCGAGCAAGTGGTGGCGAGCCCTGCCACCCAGCTGGCCGACCTGCAGCTGGCTGTGCCTACCTTGCCAGAAGCTTACCGGCAGCTCAACGAAACCCAGACGCCCTACCCCGCTACGGCTACCCTTCCAGGCCTCATCACGGCCCAGGCACTGACCACACCCACCAAAACGGCCGTCAAATTTGGCGCCACCGAACTGTCGTACGCCGAGCTAGACCAGCAAGCCAACCAGCTGGCGGCCAGCTTGCAAGCGCGCCTGCAGCCCGGCGACGTGGTGGCTGTGGCTCTGGAGCGCACGCCCAGCCTGCTGGTAGCCCTACTGGCGGTGCTCAAGTGCGGCGCGGCTTACCTGCCCCTCGACCCGGCCTACCCCTCCGAGCGCCTGGAGTTTATGCTCAACGACTCGGGTGCCCGGCTGCTGCTGACTTCGGCGGGCGGCCTACCTTCTTTGGCCTCCGGCCCACCCCGCCTGCTGCTGAATGAGGCCCTGGCCGAAGCCGCCACGCTAGGCGGCTTGGCCCCTACCCCCTTCACACGCCCCGACGACCTGTGCTATATTCTGTACACTTCGGGCTCGACGGGGCAACCTAAGGGCGTGGCAGTTACGCACCGCAACCTGATCAACTTTCTGACCAGCATGCAGCAAGCGCCAGGCATTACGGCTGACGATAAATTGCTGGCCATTACCACTATCTCGTTCGATATTGCGGGACTAGAGCTGTTCTTGCCGCTGGTGAGCGGGGCCACGGTAGTACTGGCCGATGCCTACTCGGCCCGCGACGGCCGTGCCCTGCTGCACTTGCTCGAAGCCGAGCAGATTACCATGCTGCAGGCTACGCCCTCGACCTGGCAACTGCTGCTGGCCGCAGGCTGGGAAAAGCCCTTGCCACTAGTGGCGCTGTGCGGCGGCGAGCCCCTACCCCGTGCTCTAGCCCAAAGCCTACTAACTAAATGCTTGACGCTGTGGAATATGTATGGCCCCACGGAAACCACCATCTGGTCGGCAGTGCAGCGTATCGAGCCCGATGCGGCCGTTATTACCATAGGTCGGCCCATTGCCAATACCCAGCTCTACGTGCTGAATGCGCTAGGCGAGCCCGTGGCGCCCGGCACTTCGGGCGAACTATACATCGGCGGTGTGGGGGTAGCGCGCGGCTACTGGCAGCGCCCCGCCCTCACGGCTCAGCGCTTTGTGGCTGACCCGTTTGCCCCCACGCCGGGGGCTACCATGTACCGCACCGGCGACGCAGCCGTGCTACTCGCTACTGGCGAAGTGCAGCTGCAAGGCCGCCTCGACGAGCAGCTGAAGCTACGCGGCCACCGCATCGAGCCCGGCGAAATCGAAGCCCACCTCACCCGGCTTGAAGACATCCGGCAGGCGGTGGTGGTGGCGCAGGAGCGCACCGCCGGCGATGAGCGCCTAGTAGCCTACCTCGTGCTCGACGGCCCGGCTACGGACCCGGCTGCGCGGGCTGCCCAGCGCGCCAGCTGGCAGCTGGCGCTGCACGCCCACTTGCCTACTCACCTGGTACCGAGCGAGTTTGTAGTGCTTGATGCCCTACCCCTGCTTCCCAACGGCAAAACCGACCGCCCCGCGTTGCGGCAGCGAGCCGCTGCCCCCGCCGCTACTATCACGGCGGCCGTGGGCTTTGTGGCCCCGCGCACCAACGTGGAGCAGCTGGTAGCCGATAGTTGGCGCGAGGCGCTAAAAATCAGCGAAGTCGGCGTTTTCGACGACTTTTTTGACTTGGGCGGCCACTCGCTTATTGCCGTGCAGGTGATGGCACGCCTGGAGAAGGTGACCGGCAAGCGCTTACCCCTAGCAGCGCTGTTTACGCATCCCACGGTAGCCGCGCTGGCGCTCCTCATTCAGCGCGACGGCAGCAAGGCCATTACCTGGGACTCGCTGGTACCGATTAAGCCTAAGGGCACCAAAACGCCGCTCTACATTGTGCATGGCGCGGGCATGAATGTGCTGCTATTCAATGCGCTGGCGCGCAATATGGACCCCGATCAGCCCATCTATGGCTTGCAAGCTCGCGGCCTGAATGGCGTGGACGAGCCGCTGGACCGCATCGAAGACATGGCGGCGCACTATCTGGCGGCCATTCGGGCCCAAAACCCTGAGGGGCCTTACGCACTGGCTGGCTTTTCCTTTGGCGGCCTCATTGCCTTCGAGATGGCTAAGCAGCTGCTAGCAATAGGTAAAGAAGTGCAGTTTCTGGCTATGTTTGATACCTACGCCTACCAGTCGAACTACCGCGCCCCGCGCCTAACCCGCCTGACGCAAAACACGCTACTTTCCTTCAAAAAGACTGCCTATACCCTAAAACTACTAGCATCTGCCCCTGGCCCTACCCTGGCTTACCAGCGCCAGCAACTGCGCTTTAAGGTGGGAGGCGTGTTGGGCCGGCTGGGCCTGGGCGCTAAGCTGCAACCCGATTTTGGCTACCCCCCTCTGGTCGACTGGATGAACGAGGTAGCTTGGCGGCGCTACGTACTCACACCGGCACCTGTGGCCATCGAGCTGTTTCGAGCCAGTCACCGTACCTTCTACATGCCCGATGCGGAGCTACTGGGCTGGCAGCCGTTTGCCCGCAATGGCATCACAGTGCACGAAATGCCAGGCGCGCACAACTTCATGTTTGCTCCACCCAACGACCAGCAGTTTGCCGCTGTTTTGCAAGCCCGCCTAGATAACGCCGCTAGCTAAACATATGATAACATCCCCTACCCCCTTTGTTGCCAGCAACTTGCACGCTAGCTACCAAGCGCCGCAACTAGCTAATACCTTGGTAGTATACCGGCTGGCCGTAGCCGATTTTGCTGGGCGCGAAGCTGCTCTCAACTTGCTTTTGACTGACGCCGAGCAGCAGCGCGCGCAGCGCTATGCCCGCTCTGCCGACCAGTTGCGATTTAGGGTGGGCCGCGGCTGCCTGCGCTACTTGCTAGGGCAGCGGCTGGGGCTGCCCCCAGCTACTGTTGCGTTGCGCACCGGCCACTTTGGCAAGCCGCATCTCGCTGAGCCGTCGGGCGTGCACTTCAACGTGGCGCACTCAGGCGACTGGGTGCTAGTGGCGCTGGCCGCCCGCGAAATTGGCATCGACCTCGAGCAAATGGTCCCCGATTTCGACTTTACCGAAGTGGCCGCCCAGCGCTTCAGCCCGGCCGAGCAGCACCAGTTGGCGCTGAGCGCTGAGCCTCAGTTGGCGTTTTACCATATCTGGACGCAGCTTGAAGCGCGATCTAAAGCCAGCGGCCTGGGCCTAGGCGATGACGCGCTGCGCCCGGCCACCAGTGGCCCACTCACCCAGTGGACGGTGCAGAACTTTGGCTTATTGCCGGGCCATCCGGGAGCAATTGCTTACCCGGCCGACTGGCAGCCAGTTATCCAATTTCGCAGCCTAGACCCTCGGCTTATTTCTTGATAAGAAACATATTACGCACAAACGCCGCCCCATCGATTATAAATCGATGGGGCGGCGTTGTTTCTGGTAGGGCAAAGATTAGTCTTTCAAGTCGCCGCCATCCACGTTGGGCTGGTCGAGGCGGTCGGGGGCTTTGTTGCTGTTCTGCTCTGTATCGTGGCCACGCTTGCTGGCGCCCTGGCCACTGCTGCCAATGTGGGCAGCTACGCCGTCGCTGGTCTGGTCGTCGGCTTGTACGTTGGGGTCAAAGTTGCCGTCGCCTGAGCGGGTGCGCAAGCGGTGGGCTAGGCCAGGGTCGGGACCACCTTGGCGCATGTCGTCGCCCTGCTCCAAGTAAGCTTCTTTGTCGTGCTCACGGCGCTCTTGGCGGCGAGTTTCGGCGTTTTCGTGAGGCTGGTATTCTTCTGCTTCGGTAGCCATGTGTGGAAAAGGGAAGGGTATGACTACCTATACGCAGATGGGTCGAGGCTGTTAAGGCTCAGCTTACTCCAACAACCTGGTTTGACAGGTCATCGCTAAGGCTTTGTAGCCTAGCGTGGTCTTTTTGCGTTAAGACTATTTTCATCCCATTCTTCATCAAAAACTCATGAAAAAATTTGTGCTATTTGCTGCATTGGGACTGGCGGCGGCCGGTTCGTGGGCTTTTTATCCGAGCAGTACCACGCCAGAAGGCTACCTCATGGTCATAGGCAGTGGCCGGCCCGGCCCGAAATCTGATGTACCAGAGATTACTGTTATTCAGCCCAATGGCGAATCACAGGTGCAGCGACTCACCACTATTAAGGTGGGTACAGAACGTAATACTACTGCCGCTGCGGTGGAGCTACACCGCGCCGAGTTGCTACGAATCAATAGCTTAGCGGCCCAGGGCTGGCGCGTGCTGAATGCGACGCAGAGCACCGTGGGCGTAGGGGCTACTACCGAAACAGTGTATTTGCTAGAACGGCGCTAGCAGCCCGCGTATAGGGTCGCTAACACCGTTCTGAGCGCAGTTTGCCGAAGCTAGACCAGCAGAAGCCTACCCCCTACTTAAAGGCCTGAATTCCGGTAATATCGGCTCCCGTGATGAGCAGGTGAATGTCGTGCGTACCCTCGTAAGTGACTACCGATTCGAGGTTCATCATGTGGCGCATGATGGGGTACTCGCCCGTGATGCCCATGCCGCCGTGAATCTGGCGAGCTTCGCGGGCTATGTGCAGGGCCATTTCGACGGAGTTACGCTTGGCCATCGAGATTTGGGCGCTAGTGGCTTTGCCTTCGTTTTTGAGCACGCCTAGGCGCCAGGTTAGAAGCTGGGCTTTGGTGATTTCGGTAATCATTTCGGCGAGCTTCTTTTGCTGGAGCTGGAAGCTGGCAATGGGCTTACCAAACTGCTCGCGCTGCAAGGAGTATTTTAGGGCCGACTCGTAGCAGTCGATGGCCGCGCCGATGGCGCCCCACGCAATGCCGAAGCGGGCCGAATCGAGGCAGCTCAGGGGGCCTTTTAGGCCCTCCACGTTAGGCAAAATATTCTCTTTAGGAATCACCACGTTATCAAACACCAGTTCGCCGGTGATGCTGGCGCGCAGGCTCCACTTATTGTGGATTTCGGGGGTAGTGAAGCCGGCCATACCGCGCTCCACGATGACGCCTTTGATGCGCCCAGCTTCGTTTTTGGCCCACACAACGGCCACTTGGCATTCGGGCGAGTTCGATATCCAGAGCTTCGCGCCGTTCAAGATGTAGTGGTCGCCCTCCTCGCGGATGTTGGTGGTCATGCCGCCGGGGTTCGAGCCGTGGTCGGGTTCGGTGAGGCCGAAGCAACCCAGCCACTCGCCGCTGGCCAGCTTGGGCAAGTACTTTTGGCGCTGCTCCTCGGAGCCGTATTGGTAGATGGGAAACATCACGAGCGAGCCCTGCACCGAGGCCGTAGAGCGCATGCCCGAGTCGCCGCGCTCAATCTCCTGCATGATGAGGCCGTAGCTGATGTAGTCCATCCCGCCGCCGCCATACTCAGTAGGAATAGTGGGGCCAAATGCGCCTACCTCGCCAAACTTGCGCACGATTTCCGACGGGAAATGCGCGTCTTGGGCCCATTTCTCGACATTGGGCGAAATCTCCTTTTTAACAAAATCGCGGATGCTCTGGCGCACCAGGATATGCTCCTCGGTGAGCAGGCCGTCGAGGTCAAAATAATCGGTGAAGCCGTTGGCGTTGGTGCTGCCTTTTTGGGCAGTGTGGGCTTTGGCTTCGGGCGAGAGCACGTCGGCAATGGAGGACATGGGCGGGGCAGATAAGGGTTTGAGCAAAGATACTTCGCGGGGTAGCGCGGGCGCGAACGGGGGCGGAAACCGGCTCACGCCGCTGGTATAAGAACTTAGCCGCGGGCTTTTTAACTCCCGTTTATTCCAACTCTCTTCCTCCGAAAAGACTATCTTTCCCGTAAACCGTCTACTGCTCTTCATTCTACCCTCATCCGCATTCCTCCATGGCTCACGATAAGAAGCTCAACGAACTGGAAGCCACGGCTATTTGCGGCAACGATATCTCTTCTTCCTGCCTCTACGTGTCGGCCCTTTCCATTGGCTACGCGGGGCAATATGCCTGGGTGGCGTTGCTGCTGGTGGCGGGTTTACTGTACCTGTTTCGCAAGATTTACGGCGAGGTAGTGGGCGCCCTACCCCTTAACGGCGGGGCCTACAACGTGCTGCTGAACACCACCAGCAAGAGCAACGCCTCCATTGCGGCCTGCCTCACCATCCTATCCTACATGGCTACAGCGGTGCTGAGCGCGGGCGAGGCCATGAATTATTTGTACCTCATCGCACCCATTCCGCACGTGCCGGTGCTGTGGGCCACGACGGGGCTGCTCACGTTTTTTCTGCTCCTGACCTCGGCCGGCATGTCGGAATCGGCTATCGTGGCGGTGGTCATTTTTGTGGTGCACCTGGCGGCGCTCACGCTGCTGGTGGGCTCGGGGGCGTGGTTTGTGGCGCAGCACGGGCTAAGCACGCTGCATCTCAACTACGCGCAGCCGGTGGTGGGGGGTAGCCTAGCAATGGCGCTTTTTCTGGGGTTCAGCGCGGCCATGCTAGGCATTTCGGGCTTCGAAAGCTCGGCCAACTTTGTAGAGGAGCAGGCGCCCGGCGTGTTTCAGAAAACGCTGCGCAACATGTGGATAGTGGTCAGTTTTTTCAACCCCATCATTGCGCTGCTAGCGGTGGCAGTGGTGCCGCTGGCCACCGTGGGCGAGCACCAGGAAACGCTGCTCTCGTACCTGGGCCAGCAAACGGGTGGCCCCTGGCTAGCCACGGTCATCTCCATCGACGCCGTGACGGTGCTCTCCGGAGCTGTGCTCACGAGCTTTGTGGGCGTAAGCGGCCTCATCAAGCGCATGGCCCTGGACCGCATCTGGCCACAGTTTTTTCTGAAGCAAAACCGACGCGGATCCAACTACCTCATCTTGGGCATCTTCTTTGGCTTGTGCCTGTCTATTCTGGCCATTACGCAGGGCGAGCTGGAAACGCTGGCGGGCGTGTACACTATCTCATTTTTGTCGGTAATGGCATTTTTCGCCATCGGCAACTTCCTGCTGAAAGTGAAGCGCGGCAAACTGCCCCGGCCAGTGCGGGCGGGCGTGTTCAGCGTATTTCTGGCCCTGATGGGTGTGCTGGCGGGCCTCTACGGCAACGTGCAGAAAAATCCCGGCTACCTGGTGGTGTTTCTGCAATACTTCATTCCGGCGGCGCTCATCGTGTACGCCATGCTCGAGCGCATTGCCCTGCTCAACTTCGTGCTGGCGGGCGCCACGTCGTTTTATGAGCAGTTTAGGCGGCTGGCCATTCGTAGCCAGGTCAGCATTCGGCACCTGGTGCACGAGCTTAACCAACAAGAGTTTGTGTACTTCACCAAAGGCGATAACGTGGCCAACCTCAACAAGGTGATGACCTACGTGGAGGAAAACGAGTTTACCAACCGCCTCAAAATCGTGATGCTGCTGGCTGAGGGCCAGCAAGTGCCGCCCGGCCTGCTCACCGACCTGAGCGTGCTCGACCGGGCCTACCCCAACATTCACCTCGATTTCGTGACCCGCCTCGGCCGCTTCGGCCCCGACCTGATTACTGAACTGTCGCAGGAGTGGCAAATTCCAAAGAACTTTATGTTTATCGGCTCACCCGGCGACAAATTTCCCTACCAGATTTCGGAGTTGGGCGGCGTGCGACTGATTATCTGAGGCGCAACCGCGCCGCTACGCGGCCGCAATCGCCAGCGCAATTTCGGCCCCTACCCCCCCTATGTAACCCAAAGGGGCCACTACGTCTACCTCGGTGCCACCGGGCAGCAGCACGCGCAGCCGCCCGCCGGGCAGCCCGGCCAGCACGCGGCCGGCCACCGTGGCGGGAGTAGGCGGCGCTACTGGCGGCCCTACCCGGCGCACCTGGCCCAAGTCTAGCTCCAGTACGCGGGTGGCGAGACGGGCAATTTCGGCCGGGTCGTGGCTGATGAGGATGGTGGTGAGTGCAAAGCGTTGGTGCACTTCGGCCAGCGCGTGCTGGAGGCGCAGGCGGGTGGGCAGGTCGAGAGCCGAGAGGGGCTCGTCGAGCAGCAGCAGGCGCGGGCGGCGGGCCAGGGCGCGGGCCAGCGCCACACGCTGCTGCTGCCCACCCGAAAGCACTGCCGGCCGGCGCTCGGCCAATTCGGTTAGCTCCAGCAGTTCAAGTAGTTCCGGTATAACCTGATTTTTATCAGCCTGGCCTTCGGCGGCGAACGCCAGGTTTTCGCGCACCGTCATGTTTGGAAACAGCGCGTAGTCCTGAAACACGAAGCCTAGCGGGCGGCGCTGCGGCGGCAGCCACTGGCGGCGCGCGCCACCGTCGTACCAGGTGTGGCCCGCAGCCCGCACAAAGCCGCCGTCGGGCCGGTCGAGGCCGGCTAGTAGGCGCAGCAGCGTGGTTTTGCCCGCGCCCGAGGGACCGCTGATGGCTAGCAGCTCGCCGGGGGGTAGGGCCAGGCGCACGTCGAGGGTACGCGGGCCGGCGGCGGTGTGCAGGGCTTTGAGGAGGTGAAAATCGAGCACGCAGAAAGTCGTTTTACAGCAGGCGGGCTGCCTGGCGCTTCGTAAACCAATAGAGCCCCACCAAAATCACGAATGCCACTACCAGCAGCGTGAGAGCGTAGGCATTGGCCTGGTCATAGTGCAGGCTCTGTACCTCGTCGTAGATGGCGATGGAGGCCACACGAGTGCGGCCGGGTAGGCTGCCACCTATCATCAGCACCACCCCAAACTCGCCCAGCGTGTGTGCGAAGGTGAGCACCGCACCGTTGAGCAAAGCGGGCTTCATGTTGGGCAGCAGCACGCGCCACAGCGTGGTGCTGCGCGACTTGCCCAGCGTGTAGGCCGCCTCGGTGAGCGAGCGCGGCAGCTGCGCAAAGCCCGCCTGCAACGGCTGCACCATGAAGGGCAGGCAATACACCAACGACCCCAGCAAGATGCCGGTGAATGTAAAATTCAAGCTCAGCCCCAGCCGCTCAATCAAAAACCGGCCGAGCGCCGTGCTGTCGCTAAAAGCCAGCAGCAGGTAAAACCCGATAACCGTGGGCGGCAGCACGAGGGGTAGGCTCACCACGGCTTCGGCTAGCGGGCGCAGGCGGCTGCGCGTGTGGGCCAGCGCGTAGGCCAGCGGTAGGCCCAGCAGCAGCAGCAGCACCGTGGTGCAGGCGGCCAGGGCCAGGGTTAGGCGCAGCGTTTGCCAGTAGTCGAGGGGCATAGTTTTTATAAAGTCTGGGCCTGACAGGCTCGTACTGACTGACGATTGTGTTGTTTACAGCCCAAAACCATATTTTTTCAGCGCTTGGCGGGCCACCGGGCTAGCCATGAACGTGGCGAAAGCCGCCGCCGTAGCGTTGCCCTGAGCGCGTTTTAGCACCACATAGCTTTGCTGCAAGGGCGAGTGGGCAGTGGCCGGAATGAGGTAGAATGTGCCCGCCCGGCGCAGCTCGGGGCTGAGGGCTAGCGAGTAGGCCAGCAGGCCAGCATCGGCGGCGCCAGCGGCGGCGTATTGGGCAGCCTGGCCAATGTTTTCGCCCAGCACGAATTTGGGTTTTACCTGGTCGTAGAGCTTGTAAGTACGCAGGGCTTCTTCGGCGCGGCGGCCGTAGGGAGCGTGGGCGGGGTTGGCTAGAGCTACGTGCTTTACCTGGGGGACGAGCAGCGCCTTCATGCCTATTCTATTAACTGGCAACTTCTTGCTCCACAGCACTAGCCGGCCCAGCGCGTAGGGCGTGGGTGCGCCGGCCGTGCGGCC
>CAZZDR010000109.1:0-11117 GCA_964652535.1 uncultured Hymenobacter sp. | reverse complement strand
CTTACCCAGTTTACCGACGAGCACGGGCGCGCCACGCTCAAAGACTTCGTGGCCGTGCCCAACGTGTACCCGGTGGGCCGGCTCGACTTCGATAGCGAGGGCCTGCTGCTGCTCACCGACGACAAGCAGTTGCAGCACCGCCTCAGCGACCCGCGCTACAAGGTGACGAAGACCTACTGGGCGCAGGTGGAGGGCTACCCTACCGAGGCCGCGCTGCAACAGCTGCGCGAAGGCGTGCAGATAAAAGAAGGTTTCACGCTGCCCGCCGAGGTGCGGGCGCTGCCCGAAGAAGCCGCTGCCGAGCTGTGGCCGCGCAACCCGCCCATTCGCTACCGGGCCAGCATCCCGACGAGCTGGCTTGAAATCAGCATCTCGCAAGGCATGAACCGGCAGGTGCGCAAGATGTGCGCCGCCGTGGGCCTGCCCTGCCTGCGCCTGGTGCGCCAGGCCCTGGGCGACCTGAGCCTGCACGAGGTGGCGCCCGGCCAGTGGCGCGACCTCACGCCCGAGGAGGTAGTCGCCCTGCGGGGCCTGGCCGGCGCCGATGTGCGCCACCCGCGCCCGGCGCGGCCCGCTACCGGCTTTGCTACCCCCGCCCGCCGGCCCGAACCCCGTAAGCCCCGCCCCTGATGCTGCGCCGCATGGGGTGGGCGCTGGTTGTTTTCTTCGTGCTGCTCAATGGAGTAGTGGCTTTGCACGCGTGGCGGTTTACGCACTTTAGCGCCGATGCGGGGCCGCGCACCCGCAACCCCGAGCAGCTGCCCCCAGCTGAGAGAATCAAGGTCCTGCTCACAGGTTTGCAAAACCCCAAGCCCGCCAGCCGGGCCCTACCCCCCTTTCTGTTTGAAGATATGGTGATACCCGGCCCCAATGGCAACCTGTCGGGCTGGTACGGGCCGCTGCCGGGTGCCCGGGGCATCGTCATCCTGTGCCACGGCTACACCAGCGATAAATCGCGGCTGCGGCTGGAGGCCAGCTATTTTCAGCAGCTTGGCTACGCGGTGGTGCTTTTCGATTTTAGTGGCAACGGCGGCTCGGAAGGCTACCAAACTACCATCGGCTACCGCGAGGCCGACGACGTGGTGGCCGTTTCCCGCTGGGCACAGGCCCGGCGGCCCGACCTGCCGGTGGTGCTCTACGGCGTGAGCATGGGCGCGGTGGCCATCTTGCGCGCCGAAGCCGAGCTGGGCCTGCGGCCCGTCGCCAACATCCTGGAGTGCCCCTACGGCAGCATGCTGCAAACGGCCCGCAACCGCTTTGTGTCGATGCGCCTACCCCCCTTTCCGCTGGCAAATATGCTGGTGTTTTGGGGCGGCGTGGAAAACGGCTACTGGGCTTTCGGGCTGAATGGGGGCGAGTACGCCCGGCGCGTGCCTACCCCTACCCTGCTGCTGTGGGGAACTGCCGACCCACGCGTGACGCGCGCCGAAACCGATACCATTTTTGCCCACCTGGCTGGGCCCAAGCAGCGCGTCGATTTCGTGGGTTCGGGCCACGAGCCTTACTGGCACAAGTATCCGAAGCAGTGGCAGGGAACAGTGAGGCGGTTTTTGGCGGCATCGTCCTATCCATTTTAACAAGAACGTCATGCTGAACAAGTGAAGCATCTCTACCGCATCGTTGAACGACTCGATAGAGATGCTTCACTTGTTCAGCATGACGTTCTTGTTCTGGTGTCTGCACCAGCTCACTTTACTTAGTGTGCTACTAGCTCGCGGTTGGCCGGCAGGTCGTCGGCATAGTGAGTGTGCTCGGCGCGGTAAGTGCGCTCAAATATCAGCGGGAAGATGAACAGCGTGAGCACCGTGCCCGTAAGCAGGCCGCCGATAACCACGATGGCCAGCGGCTTAGACGTCTCGGAGCCGATGCCGGTGCTGAGGGCCGCCGGCATGAGGCCGATGATGGCCATGAGCGCCGTCATCACGACTGGCCGCACGCGCGAGGCCACGCCTTCGGACAGGCTACGGTCGAGGCTCATCTTGGCCAGCATGTTCTGTTTAAACACGCTGATAAGAATTACGCCATTCTGAATACAGATACCAAACAGCGCGATGAAGCCGATACCGGCCGAAATCGAAAAGTTGGTGTGCGTGAGGAGCAGCATGGCAATGCCGCCAATGAGGGCAAACGGCACGTTGAGCAGCACCAAGCCAGCATCTTTCAAATTGCCAAACAGAATGAACAGAATAAAGAAGATGAGCGCCAGTGAGATGGGCACCACCTGTGCCAGCCGCTGCGAGGCCCGGCGCTGGTTCTCGAAGTCGCCGGTCCACTTCATGGAGTAGCCTTTGGGTAGCTGCACCACTTTATTCACCTTTTCCTGCGCCTCGGCAATGGCCGAGCCCAGGTCCCTACCCCGCACCGAAAACTTAACGGCCGAGAAGCGCGTGTTGTCGTCGCGGTAAATCAGGCTGGGGCCGGTCACCTGCTTGATGTCGGCTATCTCATTCAGGGGCACGGTTTTGCCGCTCTGCGTGGGCACCATAAGGGCCGAAATTTCGGTCGGGCTTTCGCGGAACTGCGACTCGTAGCGCACCCGAATGGGAAACTTGCGCTCGCCCTCGTACATCTGGCTGGCCTGCTTGCCGCCCACCGCCATTTCGAGCACCGCGTTGGCGTCCGATTTGCTCACGCCGTAGCTGGCCATGCGGCGCTCGTCGAGGTCGGCGTGCAGCTCGGGCTGGCCAATGTTGCGCAGCAAGCCCAGGTCGTCGATGCCGTCTACTTTCTGCAATACCTCATACACCTGGCGGGCCTTGCCTTCCATCAGCTTGAGGTCGGTGCCGTAGATTTTAACGGCGATGGAGCCTTTCACGCCCGAGGCGGCTTCCTCCACGTTGTCGGTGATGGGCTGCGAAAAGTTGAAGTCTACCCCCGGAAAGCGGTTCAGCTTTTCCTTCATCCGGCCAATCAGGTCCTCGCGGTAGACCTTGGACTTCATCTTCTTCTGCACCTCGTCGGTGTGCTTGATTTGAACGAGGAACTCGTTGTTGTAGAAGCCCGTGGGGTCGGTGCCATCGTTGGGGCGGCCGGTCTGGCTCACCACATCGCTCACCTCGGGGAAGCTCACAAACACGCGGCGCATTTCGTTGCAAAGCTTGTTTGAGGCGTCGAGCGAGATACTGAGCGGCAGCTGTGCCCGCACGTAAATGCTACCCTCGTTCAACTCGGGTAGGAACTCGGTACCCAGAAACTGGTACAGCCCAACGCCGCCAGCCACGAGCAGCGCGGCGAAGATGAGGCTAGCCGTTTTGCGGGCATAGGTGAAGTCAAAGACATTTTTCGCTCCCTTGTTGATGGCGCGCAGCAGGAAGTTATCCTTCTCCCGCACGTTTTTACGCAGCAGAATGCTAGCCAGCACCGGCACCAAAGTCAGGGTAAATATCAAGGCACCGAGCAGGGCGAAGCCTAGCGTCCAGGCCAGCGGCGAAAACACTTTGCCTTCTACTTTCTCGAACGAGAAAATGGGCAGCAAAGCGGTGATAATGATGGCTTTGGCGAAGAAAATCGACTTACCCATGTCGCGGCCGGTTTTCTTGATGAGGCCCAGCTTGGCTAGCTTGTTGAAGCGCTCCATCCCTACCTCGTGGGCCTTGTGGTCGAGCGCCACAAAGAGTCCTTCTACCATGACCACGGCCCCGTCGATGATGATACCGAAGTCAATCGCGCCCATACTCAGCAGGTTGGCGCTCATGCCTTTCAGGCGCAGGCAGATGAAGGCGAAGAGCAGGGCTAGCGGGATGATAATGCTCACAATCAGCGTGGTGCGCCAATCGGCCATGAACAGAAACACAATCACCGTCACGAAAATCATGCCTTCGGTGAGGTTGTGAATTACCGTTTCGGTCGAGAAGTCGATGAGTTGCTGGCGGTCGTAAAACGTGCTGATTTTCACGTCGGGCGGCAGAATCTTATCGTTCAGCAGCTCCACTTTGGCTTGCAGCAGCTTGATGACCTCAGACGGGTTTTCGCCCTTACGCATCACCACGATGCCTTCCACCATGTCGTCGTTTAGGCCGCGCCCTACCCTACCCAGGCGGGGCAACGCCGACTCGTGTACCTGCGCCACGTCCTTCACCAGGATGGGCGCGCCGTTCACGGTCTTCACCACCGTATTATTGATGTCCGAAATGTCGTTGAGCAGGCCGATGCCGCGCACCACGTAGTTCTGCTGGCCCTCGTTTATCACGTCGCCGCCCACGTTGATGTTCGAGCGCTGCACGGCTGTGTAGAGGTCCAGAGGCGTGAGGCCAAAGTCCTGCAACTTGCTGGGGTCCACCGATAGCTCGTAGCTCTTCACCTCGCCGCCGAAGCTGTTCACATCAGCCACGCCGGGCACCGCCTTCAGGTTGCGCTCAATTACCCAGTCCTGAATGGTCTTCAGTTCGCGGGTTGATTTCGTTTTGCTGGCGATGGTGTAGCGGTAAATTTCGCCGGTGGGGCCGTAGGGCGGCTGCACCTCGGGGTTGGCGCCGTCGGGCAGGTCGGCGCCGCTGAGCAGGTTGTTGACCTGCACGCGGGCGTAGGCATCGTCTACGCCGTCGTCGAAAATCACCTTTACCACCGACAAGCCGAAGAGCGTGGTCGAGCGCACGCTGGTTTTCTTCTGCACGGGGTTGAGCGCAATTTCGATGGGCGCGGTCACGAACTTCTCAATCTCCTCGGCCGAGCGGCCGGGCCACTGCGTGATGATGGTGATTTCGGTATTCGTCACGTCCGGAAACGCCTCAATGGGCGTGTTCCGGTAGCTCATTACCCCGGCGATAATCGCCACTAAGGTGAGCAGGAAAACAAAGCCCCGGTTTTTCAGGGAAAAGGCAATGATGCCTTGGATGAATTTATTCACTTTTGCTAGTGCTACTTATGAGTTGCTTCTAAATCGGTTGTCCTTGCGAGCGCAACGCAGTGGCGCGCGGCAATCGCCCCAGAAGGAGTCGTTCGAGTATCATTTCGGTGTGATTGCTGTGCTTCACTGCGTTGCGCTCGCAAGGACAGGCGGACCTTTTAGTCGTTGAGCTCGTCGTACACGAGCAGCTGGTTTTTCGTCACGATGGCCTCGCCGGCCTTCAGGTTGCCGCTCACGTAGCTGATGTCGCCCACGGTTTTGGTCACGGTCACGGGGCGGGTATCCACCTCGGTGCGGCTCTTATATATGAGCACGAAGTGCTGGTCTTTGTCGAAAATGACCGCGTTGGCGGGCACCGATAGCTCCTTCTGCTTCTCAGTATTTAAGATGTGCACCTGGGCATACATCTCGGGCTTGAGCAGATAGCCGGGATTGGTAAGGCGAATACGCACCTTGAGGGCCTTGCTGTCGGGGTCAAGCACGTTGAACACCTTGTCCACTACACCTTTGAAGTGCTTATCGGGGTAGGACAGCGTGGTGATGTCGGCCTGGTAGCCGAGCTTCACGTTGGCAATGTCGGCCTCAAACACGTTGGCCAGCACCCATACTTGGTCGAGGTCGGCGATGGTAAAGAAGCCATCGGCATCGGTGTTCGCATTGGTGTACTGCATGCCCTGCGTCACGTTCTTATCAGTGATAAAACCTGAAATCGGCGCCTTAATCTCGTAGTGCCCATCTTTCGATACGCCGTAGATGCCGAGCTGCTTGCCGGTTTTGCCCAGGTTGCTTTGGGCTTTGCGCAGCTCCTCGCGGGCCAGCACCACGTCGCGCTCGGCGGCCAGGCCGGCCTTGAACTGGTCCTCGGCCACGCTCAGGTTTTTGTTGGCAATAGCTACGTCGGTGCCAGCCGTGGTATTCTGATTTTGCACGTCAGCGATTTCGCCCGAGCGCACCACGGCCAGCACCTGGCCCTTGGTGACATGGTCGCCCAGCTCTACGTTGAGCTTTTCGACTACCCCCCCCACAAGTGGGAAGATTTTGGCGGTTTTGTCGCCGTTGGTGGTCACCTGGCCCGAGAACGATTGCTCGCTACGCACTGGCTCCAGGCGCACGGTGTCGAAAGCCAGCTCCTTGAGCGTTTGGTCAGAAAGCGAGAACTTCTTGGCAGTAGTGTCTTCCTTCGCCGTTTCGGCGGGCTTAGAGCACGCGCCGAGACCAAGGGTTAAGAGAAAAAAATAAGGAAGGCGATTCATAAGGCTTAAAAAGAAAAACTCAGACGGGGCCAGCTACTAGGCGGCCAGGTGTGTAAAACGGAGTGGCACCCCGTTCCCCTCTCACGCCAAATCGGAGTGCCACTCCGGGTTATCCGCGCTTCTATTCGGCCCGGAAAAAGGCGCGGCCAGTGGCCAGGTTGATGCTTTCAAAAGCGCGCATCCGGTTGGCCCGCAGCGTATTGAGCTGAATGACGTTGTTTTTGTAGGCCTCGTAAAAGTCGAGGTACTCCACGATAGTAATGAGGCGCTTGGTGTAGCTCTGCTCGATGTTGTCGATGAGGCGCGAGAAGGGCGTGGTGTCGCGGCTGGTGTGCTGGTAAAGCTCATCCTGGCGCAGGGCTACCTGGTAGGCCTCGTGCACATCGCGGCGCACCACCAGCTGCTGCTGCTGGGCCTGGGCTTGGGCCTGGGCAATTTGGGCCTTGGCCGCGGCAATGTTGCCCTGGTTGCGGTTGAAGAGGGGCACCGCAATGCCCAGCGTTACCGAATTGTAGTTGTCGAAGTACGAACCCAGGCGGTCGTAGCTATAGCCTACGGCCAGGTCGGGCGTGGCTACGGCGCGCTGCAGGCGCAGGTTCAGCTCTTGGCGCTGCACCTCGGCACGGCGGCTCAGCAGGTCGGCGCGGCGCACCACGGCCGTGTCCGTGAGCTGCTGCTCGGGGAAGGGCGCCAGCGACAGGTCGCGGATGCGGTTGATATTCACGGCCGGCTGGTAGGCCGAGCGGGTCGAATCGCGCAGCAAAATGTGCAGGTCGGCCTGCGAATTGGCTTGGTCCGTCACCAGCCCCAGCCGCTCGCTTTCCAACGTAAACAAAAAGGCTTTCAGGCGAATGACCTCCTTAAGCGCAATGTTGCCCTTTTCGTACTGGCTCTGGTAGAGGTCTACCGTACGGCGCAGCTGCGGAATCTCGGTGTTGTACACGCGCAGCGTGAGCTGGCGGTAGTAGATGTCGTAGAACGTGGTGCGCAACTGGTAGCGCAGGGTGCGCACCAGGTCTTCGAGGTTGTATTGCTCGACCACGGCGGCTTGCAGCTGCGCCCGACCCGCCGCGCGCCGCCGCCCGGCCAGCGCAAATAACTGCTGCGCCTGAATGGCCAGCTGGTTGCGATTGAGGTCGGGGTTGTTGCCCACCGCATCCTGCCGGTGAATGGCCTGCTGCAGCACGTTTTGGTCCACCAAGATGGTGGGGTTATCAATTAGCCGAGCCTGGATAGCCAGCGCTTGCTGCGCCGTGATGTTGTAGCGCTGGGCGAGCAGCTGCAGGTTGTTTTGCACGAAGCGCTGCTCGGCGTCGGGCAGAGTCAGGCGCACCGTATCAACGGGCAGCGGCGTGCCCCCCACTACAAGTGGGGCTTGGGCGTGGGCTGCTACCCCTAAGCTGAGGCCAGCTACCAGCAAGCCAGCGCGACGGAGTACGGTGCCTGCAGTGGGCATAGCAGGGAGCAGTAAGGCGGGTAGCAACTGGCGCTTGGCCGCCCTTAAGAATCTTTGTAAAATCACTTTTTTGCTTTAAAACCTAGCTAGGTAACTGAGCAAAGCTAACAGGAAGATAACGTACTTCATTCACTCGTTTTCCATGTTCACTTAGCCCTCATTAGAGACAGATTAGAAGGACATTAGAATTGGATTAGAATGGTTAGTTACGAATTCAAAAAAGCCTCCGCTCACCTGGACCTTATTCTTGTATAAAATACTTATTTAATGCGTCTTATTCTCAAAATTTGCGCTCTTGCTTGTTCCTGTATACCCATTCGTACACAGTGAGCAAAATAAGTAAAGAAAGTAGCGTCGTAGTGTTAAGAATACCGATAATTACGATAGCCAGCGGCTTCTGCATTTCGGAACTGATACCGCGGCTCAGAGCGGCCGGTAAAAGTCCAAGTGATGTTATAAGGACCGTCATTAGCACCAGTCGCAACCGTGAACGGGCGCCATCCTTGATGGCCTGCACGAGCGGCATACCCTCGCGCCTATTCTGGCGAAATTTGTTGACCAGAAGAACCTCGCCCTGCGTCGCCACACCGAAGAGAACGAGTTGGGGCGGCCGGTTTACGAAATCACGCCGCGCACCTCCGGGAACTGCTCAAAGTCCTGCTGCAACTGCTTGGTGAAGTGGCACGCATCTTCCATGCTGATGCTCAGCGGCATCGAGGCCCACACACATATATTTCCGCGGGGCAGGCCACGTTGGGCATGGATATCTGGACTCAGCCAACCAGGGCGGTCAAACTCAGCTCCTGAGATGTGGCCAGGATTCGGAAGGTAGATAGGGGGAGGTGCATAGTGGGTTCACCGCCAGTTGCCACCGCTGGCCCGTAGCGAACTGCGAGCCTCTAGTGCTAGAGCGATTGTAAAAGGATACTACAAAGCTCCTTTCCCCACATTAGGCCCCTATTAGAAGCGCATTAGAGCTGAATTAGAAAGAGAAGTTTTTTAGGAAAACTTCTCTTTTTTTCATCTTAGGCTGCGGCATCCGCGCTGCCAAACACCAGCTCGGCCACTGTGCCACGACCGGGTTCCGAGCGCAGCGTGAGCGTGCCGCCGTGCAGCGCTGCAATGCGCTGGGCCAGCGGCAGCCCTACCCCGTGCCCCACTACCCCCCGCACCGCTGCCGACCGAAAAAACGGCTGAAATACCTGTAGTAGGTCGTCGGGCCCAATGCCGACCCCAGCATCAATCACACGTACTAGGCAGCGACCCGGCTGGCAGCGTAAGCTCAACAGCACCTTCTGGTCGTCGGGCGAGTACTTGAGCGCATTATCGACTAAGTTGCCCAGGGCCCGCGCTAGCAGGGCGCGGTGGCCAGTTATCACGAAAGCCGCAGGGTCGGCGGGCAGGTCGGCCAGGTCGCCCAAGTCTACCTGCACGCGGGCGCGCTGGGCCGGTGCCACGGCTTCGCGCACCTCCCACAGCAGTTCATCGAGGCGCACCTCGTCGGTGAGAGGCACATTGCCTTCAGCCTGCGCCATATCTAGCAGGTTGTTAATCAAGTTTTTGAGCTGTTGCAGCTCGCCCAAAACTGAGGTGGCGCCCTCGCGGTAGGCCTCGGGCGAACGCTCGCGGGCCAGCAGTACCTGCAGCTCGCCGATGCTAGCCGTGAGCGGCGTGCGGAGCTCGTGCGAGGCATTGCGCACAAACGTACGCTGGCCCTCAAAGCTGGCTTCGAGCCGCTCGAGTAGCCGGTTGAAGGTGCGGGCCAGCCGGGAGAGGTCGTCGCGCTTGCTGGGCCGCAAGGAGCCGGCATCGACCCGCTGGTGCAGGTCTTGCGCCGTGATGCGGTCTACCTGGTCGTTGAGGGCGGCGATGGGCGCCAGCGCCCGGCCCACAAACCCCCGCCCTACCCCATAAATAACGAGCAGACTTACCACAAAAATCACGGCCATGATAGTGGCTAGGCTTTGCAGCCGGCGGTGGCCGTACACGTTTTCGGCCGCCGCCACAATGATGTAATCGCCCTGGTTGTCTTGGTAAAAAATGCCAACCGCCTGCCGCGGTCCCAGCTGAAAATAAAATTCTTTGTTGGTAACGATGCGCGCCAAGATGGCATCGGGCAGGCGCACGCGCTGGTCTTCGGCCACAAAGCGTACCTGGCCACTGGCGTCGTAAACCTGCAAAATCTCGTTGCTGAGCGCCTGCAAGTATTTTTTCTCAAAATCGCGGAAGGCGCCGGCCCGCATCTCGTCCTTTTCGAGGTAGATGTAGCCCGTCACCTGCGCCCGCTCGCGCAGCCGCTGCCGAAACTCGCGTTGCGACGAGGTGAGCTGTAGCACAAACACGATGGCCAGCACTGCAAACAATAGCACGGCCACCACGCTCAAAAACAACCAGGTTAATCGGTTACGAATACTCACGCGGTATAGGAAAGGAATAAAAGCTATGTCTACATACCGGGGGTAGGCCCGCCGCACTTACTCTTCACGCAGCACGTAGCCCATACCTACTACCGTATGAATCAGCTTTTTAGCATACCCTTTATCGACCTTATTGCGCAGGTAGTTCACGTACACGTCAATCACGTTGGAGCCCGTGTCGAAGGATTCCTCCCAGGTGTGCTCCGCTATTTCGCCGCGGCTCAGCACCCGGCCTTGGTGGCGCAGCAGCAGTTCGAGCAGGTTGAATTCGCGGGCCGTGAGCTTGATGGCTTGCCCGGCGCGGGTTACCGTTTTGGCCGCCGTATCTACGGTTAAATCGGCCAGCGTGAGCTGGTTGCCCTTGGCCGAGCGGCGGTCGCGGCGGCGCGTGAGGGCGCGCACTCGGGCCAGCAACTCCACAAAGTCGAAGGGCTTGACGAGGTAGTCGTCGGCGCCACCGTCGAAGCCCAGTAGCTTGTCTTGGGTGGTGCCCAGCGCCGTAAGCATCAGAATGGGCAGCTCTTGGTCTTGGGCGCGCACGGCTTTGAGCACTTCCAAGCCGCTTTGGCCGGGTAAAATAACGTCCAAAATGAGCAGGTCGAAGGCTTGCCCCAGCGCCAGCCGCTGGCCAAAGGTGCCGTCGTAGGCCACCTCGACCTCGTAGCCTTCTTCCTCCAGCCCCCGGCGAATGAAGGCCGATACCTTGGGCTCATCTTCAACGAGCAAAATCTTGGTTGACATACGCTGCAAAGTAACGGCGGGGGCTACATAAGCCGGGCATTGGCAACGCTGTACTATATTTAACCCCGTCATCTTTAGTGCGTTGCTCCTACCCCACCCTTTCCTATGAAAAACTACCTGCTTGGCTTGCTCTTCGCCCCCGGCTTGGCCATGGCCCAAACCCCAGCGCCGGCCGCCTACCCCTACCTGATAAAGGGAAAAATCGGTAACCTCAACGCGCCGGCCAAAGTGTACCTTATGAAGGGGTTGGAGTCCGCCGATTCGGCTACGCTGCGGCAGGGCCGGTTCGAGTTTAAGGGCGCCACCGAGTTTCCGCAGTCGACTACGCTAGTTCTGGAGCGCCAGGGCCGGCTGCAATCTGGCTGGCGGGAAAAGATGTTTGGCGGGCAGATGCACCGGGTATA
>CAZZDR010000108.1:2293-11126 GCA_964652535.1 uncultured Hymenobacter sp. | reverse complement strand
GTGCTGTTCATTGGCCAGCAGAAGGGGCACAATACCAAGCAGCGGCAGTTTCGCAACTTCGGGATGCCCAACCCAGAGGGCTACCGCAAGGCACTGCGCTTGATGAAGCTGGCCGAAAAATTCAACGTGCCCATTGTCACGCTCATCGACACGCCGGGCGCATTTCCGGGTCTGGAGGCTGAGGAGCGGGGGCAGGGCGAGGCTATTGCCCGCAACTTGAAAGAAATGTTTATGCTGAAAGTGCCCGTCATCTGCGTCATTATTGGCGAAGGGGCGAGCGGTGGGGCGCTGGGCATCGCCATCGGCGACCGGGTGCTGATGCTGGAAAACACGTGGTATTCGGTGATTTCGCCGGAGTCGTGCAGCAGCATTCTGTGGCGCTCGTGGGACTATAAAGAGCAGGCGGCTGAGGCCTTGAAGCTCACGGCCACCGATATGCACGGCGCGGGCCTGGTCGATGGTATTATTCAGGAGCCGCTGGGCGGCGCGCACACCGATGCGCCAGGCATGATTGAAACGCTGAAAAAAACGCTGCTCGACACGCTACGCGAACTGGCCGCCATACCCGCGGAGGAGCGCATAACGCAGCGAATTGATAAGTTTTCGGCGATGGGCGTTGTAGTCGAGTAAGTACTTTCGCAGGGTTTCGCTAGGGTCTGCGTTGCAAAACGGCCGGTGCGAAATCCTGCGTTCTTAATTCTGCGCGAAACTGCATTATGAAAATCCATTCGATTGACACGGGCTTGTTTAAGCTCGACGGCGGGGCCATGTTTGGGGTAGTGCCCAAGAGCATGTGGCAGAAACTGAACCCGCCCGATGCCAACAATATGTGCACCTGGGCCATGCGCTGCCTGCTGGTAGAAGATGGCAACCGGCTGGTGCTCGTCGACAACGGCATCGGGGAGAAGCAGGATGAGAAATTTCGCGGGCATTTTTACTTGCACGGCGACGACACGCTGGAGAAATCGCTACGCCGGCTGGGCTTCAGCAGCTCCGACATTACGGATGTTTTTCTGACGCACCTGCACTTCGACCACTGCGGCGGCTCGGTGCAGCGGCGGCCCGACGGCGCCCTGCAAACGGCCTTTGCCAACGCTACCTACTGGAGCAACGAGGCGCACTGGAACTGGGCTACCCACCCCAATGCGCGCGAAAAAGCTAGCTTTCTGCGCGAGAATATCCTGCCCATTCAGGAGAGCGGGCAGCTGCAGTTTGTGAATCCGGCCCAGGGCGTGCCCGATGCCCTACCCCAATTCAGCGACTTAATCTTTGCCGACGGGCACACCGAAAAAATGATGGTGCCGGTGCTGCACTACAAAGGCCGCACGCTGGCCTACATGGCCGACCTGCTGCCCAGCGTAGCTCACCTGCCGCTGCCCTACGTGATGAGCTATGATGTGCGTCCGCTCGTTACGCTCGGCGAAAAGGAAGCCGTGCTGCGCCGCGCCGCCCAAGAAAATTGGGTGCTGCTGCTCGAGCACGACCCCACCCACGAGGCCTGCACCGTGCAGCTGACTGACAAAGGCGTGCGCCTAGACCAAACCTTGCGCCTCAGCGACCTGTAGCGGGGGGGTAGGGATACAAGTTGATAACCGGAAAAATCCGAAATGACTACTTCTGAAAAGCCGCTGGCTGCGCCTACCCCTGTTGCCACGCTCAGCCTCGTGCTATCGGGCGGCGGGGCACGGGGCATCGCACACCTGGGGGTGCTGGCGGCACTCGATGAGCTGGGCCTTCCGGTGGGTGCGCTATCGGGGGCCAGCTCGGGAGCCATTGCAGCCACATTTTACGCGGCGGGCTTTGCCCCGCGCGACATCCTGCGGCTTTTTCAGGCTACGAGTATTCCGCGACTTACGCGGCCCCTGTTTTGGCGCAATGGGTTGTTGGGCCTCGAGGCCGTGGAGCAGCTGCTGGCCCGGCACCTGGGAGCCACGCTGCGCTTTGAGGACCTGCGCCTGCCCCTCACGCTGGTAGCCACCGACTTGGAGGCGGGCGAATCGGTGTATTTCAGCCAGGGGCTGCTGCTGCCGCCGCTGTTGGCTTCGTCGGCGGTGCCCATCATTTATCGGCCGGTCGAGTACCAGGGGCGGCGGCTGGTAGATGGCGGCCTGCTCAACAACCTGCCCGTAGAGCCGCTGCTATTGCTCGGGGCGCCTATCGTGGGCGTGCACTGCAATCCTATCAACCGCGAAGCCAAGCTACCGACCCTGCGCCGCGTGATGGAGCGCACCTTGCAGCTGGCCCTCAGCGCCAACACCACTGCCCGCAAGGCCCAGTGCACGCTGTTGCTCGAGCCACCACCGCTGCAGCAGTACCGCCCGCTCGACTTTCGCAAGGCCGGCGAGCTCTTTGAGATTGGCTACCGCCACACGCTCAGCCAGGCAGACGCGCTCCGGGCCGTGCTGAGGTAGGGTACGAAAATGAATGTCATTCCGAGCTTGGCGAGGAATCGCGCTCCTAAGCGTTCAAGCCCCGTGCTACGCCGCGAGCGAGGCTCCTCGGCAAGGTCGCAATGACGTTCGTTTTCAGGGCGCTCTTCAGGACGAAGAGTCGTTGCACCTATCATTAGTCCCTACTTAACTAGCTTTGGGGTTCCAAAAACCTGCTTTGCATACATGGCCGCCCGCAAAACCTCTACTTTCTGGTATTACATCGCAAAAGCCATTTTTGGCGTAGCCGGCTGGAAGCAAACTGGCCAGGTGCCGCCCGAAATCAAGAAGTGCATGATGATTGCGGCCCCGCACACCAGCAACTGGGACCTCATCATGGCCCGCGCCGCTTTCTACATCATGGACGTGGATGTGCGCTTTACGGTGAAAAGCGAGTGGACCGAAAACCCCATGCTCGGCTGGCTCGTGAAGGCCATTGGTGCGCTGCCCGTTAACCGCAGCCGCAACAATAGCCTCGTCGATGGCATGGTCAAGCTCTTCGATCAGCACCAGGAGCTCGTCATTCTCATTACGCCCGAAGGCACCCGCGCCTACCAGCCCAAGTGGCGCAAGGGTTTCTACTACGCCGCGCTAGAGGCCAAAGTACCCATTCTGCTGGGCTTCCTCGATTATTCTAAGCGCGAGGCAGGGGTAGGGCCCGTGTTCTGGCCCACCGGCGACTACGAAAAAGACCTGGAAGAAATTAAAGCCTACTACCGCACCAAGAAAGGCCGCTTCCCGGAGCGCGGCGTGCGGTAAAACCACCTGTCATTGCGAGCAACGCGAAGCCATGACCAACGATAAAATCAGTCCTGCGTGAGGGCATACGCCACCAAGTTGGCACCCATACGCAAGGCTGCCTCATGCACGGCTGGCTTGTCTTCGGGATACGTGCCCACGTCTTCCCAGCCGTTGCCCAGGTCACACTCGTAGCTGTAGAAACTCACCAAGCGGCCTTTGTACACCAGGCCAAAGCCCTGGGCGCGCTTGCCATCGTGCTCGTGCACTTTGGGCAAACCCCTGGGAAACTGAAATTTTTCGTGGTAGATGGGGTGCGAGAAAGGCAGCTCCACAAATTCCAGTTCGGGAAATACCTTCTTCATCTCGGGGCGGATAAATTTATCGAGCCCGTAGTTGTCGTCGATGTGCAGAAAGCCGCCGCCGATGAGGTAGCGCCGCAGGTTCTGGGCCTCGGTCGTGCTGAAACTCACGTTGCCGTGGCCCGTCATGTGCACAAAGGGGTAGGTGAGGAGCTCAGGCGAGTCGAGCTCTACGGTAGCCTCGTCGGGCGCAATGTTGGTGTGCAGCGTCTGGTTGCAGAAGCTGATGAGGTTGGGCAGGCTCGTCTTGTTAGCGTACCAGTCGCCCCCGCCGCCGTAGTGCAGCTTGGCCAGCTGAAAACTGGGCGCCACCGGGGGAGTAGCCGCCGTGGCGAGTAGGAGCGTAGTGGCGAGGAGGAGGTTGCGGAGCATATAAGTTGCTAATTACAATGCGTGATTTACGACAAAATATAGTAGCCTTAGCCCTGCTGAATAGCTTATGGATACTAGCAGGCTGTAAACAATCAGATCAAGAAGCCACGCTTGAAAAAGTCATTATTTATAAAGTAACAGTTGGTGTTTCAGGTTATGGCTGTGAGTCAGAATGTTCGTTTCAGGCAGTTAGCGTAGATAACAAGCAAATGCTGCGGTACTATGGTGGGCCATACGCTGCTAACAAGGGGTACTTCAAAGGAAATGTTACCAAAGCAGATTGGGACAGCATCCAAACTCGGTTTGCCAGAATCTACATCGCGGGGATAGATACTCTAAAATGGGAAAGAACTGATTTTCCAGAAGTCGAGCTTTCTATAGTAAGCAGTAAAGGGGTTTACAAATTGCGAAAGAACCTGGGTAAAATTTCTGAGGCTAATACACATACGCTAGCTTGGTTTGTGTATGCTATGCCGAAAGAAATTAAGTTGAGTGCCAGTGATTCTCTTGAATTTGATACCCATGTCCAATACGGTGCTTTGCCAAAAGTCGAAGATTAAACGACTATGCCTGCTCCCGCACCACCTGCGCCGTGAACACGGCCGCCAGCGCTGCCGTTTCGGTGCGCAGCCGCGACTCGCCCAACGTGACGGGCCGGATGCCGCGTTCCAGGGCCAGGGCAATCTCGGCGGGCGAGAAGTCGCCCTCGGGGCCGATGAGCACGCAGCAGCGCGGCGCGGCCCCGATAACCTGGGCCAGGGCGGTGCGTTCGCCCGCTTCGAGGTGGGCGATGAAGGTGGTGGCCGGCGTGAGCTCCTGAATAAACTTGGTGAAATCAACTAGCTCGTCGAGCTGGGGCAGGTAGGCCTGGCCCGACTGCTTGAGAGCGCTGACCGCGATTTTCTCGAGGCGCTCCAACTTCAGCTCGCGGCGCTCGGAGTGGGCGCAGCGCAGGAAACTAAGGCGCTCGATACCGACTTCCACGGCTTTCTCGACCAGCCACTCCATGCGGTCAAGGTTTTTGGTGGGCGCCACGGCCACGTGGGTGTAGGTAGGGCGCGGCGCGATAACCTCCTGGCCGACAACCTGCAGGCTGCAGCGCTTGGGGTTGGCATCGGCCACGGTGGCGGCGTACACGGTGCCGCGGCCATCTACGAGCGTCACGGGCGCGCCGGGGGGTAGGCGCAGTACGCGCACGGCGTGCTTGCTTTCTTCTTCGGAGAGCGTGTAGGTGGGCTGGCCGGGCAGCAGGTCGGGGGCAAAGCAGGTGAGCATGGTAACGAGTAAATCGACCACGAAGGTAGCGGCTGCTACCAAGCCCCAGCCTGGGGCCCTACCCCCCTCGGGGCAGCTAAGGTTGGGGGAGGGGGTCGGCCTGCACCTCGGTCACGGTGCCCAGCGGGCCAAAGTGAATGCTCAGGCGGGGGGTAGCCGTGTGTGGGTGCCGCGGGCCACACTGCGCGCCCGGCACCAGGTAGTAGTGATACGCCTTTTCCGTGTTGGCCAGCAATTCTTCTTCGTCGGGGCGGCCGAGCACGGCAGTTACGTCGTTGGCCCGCGCCTCGTAGAGGCGGGGGCGAGCCGCTAAGATGGGCGGTAGTAGCGCGGCCCGCTGGCCGGCGCAGGCGTAGCGGTCGGCGCGCCAGGCAGTGGCGTTCAAACCCGGAATGTCGGGCAGGGCGTGGCCGCAGCCGGCCAGCGCGAGTAGGCCCGCGGCGGCAAGCCCGCGGGCCGTATTTAAACCGTTAAACAAAGAAGACATAGGGCAAAAAGGAAGCGGCGTGCCGCGCGTGGCGCCCGGCTAGCGCAGGCGAAGCTAGGGCCAAAAGTCGGGTTGGGCGCCGGGCCCTACCCCCCGCTGGGTAGCTAAGGATAACCTAGCGGGCGAGGGGCCGTTACAAGGCGTTTGGCCCAAAGCGGCTGCTACCACACCCTTCTTTCACCCCCAACCTTTCTTTCTCATGCGTCTAAATTTGCGCGTTATCATCGGCCTTGTTATTGCAGCGGTTACGCTGCTGGGCTACTTTTTTAATACCTCCACCAACCCCGTGACGGGCGAAAAGCAGCACGTCAACATGTCGGCCTCGCAGGAAATAGCCCTGGGCGTGCAGGCGGCCCCCGAAATGGCGCAGCAGTACGGCGGCGAAAGCCGTGACCCGCGCGCCACGGCCGCCGTGCAGCAGGTAGGCCAGCAAATTGTGAAAGCCAACGGCCTCGACCAAAAAACCCAGTACCAGTACCGCTTTCACCTGCTGGCCGACGACCAAACCATCAACGCGTTTGCGCTGCCTGGCGGCCAGGTATTCATCACCCAGGGCTTGCTCAAAAACCTGACTTCAGAAGGTGAGTTGGCTGGCGTACTGGCGCATGAAATAGGCCACGTAGTAGGCCGGCACTCGGCCGAGCAAGTGGCCCAAAGCCAACTGACGCAGGGCCTGACCGGCGCCGCCGCCATTGCCTCGTATGACCCCAACAGCCCCGGCAGCAGCATCGCCCGCGCCGCCGCCGCCGCCATGATTGCCAAGCTCGTGAGCCTGCGCTTTAGCCGCAACGACGAGCTGGAGGCCGACAAGTTTGCCGTGAAATTTACCCCATCGGCGGGCTACAATCCGGCTTCCATGATTAGCGTGATGCAAATGCTGGACAAGCAGGGGGGTAGCGGCCGGCAGCCCGAGTTTATGAGCACCCACCCCAACCCTGGCAACCGCATCGAAGAGCTGCAAAACGACATCAAGCAGGTGTATCCGCAGGGCGTACCCAGCGGCCTGAAGCAATAGACCTGGCTCGGCGAGGCAGTGCCACTGAGGGGCCCTACCCCCCCTGGAAAGAACCAGAATTGCTCAAAAAGGTCTGTCATTTTGAGCAAAGCAGAGTAATTGTATCTGCATTGCTTGGGTAGACAACCCGCTTTAGAACACTAAAAAAGAGGCCCCGCTGCTAGTCAGCGGGGCCTCTTTTGCTACGCAGCCAGCGCTTAAAACTGCGGCGGCTGCAGGTGCTTAAAGTGCCCGTTCTGGCGCACGCGCTCTTTGAGGCGCTCGGCTTCGAGCACGGCGGGCAGCAGGCGCTCCAGGTGCTCGCGCACTATTTCTTGGCGTTCTTGCTCGGCGGTGGTGCCCAGCAGCTGGTATTCTTGCTCGGTGCTGAGGCCGATGTGGTGCGCTACGTCAAAAATCCGAAATTTGGGGTCGAGCTCCAGCAATAGCTTGCGCAGGCCCAGCGCCTCGTAGAGCTGGCGCACTTGCCCGGCAATAAGCTGCCGCAGCGCGGGGTCGGGCTCCTCATCTTGCACCACGGCCTCTACCTGGCCGGCCGCGTAGAGCTTGCCCGGTGCTTGGCGGAAAAACTTCTGCACCCGAAAAATGCTCACGGCTTCGGTGCGAATGTCCATTTCGCCACCCGCGTGCGTTTTTTCCACACTCAGCAGGCGCATCTCGGTGCCCAGCTCCTGCACTGCATTGTCGAGGTAAGGTGTGATGCCAAAGGTGAGGCCCTCGGTGAAGCAGTCGCGCACCAGCTCGCGGTAGCGTGGCTCGAAGATGTGCAGGTTTAGTTTCTCACCTGGAAAGGCCACCAGGTTGAGCGGAAAAAGCGGAAGTAGGCGCATAGTAGGCCAAGAATACAACGGCCGTGCAAATGTTTTGGATTGGTGCTGGGCTCAGGCCCGCCCATTTCCCTATTTTTGCAATCTTAAGCCAATCTTAAACGAGGCGCCCCAACCTTTGGCCCCGCCCGGCGTTTTGAACCCGACCATGAAATCGGTGCTTACCATCTTCCTCGCCGCCCTCATGCTGGTGGGCAGCTTCATTCCGCAGAACGACCTGTCGGAACTGAGCAAGCTGCCGCAGCTGCTGGAGCACTACCGCTTCCACCACTCGGTGGCGGGCGGCGGCTTGTCGGTAAGCCAGTTTTTGGCTGCGCACTATGGCTCGGGCACGCCCGCGCACTTTGGCTGCACGTTCTCACCGCGGCACCAGCAAGACCACCAAGGCCTACCCCTCCACGGCCAGCATTCGTGCAGCACGCACGTGGCGTTTTTGCTGCTGCCCGTGGCCCTACGGCTGGCGGCCTACCGGCCCACCGTGGCTAGCCCCACTTACCGGCCTGCCCGCCCACCGCGCTACCTAGATGGTGCGGCGCCAGCTCTATTGCAGCCACCTCGAGCCTAGCTGCGCGGAGCCCCTGGGGGTAGTGCGCGCCGTTGCGGCGGCGCCTGCCCCGCTGCTGCTCACTGCCAACAGCCTGACGGATGCCCAGCCACCGCGCCGGCTAAGCTATTTATTTACTTGATATTATTGCGGATAAGTGCCTTTTTGGTAAGGTTATATAATCCAGGCGGGTATGCCCATCTGGTGCCGCATTCCTCATTTTTATGTTGGAGAAAATCATTGCGGCCAGCGTCCGCAACAAGCTCATGGTGGGCCTGCTGCTGCTCGCGCTCATAGCCTGGGGCGGCTTTTCGGCGGCCAATATCCCGCTCGACGCCATCCCCGACGTTACCAATAACCAGGTGCAGGTCATAACGCAGAGCGATGCGCTGGCGGCCCAGGAAGTCGAGCAGCTCATCACCATTCCGCTCGAATTGCAGTTGCGCACGGTGCCCGGCGTTACGGAAATCCGATCTATTTCGCGCTTTGGACTATCGGTGATTACGGTCGTTTTCCCCGACGACATGAGTACTTACCAGACGCGCCAGCTGGTGGCCGAAAAGCTTAAAACTGCCGAGGCCGACCTCGCCGCCGGGGCCGGCGTACCCACCATGGCGCCCATCACCACGGGCCTGGGCGAGATATACCAGTACAGCATTCGGGTGCTGCCGGGCTACGAAAAGCGGTTTTCGCTGGCCAAGCTGCGCGATGTGCAAGACTGGATAGTGAAGCGCCAACTGGCCGGCGTGGCGGGGGTAGTGGACGTGAGCAGCTTCGGCGGCTA
>CAZZDR010000108.1:0-2193 GCA_964652535.1 uncultured Hymenobacter sp. | reverse complement strand
ATGACCCGCAACGGCGAAGGTGAAACCGTGGGCGCGGTAGTGCTGATGCTGAAAGGCGCCAGCTCCGAAAACACTATCAAAAATGTGAAAGCGCGGGTGGCTGAAATCCAGAAAACCCTGCCCAAAGGTCTGGTCATTACGCCGTTTCTGGACCGCACCAAGCTCATCGACAAGGCCATTGCCACCGTGGAGCACAACCTCATTGAGGGTGGCATAATCGTGCTGGCCGTGCTGCTGCTGCTGCTCGGCAACTGGCGCGCCGCTGTGGTGGTGGCCCTCATGATACCGCTGTGCATGCTCTTCGCACTGGGCATGATGAGCGTGTTTGGCGTGTCGGCTAACTTGATGAGCCTCGGGGCGTTAGACTTCGGTTTGATAGTAGACGGGGCCGTGATTATTGTGGAGGCCGTCATCTTTCACATCGTGCACCAGCGCGCCCAGGCCGCCCACGAAACCATGGACGACATGACCGAAAGCGCCGCCACGCGCCTCATGTCGTCGGCCCTGTTTGGGCAGCTCATCATCCTCATCGTGTACCTGCCCATCCTGTCGCTCACGGGCATTGAGGGCAAGATGTTCCGGCCGATGGCGCTCACCGTAAGTTTCGCCATTGTGGGGGCCATGCTGCTGTGCCTCACGTTTGTGCCGGCCGCCACGGCCTGGGCCTTGAAGAAGGATATCAAGGAAGAAGGCACGATTGCGTACCGCATTATGAAGGTTTTGCACCGCGGCTACGACCCCATCATCCGGGCGGCGCTGGGGGCGCGGGTGGTGGTAGTGGGCGTGGCGGTGGCGCTGCTGGTGCTGGCGGGTTTCTTGTTTGCGCGCATGGGCGGCGAGTTTATTCCGCAGCTCGACGAGGGCGACTTTGCCCTGAATGTGACGCTCGCGCCCGGCTCCTCCCTGAGCCAGACGGTGGCGACCAACCTGCGCGTGCAGCAGATTTTGAAGGCCAAGTTTCCCGAGATTGAGCAGATTGTGGGCAAAAGCGGCACCTCCGAAATTCCGACCGACCCGATGTCGCTGGAAGACAGCGATGAGATGATTATTCTCAAAGACCACAGCCTCTGGACCTCGGCCAGCAGCCGCGAGGAGCTGGCCAACAAGATGCAGGCCGCCCTGGCCGGCGTGCCTGGCGTGACGATGGAGTTTCAGCAGCCCATCCAGATGCGCTTCAACGAGCTGATTTCGGGCGTGAAGTCGGACGTGAGCATCAAGATTTACGGCGACGACCTGGGCGTGCTGTATGAGAAGGCCAACGACGCGGCCGCTCTCATTCGCCCGCTGGCTGGGGTAGGCGACCTGAAGGTGGAGCAAATCGCGGCCCTACCCCAGATGCGCGTGACCTATAACCGCCAGAAGCTGGCCCAGTACGGCCTCAAGGTGAGCGACTTGAATATGGTGCTGCGGGCGTCGTTTGCCGGCGATGTGGCGGGGCAGGTGTACGAAGGCGAGCGCCGCTACGACCTCGTAATGCGCCTCGATAGTGTGCACCGCGCCGGCCTCACCAACCTGCAAGACCTGTATGTGGACACGCCCGGTGGCCAGAAAATCCCGCTCGACGAGGTAGCCACCGTGGCGTATAAAAATGCGCCCATCCAGATTTCGCGCGACGACGCCCGCCGCCGCATCAACATCGGCATCAACGTGCGCGGGCGCGACGTACAAAGCTTGGTGCAAGAAATTCAAGGCAAGCTCAACACCAGCCTGAAGCTGCCGCCCGGCTATACCACCGTGTACGGCGGGCAGTTTGAGAACCTAAACCACGCCATCGAGCGCCTCAAGGTGGCGGTGCCGGTGTCGCTGCTGCTGATCTTTCTGCTGCTCTACCTCTCGTTTCGGTCGGTGAAGCAGGCGCTGCTCATTTTTACGGGTGTGCCGCTGGCCACCATCGGCGGCGTTATCGCGCTGTGGCTGCGCGGGATGCCGTTCAGCATTTCGGCGGGGGTAGGGTTCATCGCCCTCTTCGGGGTGGCCGTGCTCAATGGCATCGTGCTGCTGGCCAGCCTCAACGAGCTGGCCGCTGAAGGCGTGAAATCGGTGCGCGAGCGCGTGCTACGCGCTACCGAGGAGCGCTTCCGACCGGTTATTCTCACGGCCAGCGTAGCCTCGCTGGGCTTTTTGCCGATGGCCCTGAGTACGTCGGCCGGCGCCGAGGTGCAGAAGCCGCTGGCCACGGTAGTGATTGGCGGG
>CAZZDR010000107.1:0-11176 GCA_964652535.1 uncultured Hymenobacter sp. | reverse complement strand
CTCACCCTGAGAGCCGATACGCGCGGCCTCAACGGTGTGGTGAGCCTGGAGGGTACGGCCTTGGGGCTGGTGGGCACCGCTATCTTGGCGGTCTGCTACTGCCTGGGATTTGGCTGGGGGCTGGCTTTTGGGTGGCTGCTGGTGGCGGGCACGGTCGGCAACCTCGCCGACTCGGTGCTGGGCGCCACGGTGGAGCGGCGCGGCTACCTCTCTAATAACGCAGTCAATTTCCTTAATACGCTGACCGGCGCGCTGGTAGCGGGCGGGCTAGAGCGGTGGCTAGGCTAGCTAGGTGGCCGCCCTACCCCCCTCTAAACTACGAAGAGTGGCTGAATTAATCTGGCAGCGCGAAATCCTTCAGCTCGGCCAACTCCTTGGTTAGCAAATCTTCCCAACTAGATTGCTTGTCGAGGTAGAGGCCGTAGTTGGTTTCGTCGGTATACTGAATCTGGCGTTTGCTGGCCGTTTCATAGGCCGCTTGGACGAGGTCGTTGGGGTCGGGCTTGCCCCACATAATGATGCGCTTAGCCGAGCCGCGCAGCTCTTGGCGCAGGCGGCGGGCAGCTACCTCGTTGAGGTCCCACAGCGTTTGGAGGTAGCGCAGTTGCAGGCTCGTGGCAGTTTGGCTGGAAGAATCGAGGTAGGAGCCCGCGCGGTATAACACGTTTTGCACTACCTCGTTGCCTTTTTTATTGAGCAAATCCAGGTTGCTACCCCGCATCAGGAAGCCAAAATTGCCGACGCTGCCCGCCAGGTTGTTGCGGGCGCGCACCCGCAGCTGGAAGTCGCTGGCCTGCAGGCGGCGCGTGGCACTCCAGGCCAGGTAGTCGGCCGACAGCGGCTTGGCCGGCCGCAGCTGCGCAACACCTTGAAAACCTATTAATAACAACCAGAATAAGAATAGGCAGCGCGTGCGCATCGACGTCAGTTTTTCTCAGCAATGTTTGCTTCAGCGTTCGCAAACGGCCATTTGCCTTGGCGGCGGCTCCAGAGCAAAAAGGCCAGCGTGCCGAGCGCCATCATGCCCACGGCGGCAAGCTGAAAGTAGAGCTTGAAATGCAGCCCGCCCCAGCTTACTTCGGCCGGCGCGATGCCCGCAAACACGGCTAGCCACACGATAATGACCACAATGACGGGCAGCGGATAAAGAGGCATTTTGAAGGGCAAAGCCGCCGTGCCGCGGCGCCGGCGCAACAGCACCAGCCCCACCGCCTGGCCCACAAACTGCACCAAAATGCGCATGGCCAGGATGGCCGAAATCACCTCGCCCAACCGAAACAGCAAACTGAACACAAACCCTACCCCCCCCAGCAGTAGCAACGACACGTAAGGAAATTGCTTGGTGGGGTGCAGCTTGCCAAACACGGGCAGAAACTCGCCATCGGCCGCCGCCGCGTACGGGATGCGCGAGTAGCCGAGCAGCACCGCAAACAGCGACGCAAATGCCACCAGCAGCACCATACCCGTGGCCACAGTGGCTGCCGTGGGGCCGTAGAGCCGCTCCATAAACACGCTGATAATGAACTGCGACTTGTCGCTAGCGCCAGCCTGCCAGCTCTGCACTTCTTGCCACGGAATAACGGTGCCCACGCTCCAGTTCAGTAGCAAGTATAGCGCTGCGATGCCCAGAATGCTCAGGAAAATACTGCGCGGAATGACGCGCTCGGGCTTGATAATTTCGGCGCCGAGGTGGCACACGTTGTAGTAGCCGAGGTAAGAATACACGGTTTTGACAGCTGCCTGGCCCATCGCCACCGAAATGAGCAGGCCGGGCAGCTTCCCTACCCCCCCCGCCGGCAGCCAAGCCACCGGGTGGTTGGGGTGGGTGAGGCCGCCAAAAATCAGCCAGCCCATGAGGCTGAGCACGCCCACCCACAGCGCCACCCCAAGCTTGCCAATATCCTCGATGCGGCGGTAGAGCAGCGCCACGAGCAGCAGCACCACCGAGCCGGCGACCAGCTTGGGCTGCCACCACAGCGGCAGCGGCACGAGGTAGCTGAAATACTGCGCAAAGCCAATGGCACCCGAGGCGAGCACCAGCGGCGACTGAATGAGCGTCTGCCACACGTAGAGAAACGACATGTAGCGGCCCCACTTCTGCTCGCCATAGGCCAGCTTGAGAAAGCGGTACGAGCCACCCGCCTCGGGGTGCGCCGCGCCTAGCTCGCTCCAGATGAGGCCGTCTATGGCGGCCAGCGCCGCGCCTACCAACCAGGCCAGCAAGAAGTTGGGGCCCATAAACCCCATCACGAGTGGCAAGGTCACGAACGGACCAATACCCACCATATCTATCATATTGAGCGCCGTGGCCTGAACCAAGCCCAGGCGGCGTTGCAGCGTAGGTTGTGACATAAGCGGCGAAGGTAGCCGTGCCACGCGCGGACTCGCAGAATCTGCGGCACAAACGCTACCATAAGTTGGCAGTGGCTGGCTAAGCGCGGCCTACCCATTCTGCACTATTAAAAGAGACATTACCAAAGAACAGGGTTACCTGCGCAAGTAATCGGTCCTTCCCAGCGCCGTTCAAAACGTGCTATGCGGGTGGGGCATTAGCTGACTAGCCATCAGGTGCGACATTTTCTGGTGCAACTTAGTCACTACATTTCCTGCCTCGCTGCCTACTCCTTGACTATGTACTTTCTGCTACTTACTCGTTTTATGCTGTTGGTAGAGTTAGGTGCACTGGCCCGCCCGTCGCGAGCCAGCCACCTAGCGCAAGCCGAGGAGCGTGGCTTGGTATACTGGCAAGCGCAGCGCCCGTTACGATGGCGCGATTTTCAGGCACATGCCTGCCCAAAGCTGGTTCGGCCCGCCGAGCGCGAAATAGGCGCTTGCAGTGCTACCGGCATTGCTGTGCTACCGTGCGCTGATGCCAAAGGTCGAGGCACTTTTCAAATCGATTCGTAACTAAACCAACGCTACTCATGGGTGCGTGACTCTACGAGCTTTGCCAACCGTCTGCTTTTAGCCCACGAGCAGGTGCATTTTGATATTAATGAACTGTATGCCCGCAAAATCAGGGCGCTCGTGGCTAGCTACTATCAGGCTGGTCGCTATCCATTCGGTGTCGAGTTGAACCAGCGTATTGCCTTGCTCCTGCTTGCCAAGACTACTTACAATAACCGCTTCGATACGGAAGTGTACGCCGACCCCATTGGCGGCTCCGTGAGCCGATGGCAAGCTGTGGTTGGGCGGCAAGTAACTACCCTGGCCGCTTACCAGGCCAGCACTAGCCCTTGCTATACTCGCTAGCGCGCCACACCGCCCACATGAGCAGCGGCTGCAACGGCAGCCGTGCCCACAGCGCCCAGGAAGGAATATGCAGCTCATTAGCCAAGCCCACCATATACACATTGGCCGGAAACACCGCCACCAACAGAGCCAGCAAGCCCCAGCCGGCCCAGCGCCGGGTGGCGGGCAGTAGCAGGCCCACCCCACCGGCCACCTCGGCCACGCCGCTCAGCAGCACCAGCAGCTGGGGCGCGGGCAGCGCCGGCGGCACGATGCGCAAGTAGGTTTCGGGGTGAATAAAGTGCAGTAGGCCCGCGCCCACAAACAGCAGCGCCAGGCCGTAGCGCAGCCAGCGGCGGCCCGCCGGCTCAACCCCGACGGGCATGGCTAGCGGCGGCCAGCGCGCAGTGCCGCCAGGCCACTATCGAGAAAGCGCACAAAGTTGTCGGGGTCGTAGTTGGCGCCCTGTGGCGTAGCCAGCACCTTTTCGGTGGTGGGGTCAAGCTGCACGTAGAAGGGCTGCGAGTTGGCATTGTAGCGCGTAGCCTGAAAATCGCTCCACTTATTGCCAATGGTTTTCAGCTTCTTGCCGCTGAATTTCGACACCGTTTGCTCGGCTTCGGGCAAGGCAGTTTTGTCGTCTACGTAGAGCTGCACCAGTACAAAGTCATCGCGCAAGCGCTGCAGCACGCGCGCATCGGGCCACACGGTAGCCTCCATTTTGCGGCAGTTCACGCAGGCATTGCCGGTGAAGTCGATGAGAATTGGCTTGTTAACTTTTTGCGCATAAGCGCGCGCCTCGTCGTAGTCGAAATACGCATCGAGGCCCAGCGGCGCATGAAAGATGTCGCCGTACTTGTGCTGCGCGTGGGGCGCGGCCGCCACGCCACCCCCGCCACCGCCCAGCGTGGGCGTGTACAAGTCAAAGTCTTGGGTGTGCTGGGGGGGTAGGAAACCCGACACCGCCTGCAACGGTGCGCCCCACAGGCCCGGTACCAGGTAGGTGGTAAAGGCAAAAACGATGATGGCCATGAATAGCCGCGGCAGCGATACGTACTCCAGCGGGCTGTCGTGCGAGAACCGGATTTTGCCCAATAAGTAAAAGCCCAGCAGCGCGAAGATGATAATCCAAAGCGCCAGAAATACCTCGCGGTCAAACCACTGCCAGTGGTAAGCCAAGTCTACGTTCGACAAGAATTTCAGCGCCAGCGCCAGCTCCAGAAAGCCGAGCACCACCTTCACCGAGTTCAGCCAGCCGCCCGACTTGGGCAGCGCCTTCATCCACGACGGAAACAGGGCGAACAGCGTGAACGGCAGCGCCAGTGCAAACGAGAAGCCGAACATGCCCACCGCCGGCCCCAGCAGCTGCCCCGTGGCCGCCGCCTGCACCAGCAGGGTGCCAATAATTGGCCCGGTGCACGAAAACGACACCAGCGCCAGCGTGGCCGCCATGAAGAAAATGCCCACCAAGCCGCCTTTATCGGCCTGCGTATCGGTTTTATTAATCCAAGAGCTGGGCAAAGTCAGCTCAAACGCGCCCAGAAAAGACGCCGCAAACACCAGCAAGAGCGCAAAGAATACCAGGTTGAAAGCGCCGCTGGTAGCCAAGTCGTTGAGCGCATCGGCTCCAAAAATGACCGTCACGAGTAAGCCCAAGGCCACGTAGATGAAGATGATGCTCAGCCCGTAGAAAGCCGCCCGGCCCACCGCCCCGCCCCGCGAGTGGTTGCCCTTGGTGAAGTAGCTGACCGTGAACGGCAACAGCGGAAATATGCACGGCATAATGAGCGCCGCCAGCCCGCCCAGGAAGCCCGCCAAGAAAATGGCCCACATCGACTGCGTAGCAGCTGGCGCGGCCACCGCCGCGGCCGTAGCCGCCGGCACTACGGGCGCAGCCTGGCTCCCCGAGTCGGTAGCTGCGGCCGGGGCCAGCATGGGCGCCGCGCCAGCCTCGGGCTGGAAAACGGCGGTATCAGCAGACTTGGCTGCGGCGGAGGGGGTAGGGACCTTGGGCGCGGCCACTGGGGCCACAGCGGCTGGCGTGGCAACCGTTGCCACGGCTGGCGCGGCTTTGGCTGGGGCAGCGGGGGTAGGAGCTGCTTTGGTGGCGGCCGGCGCGGCGCCTTGCACCGCGATGCTAAAGTCGAGGTCGTCGGGCGGCAGGCATTTCTCGTCGTTACACACCATAAAGGTGAGCGTGCCTTTCACGGTGGTTTGCGGCGCCTTGAGGCGGATTTTCTGGCTGAACACGGCCCGCTTGGGGAAGTAGGCGATGTTCATGTTGAAGGACTTTTCGAAAGCCTTCACCGGCTCGGGGCTTTCGGCCACCTTGCCCACCAGCTCGTAGTCGGGCGAGGGCGTAAACTTGAAGCTCGTGGGCTCGGGGCCGCCTTCCTCGATAAACTGCGAGTAGATATGCCAGTTGCCCGCAATGCTGGCCGTGGCCGTAAGTGTGGCCTCACCCGCCGCGCCAGGCTTGGCGGCAAACGTCCAGGTGACGGGCCGCTCAATCTGGGCCTGCGCCAGCTGGCTGATGCCCAGCAACATACTCAACAGCCAGCTTAGCCGCAAAGCGGTGGAGCGGCGCACAACAGTTTTTAGCATAACGAACAGCAGCCCAGGGCTGCCAAGAAAATACGGGCCGTAAAGGTCGGGCACAATGGCCTCAGTAACAGCGGTGGCGGCGGGCGGTTTTTCCTACCCCCTACGAAAGAGAGAACGTCATGCTCAGCTGGCGGCCGCTTGCCGAAGCAGCTCGCTCGCCTTGTTGGATTAGTTACCCAAAGGCGTGAGCGAGCTGCTTCGGCAAGCGGCCGCCAGCTGAGCATGACGTTCTGTTTGGTTTACACTGCCGGCCTAGCGGCCAAAGTCGTCCTGCACGCGCACGATGTCGTCCTCATCCGAGGGCTGGTTGGCATCGGTGTGCTGCCAGATTTCGGCAATCACGCCCCAGCCACCCAGGCCCACCAAGCGGTGGCGCTCGCCTTGCTTGAGCACGATGCGCTCGCCGGGCTGGTACGATTTCACCTCCGTTTGCTCGTCGGTATCGCTGATGGCCACGCCCACCGGGCCTTCCACCACCTGCCATATTTCGGCGCGGCGGAAGTGATACTGCCAGCTTAGGCGCTGGTGCGGCGCCACCAGCAAAATCTTGGGGCTGAGCTGGCCAGCAATACGCAGCTTACTCACTTCCAGGCCGTTGAAGTAAGTATCGGCAAACTGCTGGGCCTGGCTTTCATCAAGCACGAAGAAACCGCCCCAGGGCCGGCTGGGGTCCTGGCGCTCTACACGAAAGCCCTGCGTGTGCAGGCGCTCGGCAATGTCTTTAAAAAGCTGCTCTTTCTGGGGGTCGGGGGTAGTAGCCATACGTAGGTGAAAAAATAGGAGGGAATGGAGGGGGTAGGGCTACGCCACCGGCGCAACCACTACGCGGCAAAGCTAGCGCGCCCGCCGGGCAGTGGCCGCCCGCCGCGCGGACCGCGTTACCGACCAAACGCAATTTTTTGCCCGGCGCCCGGCGTTAGCGGCCCGGCGCCGGGCTGCTGGGGCCAGAAGATTTACCTTTGCCCCTGCCTATGATTCTCCGCGCCGAGCACCTCGTCAAGCAATACAAAGCCCGCACCGTCGTCAACGACATGTCGCTCACCGTGGCGCAGGGCGAAATAGTGGGGCTGCTGGGCCCCAACGGCGCCGGCAAAACCACCTGCTTCTACATGATGGTGGGCATGGTGAAGGCCAACTCGGGCACCATTTACCTGGACGATGAGAACATCACCAAGCTGCCCATCTACCAGCGGGCGCGGCGCGGCATGGGCTACCTGGCCCAGGAGCCCAGCGTATTTAGAGACCTGAGCGTGGAGGAAAACATCCTCTCGGTGCTCGAAATGACAAACCTTCCCAAGAAAGCGCAGCTCGACAAAGTAGAGGAGCTGCTCGATGAGTTTAGCCTGGGCCACGTGCGCAAAAACCTGGGCAAAGTGCTGAGCGGCGGCGAGCGGCGCCGCACCGAAATAGCCCGCGCCCTGGCCGTAGACCCCAAGTTTGTACTGCTCGACGAGCCCTTTGCGGGCGTTGACCCCATCGCGACCGAAGAAATTCAGGGCATTGTGGCCAAGCTCAAAAATCGCAACATCGGCATCCTCATCACCGACCACGACGTGAACTCGACGCTCAGCATCGTAGACCGCGCCTACCTCCTCTTCGAAGGCAAGCTGCTGAAAGCCGGCACCGCCGAGGAGCTGGCCGCCGACGAAACCGTGCGCCGCGTGTACCTGGGCCGCAACTTCGAGTTCAAGCGCAAGTCATTTGATTAACAGTAGATTAGTCTATATAATCAAAGTTATTTGTCAACTTATAACTAACACGAAGTGCTCGACCAGCTCCTTGCCCACGCCGTTCAACTGGGCAGCCTACCCCGGCTGGCGCGGGTGCGGCACGAGCCGCTGGCGGCGCAGGCAGCCGTGCTGCGCTACCTGCTGGGCCAGGCGCGGGGCACGGCCTGGGGCCGGCGCCACGGCTACGCGCCCGGCCTCAGCGCCCAAGAGTTTGCCCAGCGCGTGCCCGTGAGCACCTACGAGCAGCTCTACCCCGAGCTGGAAAAAGTGCTGCTGGGCCAGCCCGACGTGCTGTGGCCCGGCCCCGCTGCGCACTGGCAGGCCCGTAGCAGCGGCACCACCAACGCCCGCAGCAAGTACCTGCCCCTCACTACCGAGGCCCTGCACGACAATCACTACCGCGCCGGGCGCGACATGCTGGCCCTGGCTACCCACTGCTACCCCACCCACCGCCTGCTGGCCGGCAAAACGCTGAGCCTAGGCGGTAGCCTCGGCCCCAGCCCCTTTGGCGGGGCGGCGGTGGCCGGCGACGTGTCGGCCTTGGTGATGCAAAGCTTGCCCGGCTGGGCCCAAACGCTGCGCACCCCGCCCCTACCCCTCGCTTTGCTCGATGAGTGGGAAGAAAAGATTGAGCGTATTGCCCGCCACGTGCTGCGCCAAGATGTGCGCGTGCTGGCTGGCGTGCCCACCTGGATGCTAGTGCTACTGCGCCGCGTGCTGGCCCTGGCCGGCGCCTCTGACCTGCGCGAGGTGTGGCCGCAGCTAGGCTTGTTTCTGCACGGCGCAGTGGCATTTGGACCCTACCAAGCGCTGTTTCAGGAGCTGATGCCCGGCGAGCAACTGCGCTACCTCGAAATTTACAATGCCTCGGAAGGCTACTTCGCGCTGCAAGATGAGCCTGGCAGCCCCGACCTGCTGCTGCTGCTGGAGCACGGTATTTACTATGAGTTTTTGCCGGCCGAGCAGTTTGAGCAGCCCGACCCGCGCCCCGTACCGCTCGAAGATGTGACCATCGGCCCCAGCTACGCGCTGGTTATCAGCAGTAGCGCGGGGCTGTGGCGCTACCTGGTGGGCGATACCGTGCGCTTTACTTCGCTGCGGCCCTACCGGGTGCGCATTACGGGCCGCACCAAGCATTTTCTCAATGCTTTTGGGGAAGAAGTGGTGGTGGAAAATGCCGAGGCGGCTATTGCGGTGGCGGCCCGGGCCACAGGCTGCGCCGTGCGCGACTTCACGGCCGCGCCGGTGTATTTTGAGGCGGGGCACGGCACTTCGCGCGGCGGCCACGAGTGGGCCGTGGAGCTGGCCGGGGCCCTACCCCCCCCCGAAACGCTAGCTTTTGCCAGCTGCCTCGACCAAGAGCTGCGCCGCCTCAATTCAGACTACGATGCCAAGCGCCACCGCGACCTGGCCCTGGCGCCGCCGCGCGTGCACTTCGTGCCCGCCGGCACCTTCGAAAACTGGCTACGCCACCGTGGCCGCCTGGGCAGCCAGCGCAAGGTGCCGCGCCTAGCCAACTCGCGCCAAGTACTCGAAGAAGTGCTTGCCCTGGGCCGCTAGGCCGCGTCGCTGGGCCGCAGCAGCCAGGCCCTGGCTTCGGCTACTTCGCTAAACCAGGCGCATTCTGGCCGGCCGGGCAGTAGCGGGTTGGGGGTGTCGGCGGGTGGGCCGGGCTGGTTCAGTTCCACGAGGGCGCAGCGCTGGTAGTTGGCTTCGCGAACGGCGCGCGGCAGCCACTCGCTGGCGAGCCAGTGCTGTAGTTCGGCCGGCACGGCGGCGGGCTGCCAGTGCACAAAGAGCGCGGCCGTGACTTCGTAGCGCTGCATGGCACGCAGCACGTGGCCGTAGATGGCGCGCAGCTCGGCGGGCTCGGCCGTCAGCGAGCGCCAATCGGTACGCACGTAGCCGGCGGGCCAGTAGCTTATCTCAGCAGCGAGGTTGCGAAAATATTGGGTAGAGTTGGGCAAAGGCGCGGAAAGAATAGGTGGCGACCGGTGTTCGCAAAAAGTGCGCCGCCGTTGGGCCTGCGCCCGCCGGCGCCTGCTGGCGGCCACTCTTTGCCCCATCAGCCAACCACCGGGCAATGCCCGGACGTATACAGTCCAACCATCTCCACCAAAGACCGGCGCAGCCTACCAAAGCCACGCTGGCCGGGGCTGGTGCTACGTTCTCTGGGCCCCTACCCCCTTTGCGCTCCTCAAGTTTTCAGGAGCAGGCTCCTGTTTTTCAGGGTGCTTTCTTCATAGTATTGCCGATACCTGTGCCCATGCAAAAGCTTTCTAGTGTCTTACTTATCGACGACGACTCGACGACTAATTTCCTTAACGAGCTGCTCGTCGAAAGCCTAGGCCTGACCGACCAGCTCCTCATTGCCGCTACCGGCGAAGAAGCCCTCGCCCTGCTCAGCCAGGCTGAGGTGCCCGCGCCCTCGCTCATTTTGCTCGATGCGAATATGCCTGGCATGACCGGCACCGAGTTTCTGGAAGCCTACTACCAGCGCGCCCTCGACCAGCAGCAGGCGTCGGTGGTGGTCATGCTCACGACCACCATGGATGCCCGCGACCTGGCGCGCATCAACGAGCTGCACATTGCCGGGCTGGTTAGCAAGCCGCTTACCAAGGAGAAGATAGAAGCCATTCTGCAACTGCACTTTCAGCGGTCGCTAGCTAATTAAGTCGCCGTTTTTTACTGGCCAGCGCTGGGGTAGGACCGCTGCGCTGCCAGCAGCCGCGGCGGCGACAAAAAAATACCCCCCAGGGACTACCTGGGGGGCTTTTTGTGGGCAATATCGGAATCGAACCGATGACCTCTACCATGTCAAGGTAGCGCTCTAACCAGCTGAGCTAATTCCCCAGAACCGGCCGCCGCCACGGGCGCGCCGGCTGCAAAAGTACACCGGCGGGCCGATTGGCGGGCATGGGCGCGCCATTTTCAATTGGGAAGATCCAATACCGGCGCCGCGGGGTGCGCCGGCCGAGCGAGCAGGTGTGGGCAAATTGTGTCGTAGCGGACATGAGGACAGCGGCGGGCGAGTGCTGCTACGCAACCCCGGGCGAAGTGCGGCTGTCATTGCGATGTGCCGGCCGGCCGCGTGTAGTGTCTCCTTTCCTCCCACCTTACGCTCACATCCTCTGCGTCATGCCTTCGTTTTACAAGCTTAACACCTGGGTAGGGTGGGCCGTGTTCGGCGTGGCCCTGGCTACCTACTGGCTCACGCTGGAGCCCACCGCTTCGTTCTGGGATTGCGGCGAATTTATTGCCTGCGCCTACAAGCTGCTGGTGCCGCACCCGCCGGGCGCGCCCACGTTTTTGTTGCTGGCGCGGCTGGTGTCGCTGCTCAGCTTTGGGCATACGCCGGCGGTGCCGGTGCTCATCAATGCGCTGTCGGGGCTGAGCAGTGCCTTCACGGTGCTGTTTCTATTCTGGATTATCACCCGGCTGGGCGCCCGCTTGCTGCTGGGCAACGCAGCTACCGCGGCCGACGCCCCCGCGCCTACTGCCGGTCAAACTTGGCTGCTACTGGGCGCGGGCGCGGTGGGCGCGCTCAGCTTCGCGTTCTCCGACTCGTTCTGGTTTAATGCCGTGGAGGGCGAAGTCTACGCCATGTCGAG
>CAZZDR010000106.1:0-11227 GCA_964652535.1 uncultured Hymenobacter sp. | reverse complement strand
TAGCCCTTATGGCAAAACAAGCCTCCATCGAGCAGGACGGTACCATCCTCGAAGCCCTTTCCAACGCCATGTTTCGCGTGGAATTGGAAAATGGCCACCAGCTGATTGCCCACATCTCGGGTAAGATGCGGATGCACTACATTAAGATTCTGCCCGGCGACAAGGTAAAGCTCGAAATGTCGCCTTACGACTTGTCGAAAGGCCGCATCAAGTATCGTTACAAGTAAATTTTTTCGTTCTTTTCAAGGTCATGAAAGTAAAAACCTCGGTGAAGAAACGTAGTGTTGATTGCAAAATCATCCGCCGCAACGGCAAGCTCTACGTTATCAACAAGAAGAACCCCCGCTTTAAGCAGCGTCAGGGCTAAATCAATTTTCAGAGGCCCGGAGCCTTGGGTACTGGTTAGTTTGAACTTTTATTCAACTAATCGCCTTCCAAGCCGCTGCCGGGCTTTCTGGTCCGCAAACATCTTACAACCACTATGGCTCGTATCGCAGGGGTAGACATCCCGGACAACAAGCGCGGCGAAATCGCCCTGACTTATATTTTCGGCATTGGCCGGAGCAACTCGGTTAAAATCCTTACAAAAGCTGGCATTGATGTCAACAAGAAGGTAAAGGACTGGACTGAGGCTGAAGCTGGCGAAATCCGCGCCATCATCGCCGCTGAGCACAAGACGGAAGGCGCACTGCGCTCGGAAGTTCAGCTCAACATCAAACGTTTGATGGACATTGGCTGCTATCGCGGTCTCCGTCACCGTAAGGGCCTTCCTGTTCGCGGTCAGCGTACTAAGAACAACTCGCGTACCCGTAAGGGCAAGCGTAAGACCGTGGCTGGCAAGAAGAAAGCAACGAAATAAACAGTAGCGGCAATCGGTAGTCCCTACCCCTCCTTCGTGGGGTAAGGATTACCAACACCTGCCGCGTTTTAGCGATAACCAAATGGCACAAAAAAGAAAAGACAAAGCCAAAAAGCGGCTTGTCATAGTGGAGCAGGTTGGCCAAGTCCATATCCGCGCTTCCTTCAATAACATCATTATCTCGGTTACCAACTCTAATGGCCAGGTTATTTCCTGGGCTTCGGCTGGTAAAATGGGCTTCCGAGGCTCGAAGAAGAACACTCCTTACGCTGCTCAGATGGCAGCTACGGACTGTGGCAAAGTAGCCCACGACCTGGGTATGCGCAAAGCCGAAATCTTCGTGAAAGGCCCGGGCGCTGGCCGTGAATCAGCCATTCGTGCTTTGGGTAACGTGGGCATTGAAGTGACGACTATTCGCGATGTAACGCCGTTGCCCCACAACGGCTGCCGTCCGCCCAAGCGTCGTCGCGTTTGATTTTTCCACTCTGTTAGTAATACCCCATGGCACGTTATACTGGCCCTACCGCCAAAATTGCCCGTCGCTTTTCGGAGCCGATTTTTGGCCCGAGCAAAGCGCTTAACAAAAAGAACTACCCCCCAGGCCAGCACGGCCGTGGCCGTCGCAAGAAACAGTCAGAATACGCTGTTCAGCTGATGGAGAAGCAGAAAGTAAAGTACCTGTACGGTGTACTTGAGAAATACTTTGAAAACCTCTTCCACAAGGCCGCTGTACTTCCTGGCATCACGGGTGAGAACCTACTTGGTTTGCTAGAGTCGCGCCTCGACAACGTGGTTTACCGCCTTGGTATTGCTACCACGCGTCGTGCTGCACGCCAGTTGGTATCGCATAAGCACATCACAGTAAATGGTGAAGTGGTAAACATCCCTTCGTACAAGCTCCGTCCCGGCGACCTCGTTGGTGTACGCGAGAAGTCGAAGTCGCTCGAAGCCATCACGACTTCGCTGACTGTGCGCAATGCACGTCAGTTTTCGTGGCTAGAGTGGGATGGCAAAGACATGGTGGGCAAGTTCACCAATATGCCGTCGCGTGACTTGATTCCGGAAAAAATCACGGAGCAGCTTATCGTCGAGCTGTATTCGAAGTAATAAGGGCACACTGGTGCGGCCCGGGCTTGGCTCGGGCCGCATTTGTGCTAACCCCATCCCCGGCTTGTCCCCGGCGGGGACGGGGAACCTGGTTTAGTAACAGGTTGGTTTTGGGGAACCTAGCAAGCCTTGGCTTGCTTTACTTTTAAATAACTAAACGCCCCATATATGTCAATCTTAGCTTTTCAGATGCCGGAGAAAGTAGTGATGGAGAAATCCGACGACTTTACTGGAACATTTGAATTCAAGCCTCTGGAGAAGGGCTACGGTGTCACGATTGGCAATGCACTACGGCGCATTCTGCTTTCGTCGCTGGAGGGCTTCGCCATTACGTCGGTGCGCACAACTTCGGTGTTGCACGAGTTTTCGACAATTGAGGGAGTGATTGAGGATATGTCCGAAATCATCTTGAACCTCAAGCAAGTGCGCTTCAAGAAAATTAGCGACGCTATCGAAGATAAGATTACAGTGCGCATTAGTGGACAGGATACGTTCACAGCAGGCGACATTGGGAAGTTTGCAGTTGGCTACCAGATTCTTAACCCTAAGTTGGTCATTTGCAACCTTGATTCGGCTAAAGAACTGGAGTTTGAATTGACTATTGCTCGTGGCCGCGGCTATGTACCAGCTGATGAGAATAAGCCAGCCGACCAAGTTTTTGGCCAAATTGCGATCGATGCTATCTACACGCCTATCAAAAACGTGAAGTACAGCATTGAAAACACGCGCGTAGAACAGAAAACTGACTATGAGCGCTTGGTAATTGACATTCAGACGGATGGTTCCATTCATCCTGAAGAGGCTCTCAAGGGCGCGGCTAACATCCTTATTCAGCATTTTATGTTGTTTTCGGACAGCACGATGCAGTTGAGTGGTAACCGCCCGGTGGCTGCTGAGCCGATTGATGAGGAGACTTTGGCCATGCGCAAGGTGCTAAAAACTTCACTAGGTGAAATGGATCTTTCGGTTCGGGCTTATAACTGCTTGAAGGCTGCTGACATTAAGACTTTAGGTGAGCTAGTGCAACTCGATATGGCCGACATGATGAAGTTTCGCAACTTCGGTAAGAAGAGCCTGACTGAGTTGGAAAACTTAGTAGAAGAGAAAGGCCTGCACTTCGGTATGGACCTCAGCAAGTATCGCTTAGACGAAGACTAACTATTACCGGTTTCTGGTCGCTATTTTCTAACCGAGATGTTAGGGGTAGGGACCAGAAATTTTTTATTTCACCCGCTACGCCCTCGGGGCTAGGGTTCTAATGAGGCTTCAGGGTCCGCCGTGGTCCTGGTCCGCAAGCGTAGCATTTAACCAATCTGTCCGATGCGACACGGTAAAAAAATCAATCACTTGGGCCGCACTGCCGCCCACCGCAACGCGATGCTGTCGAATATGGCTTCGTCGTTGATTATTTCTAAGCGCGTAACCACTACTGTGGCTAAAGCGAAAGCCTTACGTCAATTTATTGAGCCATTGCTAACTAAAGCAAAGGACGATACGACGCACTCACGCCGGACTGTATTTGCTACCCTGCAAAACAAGGAAAGCCTGAAAGAGCTATATGGTGAAATCGCAGGTCGCATTGCTACCCGTCCAGGTGGCTACACGCGTATCCTGAAGCTGAGCGCTACCCGCGCTGGTGACAATGCTGATATGTGCATTATTGAGTTAGTAGACTTCAACGAGACACTGCTTGAGGCTAAGAACACGGCCGAAGCTAAATCGACTACTACTCGTCGTTCGCGTCGTCGTGGTGGTAAAGGTGAAGCTACGAGCAATGAAGCTGGTTCGTCGGCCGCTGAGGTAAAGTCGGATGCTCCGGCTGCTACCACTCAGTCGGCACCGGCTGATACGGCCACCGATACGCTTACCAACGGCGAAACCCGCGAAGAAGCTACGGCTGAGTAATCGCAGGAAGTAACAGTACATAATACAAAAAAGGGGATGCGCTGTAAAGCGCATCCCCTTTTTTGTATTATGTTGGCTAATTAGGCATCATGATTTCGTACAGTTTGTGCAACCTGTGAAACCGAGTCATTGTCTATCAACCATATTTAGAAAAGCTGCCGACCTTTGAGCCTACCCCTTTGAGTTTGCCTATGGAAGCTGTTGCGTATATTGATATTAATGCGCCGCTTGTGGAGCGGTGCCGATTGAACGACCGACAGGCGCAAGCTGAGCTTTACCGGCGCTATTCAAAGGCCATGTTTAACGCGGCTTTGCGCATTACGGGCGACTATGCCGAAGCAGAAGACGTATTGCAAGAGTCTTTTTTGAGTGCTTTCCGCGAGCTAAGTAGCTACAAGGGTGATTCGTCTTTCGGCGCTTGGCTTAAGCGTATAGTTGTTAATAAAAGTATTAATTGCTTGCGGCAGCGCCGGCTGCAGCTAGTGCCTTTAGAAGATTTCCACCACGAGGCTACTCCGGCTGAAAGCTTATCACCTCACGCAAAGGAAGACGCGGAGGAGCAGCAGTATCGTGCCGATGTGCTACGGCGCTGCATTCAGGAACTACCCGATGGCTACCGCGTAGTCTTGTCATTGTATTTGCTAGAGGGCTACGACCACTTAGAAATTGCTGGCATATTGGGCATTACCGAATCGACTTCCAAGTCGCAATACAGCCGGGCCCGGCAGCGCCTACGCGAGTTAGCTGCTGAGCGGGGGTTGAGCTAAGCAGTTTTCATTCGACTCATCCTTTTCATCCTTCCCTACCCTACTCTGACGGCTTTTGCAGCAGAGCAACCGTATTAGCTCTAGCGCATTAGTAACCTAGATAATACTGAGGGTACCTATTGATTATGAAACCTATTAATTCTTATTTACTAGAGACATACGTCGAACGGCACCGTTCAGACTTTGACTTGCATGAGCCTCGGCCCGAAATATGGGAAGCTCTAGAAGCCCAATTACAGGGAGAAGAGCCTGCTACTGAGCGCCCTATCATGAGTGTGTTACCTACTTCTCCTGCTGCTGCGCCAACGGCATCACTAACAGCTAAGCCGGAGCAGGTAGATGCGCGCTGGCAACGCTATGGCTTAGCAGCAGCCTTGGCAGTCTTGCTGCTAGCGGCAGGGGTAGGGGAGCACTGGAAGTCGGCACATAAGCCTGTGCAAGTAGCCGCTACTCAGAACACTGCGGCTACCACAACCACAGATGCAGCGCTGTACGTATGGCCCACGACGACTAACGTGCTAACGGCTAATCAAAACAGCAACGCACGCCTCGATACGGCGGTGCACGGTATGGAACGCTACTACATCGCGCAACTTAACGACCGAAAAACGCAGCTTGGACAGTTGGCCCCAGCTGCTACTGCCGAATGGGCGCATGAACTTATTGGTCTTGATTCGAGCTACCAGCAGCTCAAGCGTGAATTGCCGCAGCACCCACAGCCTGAAGTAGTGCTAACGGCGATGAACCGTAACCTGCAAATAAGACTCGACATATTGGACCAACAAATAGAGCGGCATGGCGGCGACCAAACGGCCGTTGCGGCTAGCACAAGTAGCGAATTTGTGCTGGCAGATAGCCGAGTGGTGGCCGAAAATATAGTGCGACGCAATGCTCATTGAGGCGCGCCATGTGCGGGCTGCGGGCCTGGGGCTGCTCTTACTGAGCCAGGCTGCTTTGGCGCAGACTAGCACGGAGGCCGTGACGGAGCGCGTTCAGGTAAACTATGTAGCTCCCCTGCAGGGCAGCACGCAGGATGGTCCGGCTCAGGCAGCAGCCCCCCAGGTGCCGACTGGCCAGGAGGCGTCGCCACCTATTGAGCAGCGTCGGCATTTTAGCCGTATCATGCGGGTAGCGAAGGTGGGGCAAGGCTTTTCGCTGGATACCCGCTACGGCCGGGTGCGGGTGAGCACCTGGAATAAACCTGAAATAAAAGTAGAAGCCGAGCTAGTGGCCCGCGCCGAAACCCCGGCGGCGGCTGCGCAGCTCTTGACTGACTTAAACGTGCAGTGGCTCGACTATGATGCTCGCACGGGGGGAGTAGCCGTTAGCTCGCAGTTTGGGCCGGGGCTAAAAGGCAAGTGCAGTGGCGGCGGCTGCCGCTACGAAATTAGCTACACCGTTTGGATGCCAAGTACAACTGCCCTGCGCCTCAAGACCGCATTTGCTGATGTGGTGGTGGCGAGCGATTGGCAGGGCCCTGTGCAGCTCGACATCAACTACGGTACGCTACGGGTGGGCCGGCTAACTAGCACCGATAATGTGGTGCACATCGCCAACGGCGACGCTACCCTACCTTATGCTCAGCAAGCTACACTGCAAGCAGATTATGCCCGATTGCGTCTCAATGCTGGTGACAAGATTGAGCTGCGGACCAACTACTCGGATGTGGATATGGGCACCGTGCGCGACCTAACGGTGCACAGCAAGTACGGTGGTGTGGCGCTGGGCACCGTGCGGACGTTGCGTGGCTCATCAGGCTATTCGCATTTCAGCGTCGATAAGCTGAGCGAGGGGCTTGATATGACTGTACGCTATTGCCCCGACTTCGAGGTGCGTGACATGGGTCCCAACTTTCGGCAGATAACGCTGGATGGCGGCTACAGCACCATTCGGCTGGGGTTTGCAGAAGCTACTCCCAGCTTTCGGTTTGATGTGAGCACCGAGCAAGGGCAGTTGTTGGTGGATAAAAACCAGGTGCGCGTGCTCTCAACGGGCGGCAAGGCCGACGGCATCGCCGATGTAATGGGCGTGTATGGCAGCCGCATGCCGGCGCGCGGCGCGGGCAATGTTAACATTAAGGTTCGCTACGGCACGGTGCGCTTCAGCAAATAGCCCTGCGAGGTAATGCGCCTGCTATTCTTTCTTCTACTCAACTGCTTGGCTGGCCCAGTACTGGGGCAGGCCGTGCCCTTGGCCATGCCTACCCCCTCTTCTAGCTTAAAAGCGTATGCGTTGCGCCTGAGGCCTGGCGAAGACCTGCGTCAGCAGCTACTGGCCTTTGTAGCTAGCCATCACATAGAGGCTGGTGCTGTGCTCACTTGCGTGGGCAGCCTCACCGACGTGAGCCTGCGCTTGGCTAACCAGGATGCCGCCACGCATTACCACGGGCACTTTGAGATAGTCTCGCTAGTGGGCACGCTTTCGGCTAGTGGAGGTGGGCACCTGCACCTGGCCGTGGCCGATAGCACTGGCCGCACGCTAGGCGGCCACCTGCTTGACGGCTGCCGCGTGTACACTACTGTCGAGCTAGTATTGGGGGCGCTGCCCGCGCTGCAATTCAAACGGGAAAAAGACGCTACTTACGGCTACAACGAGCTGGTGGTGACGCCCGCCCCGGCGGCGAGCTCGCGCCCCACCCGCTTGCCCCAAAAGTAGGGGTTGTGGCTTAGCACTATTTAAGGGATAAGGTTGGATTTCCTTAGAATAAGTCATTTTTGGTGAGGTTTTTAGGAGAATCTGGTGAGCACGGTAGTATACTTGTGACCTTATCGACCGAGCTATTCTTTGCGGGTACGGTAAGCAACCTTTCTCGCTATGAAACTGCGCTACTACGGGGCTGCTATGGCCTTGCTAACCATCCCAACCCTGAGCTCGGCTCAAACTACGGGCGCAAAGCCGGACCCCCTTTTGCCCGATGCGGCTGCCCTGCTCAAGGAGGGGGTAGGCCTGCACGATAAGGGCCAATATGCGGAGGCCGCTGCCCGCTACCAGCTCATCACCCCCGGCGACTCGGCCTACGCTCAGGCCCAGGCCGAGCTGGCGATGAGCCTAGTGGCGGCCGATAAGTACCCCGAAGGGGTCGCTGCCGCCCAGCGCGCGCTGGCCCTCAACCCCCACGACCCGGAGACGCTAGGCGTGCTGGCCTCGGGGCAAGAAGGGCTAAAGCAACTCGATGCTGCCCGCCAGACCTATACGCAGGCCCTCAAGTTGTTTCCCTATAACGAACGGCTGTGGCTGAACCGTGGCATTGCGGAGTACAACCTGGGCAAGCCAGAACTAGCCCTGGCGTATATGCAGCGGGCTATGGTGTTGCGGCCGGGCCACAGTACGCCGCACCGGCTACTGGGCGTGCTGGCCGCGCGCCAAGGCCAACCCACCCACGCCATGCTCGGGCTACTGCTATTCCTGGCCATCGAGCCCGAGGGCGAGCGCAGCCAGAGCGTGCTGGTGCTGCTCGAAAAACTATCGAGCGGCCAGCCGATTGTGGACGACGCGGAGAAAGTAGCAGCCAGTAGCCCCAACGCGGCGTTTGAGGAGCTGGACCAACTCATTACCAGCAAGGTAGCGCTTACTAAAGACTACGTAACGAAAGTAAAATTCAATGCTGCGCTGGTGAAGCAAACCCAGCTACTGGTGGAGAAATTTCCGGTAGAGGCCGAACCCGCCAGCGACTTCTGGGTGCGCGCCTATGCCCCGGTAATCAAATTGCTCCGGCAAGAAGACAACATTACCACCTTCACCTACCTCATTCTGCTTTCGGCCCAAGACGACCACGCCCGCCAATGGGTGAAGGCCAACAAAAGCCGCGTAGAGAAGCTTACCACCGCCCTGAGCGAACCCTTGCTAGCCCTGCGCGACCAGCAGCCCCTGCCCGACGGTGCGTCGGTGGCCGCCTGGTACGACGGCGCGTTGCCTGAAGGCCTGGGTGCGGGCACCCGCGATGCCAAGGGCACTGTGCTGCCTACCGGCCCCTGGCTGCTGCTGGCCCCGAGCGGGGCCGTGCGCCAGCGCGGCAGCTTTGCCGGGCCGGGCAAGCGCGGTGGCCGCTGGCAGGTGTTGCGCCCCGATGGTAGCATCGAAACTGAGGAAAACTACGCCAGCACAGGCGCCGCGCTGGGCGAGCTCGACGGCCCTACCCGCACGTTTTTCCCCGATGGCCAGCTTAAGAGCGAAGCCACCTACCGCTCCGGTAAGCTTGAAGGTCCCGGCAAAACCTACACGGAAAGTGGCAAAGTTTCGGAGTCCCACACGTTCGTCAACAACGATTACGAGGGCGAGGTAACGGGCTACTTTCCCGATGGCACGCCCCGCTTTCGGGGCCAGATGCACGCCGACAAGCGCGAGGGCACCCTCACATATTACTACCCCACCGGCGCGCCTGAAGCCCGCTACGCCTACGTGGCCAACCAGCGCCAGGGCCCCTACGAAGTATTCTATGTAAATAAGGTGCTGGAGCACAAGGGCACCTACGACAAGGGCGAGCTAACCGGCTCCTACACCGCTAATTACCCCAACGGCCAGCTGCGCGAAACCGGCACCTACGCCCAAGGCAAGCGCACGGGCCTGTGGCGCGAGTACTTCGCCAGTGGCAAGCTGAGCGTGGAGTCTAGCTACGATGCGGCCGGCGAGCTGCACGGGGCCTACCGCGACTACGATACCCAGGGCCGGCACTTTGCCGATATGTATTACGAGCATGGCCGCATGACGCGGCTGGTTAACTTCGACGCCGCGGGCAAAACCATTGCCGACGTGACGCTGAAAAAAGGTCGCCAAGCTGTGAAAACCTATGACGCTGAGGGCCGCGTGCGCGGGACAGGTTTCATCGAGAATGGTGCGCTGGCCGGCGAGTGGCGCCGGCTTTTCCCGGATGGCAGCCTGCGCGAAGTGGCGCACTACGACAACAAAGGCACCCTGGTGGGCGGCCATGAGCTGTACTATGCCACTGGCCAACTGCGCCAGCGTCGCACCTATGCCCCCGATGGCACTGCCACTGGCTACTTCGAGCAGTTTTACCTCGATGGTCAGCCGCAACAGGTAGGTTTCTACCGCCAGGGCCAGCCCCAGGGCGAGTGGAAATCGTACTACGCCGACGGTCGGCCTAGCCAGGTGCGCGAGTACCACCAAGGCGACCTCAATGGGGCATTGCACTCGTATGCCGCTGGTGGCAAGCTGGCCGACGAGCGCACCTACGAGTTTGGTAAGCTGCGGCAGGTTGTCACCTATGACTCGGCCGGCCGTGTTATAGACCGGCTACCCCTGCTGGGCAAGACCAGCGAGGTAGTCGTACACTTCCCCGGCTCGGGCCCCCAGGGCGGCGTGCTAAACCGCGTTGGTTACTGCGACGGTACCTACGAAGGTCCCATGAACTGGCTCTACCCCAACGGCCAGCCCGAAACTACGCTCACCTTGCACGCCGACAAGCAGTACGGCCCTTACCGCAGCCTGTTTCCTGGCGGCCAAACCCGCACCGAAGGCGAGTACTTGGCCGGCGAGCGCTACGGAGAGTTTAAAACCTACTACGCCGACGGCATGCTGCGCAGCCGGGGTCGCTACCTGTCCAACGACCAGGTGGGCGAATGGACTTACAACTTCGCCAACGGCAAGCCCGAAAAAGTGCTGACTTTCAACGACGAGGGCGAGCTGCAGGGCACCAGCCGCTACTATAACCCGGCCGGCGAATTGCTGCTCGAGCAGCAGTACCTCGATGGCACGCTGGTGAGCAGCTCGGCGCCTGGCGGCGCAGCCCAGGCTCTACCCCCCGCTGGCGGCGCAGTAGCCATCGCTTTTGCCAACGGCAAGCCTGCCGCCGCCGAAAGCTACCAGCACGGCTACCCGGCCGCGCCCTTCGTGTACTACTACAGCACGGGGCAGGTATTTCGGCGCATCGGCTACCAAAAGGGCCTGCGCAGCGGGCCGCTCGTGAGCTACTGGCCCAATGGCAAGCCGATGGAAGAAGAAAGCTACCAGCACGGCGAGCTGCACGGCCGCTGCCGCTACTACCGCCCCGACGGCACCCTCGAGCGGGAAGAAACCTACGTGGCCGGCGAGCGCTGCGGCCCCAGCATCAGCTACACTGCGCAGGGCAAGCCCGCGCACACCGAGGCGTACTGGAACAACGCTTTTTACCACGCAAAGTAGGGGGTAGGGCCCGCGGGTAGCCGCTTTTTTGGAAGTGTATTTATCGGGTTATAAATCTATTAGCTATGAATGTATCCGTTACCCTACGCAGCTTGCTGGTGCTGCCCGCGCTGGCCTTGCGGCTAGGAGCCCAGGCCCAGGCCGTGCCTTCGCTAGCCGAGATCAAACAGGCCTACCCCGGCCAGCAGGCTGCTTACCTAGACATGCGCACCGACCTGACGGTCGAAATCCGGCGCGACTCGGTGCAGGTGCTGGCCCGCCACCACCACGACATGCTGCATTTGGGCGAAGAATCGGCCGGTTATGCCTTCGACCAGGTGTACAGCTCGCACTTCAGCCGCCTGCAGAAGCTGGAAGCCAAAACCCTGGCGCTGGTGCCCGGCACCACCGACAAGTTCAAAGCCTTGAAAGTGACCGAATTCAAGAACAAGGCTGACATGCAGGACGGGGT
>CAZZDR010000105.1:0-11337 GCA_964652535.1 uncultured Hymenobacter sp. | reverse complement strand
AAGCGGTCGCCCAGCTTGCTGCACGACAGGCGCATGGTAGCCAGCTGCTGGCGCAGGCGGCGCGCATATACCTCGGCAATATCGAAATGCAGCTGCTCGTGGCGCAGCAGCGCGGGCGTCATGGTGGCGGGCTCGCGCACCCAGGAGGCCACGGGGTCGAAGCTGGCCTGCGCGGTGCCCATAAACACGTCGCCGCGGCAAATGGCCCCGGTGTTGATGTTGGCCGATGTGAGCGCCGCGTGGGTCTGGGCTGGCCGGGGCCGCCCCTTAAAATCAGCCACGGTAAGCGGCCGGCTAGCCGACCACCGAATAAACCCCGCGGGCAGCTTGACGGTGGCCTGCGCGGCGGCCGGCCGCGCGGCCAGCAGCCCCAGCGCCAGGCAGCAACCAAGTAGAATACGCATGAAAAAGTAGTTACGGATGCAGAAAAGAGCTAGCAAAATAGCCTGGTAATTACCAGGCCCTACCCCCTCTGCAACGGCCAAGCCGGCTGGGCAAGTTCCGGAGCTAGCCTAGCGCTACCGTTTCTTCGGCCTCGACCAGCGCTGGGGCCGGCTCGCTGGGTTGAGCGCTGGGGCTACCAGGCTGCGTTTGGCGCCGAAAGCGCAGCAGTAGCACCACGGCTACCGTACTCAATCCTGCTAGCAAGCCCAGCCACACGCCGGGCGCGCCCAGCTTCAAGCCAAAACCTAAGCCGTAGCCCAGGGGTAGGGCAATGGCCCAGTAGGCAAGCAGCGCCACCACCGAGGGCACTTTCACGTCTTCGAGGCCGCGCAGCGCGCCCAGGCCCACCACTTGTAAGCCATCCGATACCTGGAAGGCGGCTGCGATGGCCAGCAGCGTGGCCGCCTGCGCCACCACGGCCGGGTCGGTATTGTAGAAAGTGGGGATAATGTGGCGCAGCCCTACCAGCAGCAGCCCCATCGTGCCCATAAACCCAAAGGCCAGCCAATAGGCCGCAAAGCCTGCCTGCCGGGCGCCCGCCAGGTCGCCGCTGCCGCGCAGGTTGCCCACCCTAATGGTAGCCGCCGCCGCGATGCCCGTGGCCGCCATGTACGTCACCGACGCCACGTTGATGGCAATCTGGTGCGCGGCCTGAGGCGTGACGCCAATCCAGCCAATCATCAAAAACGACAGGCTGAAGGCGCCCACTTCTAGCATCATCTGTAGCCCGATGGGTAAGCCCAGGGCCAGCTGGCCGCGCAGCTCGGCTAGGCCCGGCCGCAGCCAGGCGCCCGCCTCGGCAGGCCGGCGCGTGCGCAGCTTTTCGGCCCGCAGCACAAACTGCGCCATGAGCACGGCCATGCCCAGGCGCGAAATCAGGGTGGCCCAGGCGGCGCCCATCAGCCCCAGCGCCGGCGCCCCAAAGTGCCCGAAGATGAGCGCGTAGCACAGCAGCGCGTTCAGCACGTTGGCTGCTATGGAAAGCTGCATGGCCTGGCGTGTCAGCCCCAGCCCCTCGGCCCACTCCCGAAAGCCCTGAAACACCATCAGCGGCAGCAGCGACAGGCCCACCACCCGCACCCAGGGCGTGGCCAGCGCCACTACCTCGCTAGCTTGCCCGAGGTAGGGTAGGGCCAGCGGTAGCAGCTGGCCCAGGCCGGCCAGCAATACGCCCACCAGCGCATTCAGCCACACGGTGCCCACCAGCAGGCGGCCCAGTGCCTCCGCGTCGCCACGCCCGTTGGCGGCCGCCACGCGCGGCACTGCCCCCATGCTAATGCCCAGGCCCAGCACCATAAGCAGTGAAGTCGCGCTCACGCCCATGCCCACCGCATCGAGCGGCAGCTTGCCCAGGTGGCCCACCATCACCGAGTCGCACACGCCCACCAAGATGTGGCCGAGCTGGCTCAGTACCACGGGGTAGGCGAGCAAAAGAGTAGGGCGTAAATGGGATTTCACGGGTAACAAGTAAATGATAAGTAACAGAATAAAAGAACGTCCTGCTCATCTAGCATCCGCTTGTCGAAGCATCGCTGCCACGCCGGCTGAGTCACTAACCTAGCAGCGTGGTAGAGATGCTTCGACAAGCGAACGCCAGATGAGCAGGACGTTTAAGCGGGCAAAATTACGCCTCTACTCCGCCACGGCCAGCACCACATCGGCAAAGTCGCCGGCTTCGTCTTGGAAGACCTCGACTACCCGCAGGCCCGCATCTGCCGCCAGCGCAGCTATTTGGGGCAGGCTGAATTTGTAGGAGCTTTCGGTCTGAATAGCTTCCCAGGCAGCGATTTCGAAGGTTTGGCCGGCCAGCGCGGCTACCCGCACGATTTGGGCGCGGCGGCTCACTAGCCACGAGCGCATAGCCCCAGTGCTGGGGTCATAGTCGGGGAAGTGCTGCCAGGCATCAAGCTCAAAATCGGCGCCCGCCTCAGCATTAAGCCGGCGCAGCAGGTTGAAATTAAATTCGGCCGTGATGCCCTGCGCGTCATCATACGCCGCCCGAATGCGGCGCGGGTCCTTGCGTAGGTCGAAGCCCACCAGTAGGCGGTCGGCCGCCGTAAGGGGCTCGGCTAGCTCGCGCAAAAAAACCGCCTGCTCGGCGGGCGTAAAATTGCCAATGTTGGAGCCTAGGAACAGCACTGCCTTGGCGCCTGGCCGGGTGGCCAGCGTAGTGAGCGCTGCCCCGTACTCGGCGGCTAGCGGCTCGGTGGGCAGGGTGGGTAGCTCGTGGCGCAGCGTAGCCGCCAGCTCGTCGAGCGCCGAGGGCGAGATATCGACCGGCACGTAGGACAGTGCCACGGGCAGTGCTTGCAGCTCGCGCAGCAAGAGCTTGGTTTTCAGCCCATCGCCGGCGCCCAGCTCCACCACGGCCAGGGGCTGCCCAGCCGCCGCGCCCGCCGCCAGCACCCGCCCGATCGCCGCGCCTTTCTCCGTGAAAATGGCCAGCTCGGTGCGGGTAGGGTAGTACTCGGGCAGCCCCATTATCTGCTGAAACAGCCGGCTGCCCGTGGCATCGTAAAAGTATTTGGATGACAGCGTTTTGGGCGTTTGGCTAAAGCCCTGGGCCAGGTGTTCGGCGAGGTGATTCAAGGAAAGGGGTACTGGTGGTAAGTACTAGGTAGATGAGGGGGTAGGGCAGCGAACTGTAGCGCGTGGTAAAACCGGCACCCGTTACTTTTCTTGCTTGGGCCACAGTAGCGATGCCCCTACGGAGCCCAGCAGCAGGAGCCCCACTATGCCCAGCGAAACCGGCATGGGTAGCTCCAGGTTAAAGCGCTCGCGCAAAAAATCCTCCGCCAGCAGCTTTCCCCCAATGAATATCAGGATGAAAGCCAAGCCATAGTTGAGGTAATGGAAAAGTCGCATGAGGCTGGCCAGCGCAAAATAGAGCGCCCGCAGCCCCAGCAGCGCAAACACGTTGGAGGTATATACCACAAACGTATCGCGTGACACGGCCAGGATGGCCGGGATAGAATCGGCCGCAAACACCACGTCGGTGGTTTCTATCATCACCAGTACCACTAGCAGGGGGGTAGCAAAACGCACGCCCTCGCGCTGCGTAAAAAACTTGCCCCCGTCGAACTGCCGCGTAATGGGCAGGTGCCGGCTCAGAAACCGCACGATGGGGTTATTGTCGGGGTCGATTTCGGGGTCGCCCCCGCCGCTGAAGGCCATGCGCGCCCCCGTGTACATCAGGAAGACCCCCAGGATATAAAGCAAAAAGTGGAACTTGGCCAGCAGTGCCGCGCCCGCCACAATGAAGATGCCGCGTAGCACCAGCGCTCCCAGCACGCCCCAAAACAGAATGCGGTGCTGGTACTCAGCCGGCACCTTGAAGTAGGTGAAAATGAGCAGGAAAACAAACAAGTTATCCACGCTCAGCGCCTTCTCGATGAGGTAGCCCGTGAGCCACTGCAGGCCTGCCTCGTGCCCCATGGTGCGGTACACGAAGTAGTTGAAGGTCAGCGAAAGCGTTACCCAGAACGCGCTCCAGCCCAGCGCCTCGCGCAGCTTCACGGCGTGGGCACGGCGGTTCAGTACCAGCAAGTCGAGCAGCAAAAGCCCGATTACTAATAGATTAAATAAAAACCAAAAGAGTGGCGTATTTTCCATTCGGGGCGGCCTACTCACTCGATACGCAAAAAAAGCTGGCGTGGCGGTCGAGCTAGCGCACTGGTACGCCGTGGGGGGCCGGCTGTGGCGCATCGGGGGTACGGCGCGGCGGGCGTAGCCAGCTGCTCACCTTCATTTGCACCACGCCAAACAAGGCCTCCTGAAAGATGCCTTTCGACATCTTAGACTGGCCGCGGGTGCGATCGGTGAAGATGATAGGAACTTCCTTGATGCGAAAGCCCAGGCAGTAAGCCAGCCACTTCATCTCAATCTGGAAGGCGTAGCCCACGAAGTGAATTCGACTCAGGTCGATAGCGCGCAGCACCCGTGCCGAGTAGCACTTGAAGCCGGCCGTGGCGTCGTGAATGGGCATGCCCGTGACGAGGCGCACGTATTTGGAGGCGAAATAAGACATCAGTACCCGGCTCATGGGCCAGTTTACCACGTTCACGCCGTCGCTGTAGCGCGAGCCGATGGCTAGGTCATAGCCCTGCACGGCGCACACTTCGCGCAGGCGCAGCAGGTCCTGCGGATTGTGTGAGAAGTCGGCATCCATCTCAAAAACATACTCGTAGCTCCGTGCCAGGGCCCAGCGAAACCCGAAAATGTACGCCGTACCCAGGCCTTGCTTGCCCGCGCGCTCTTCCAGGAAAAGCCGGCCCGCAAATTCGGCTAGCAGCCCGCGCACAATGGCGGCTGTGCCATCGGGCGAGCCATCATCAATCACCAACACGTGGAAATCCTTGGGCAGCGCCAGCACGGCCCGCAGAATAAGCTCCACATTTTCCCGCTCGTTGTACGTCGGAATCAAGACCAGTCCGGCGGCCATTGTATTCATTATCCGCAAAGATACAGAATACAGCAGTAGGGTTGCGCCAAGGCTATGGCGCAGTGAACAGGGAATAAGGAACAGTTAGCAATTACGCTAGTTGCCCACTATTCATTACCCATCGCTAGCTGCGTAGCCGTGCGGTAGGCATAGCTCACACAATCGGGCACGCTCACGCCAGCCTGCCAGTTGGCCACCGGCACGATGCCCACCAGCGCCAGCGGCGCCATAGCCGCGCGCGCCGCTGCCAGGTGCTGGTCAAACTGCGGAATGCTGCGCGGCCAGTAATAGCGCCCTTGCCAGCGTGGCGCGCCCGTGATGCCGTAGAGCCGGCTCAGCTCCTCGTGCACCGCCGCTAGCTGCGTGGCCTCGGGCTCTTGGGCCTGCCGCGCAAACTGCGCCCCGCCCACAAAGCTGGTAAACAGCACCTGCCCCGCCGGCACGCGGTCCGGAAACAGCGAGCTCGTCCAGATGGAGCCTGCCGAGTAGGTGCCCTCTACTCGCGGGTTTAGGGCGCCGAAGCCCGCCAACGGGTGCGTCACCGCCGCGCGGTCGTAGGCCGAGTACACAAGCGTCATGGGGGGGTAGCGCACGGCAGCCAGCGCCGTGGCTGCCTCCGCAAAGTGCGGCGCCAGCAGCTCGGCCGCCGCGTAGGTGGGTAGGGCCAGCGCCAAGTGCGAGTAGATAGTTGGTGCCTGGTGGGAGGGTAGGGCCGAAGAGGCATCGCCTGGCGCCTGTTGCGCAGCGCTCGGTAGTACCGATAACTGGTAATTGTTGTCTGCTAGTTGCTTAAGCGCCACAACAGTTTGCCCCGGGTGATAGCTCGTGAGCCGGGCCGCCAGCGCATCGGTCAGCGCCTGCACACCGCCGCGTAGCGTAATGGTGCGGCGGCGAGTCGACTTGGGGCCCTTGGCCAAGCCGCGCAGCAGCGAGCCGTGCTCCTCCTCCAGCGCCGCCAGCCGCGGAAACGTGAGCGACAGTAGCAGCTCGGCCGGGTCGCCGGCGTAGATGCCCGCCACAAACGGGTTGACGGCATACTGCACCACTTCAGCCCCAAAATGCCGCCCAAAAAACGCGGCCACTGTTTCGCCTGGTACCGGGGGGGTAGGGCGGCGCAGCAGCTCGCCCAACAGCCCCAACTTAGTGCCCCAGCTAAAAAAAGGGCTGGCCAGCAGCGCCGGCGGCGAGGCCGGCAGCGCCCGGTACTGGCCGCCGCGCAGCACGTAGCGGTGCTGGCTCACGGGCGCGGCCTCCTGCACGTGGTCTTGCAAGCCCAGCTCGGTCAGCAGCTCTTCTAGCTCGGCGCTCAGTAGCAGGGAGTTGGGGCCGGCTTCGAGTTGGTAGCCGGCGGGGGGGTAGGGCGAAAGCAGGTTGCCGCCCGGCCGGTCGCTGGCCTCAAACAGGTCGTAGGCCACGCCCGCTTTTTGCAGGTAAAAAGCCAGCGTAAGCCCCGTGAGGCCGCCGCCGATAATGGCAATGCGCATTTCTCTGGCTGGTAGCTATCAGCGGTTAGCTGATAGCTTTGTTTGATTAGGATAAATGGAAAGCTACTAGCTAGCAACTGGAAACCGATGAACAAGGCAGTTTTTTTGGACCGCGACGGCGTGCTTAATCAAGAAATGGGCGATTACGTCTGGACGCCCGAGCGCTTCCACATCTGCCCTGGCGTGCCCGAGAGCATCGCCCGCCTCAAAGCCGCCGGCTACTACCTAGTAGTTGTCACCAACCAGGCCGGCATTGCCAAAGGCCTCTACGGCCGGGCCGATGTGCTAGCCTGCCATGATATACTGCAGCAAGCCTGTAATTATCAGCTGGATGCGCTTTATTTTTCTGAAAGCCACCCATCTGTCAGCGAGTCTATTTTCCGCAAGCCCGACTCCGGCATGCTCGAAAAAGCCGTAGCTCGCTTTCACCTCGACCCAGCTCAGTGCTGGCTGGTCGGCGACCGGGCCCGCGACCTCGAAGCCGGCGTGCGCCTCGGCGTGCGCGGCATCTTGGTGGGTCACGCCGAGCCTGTGGCCGCCGCGCCCCACGTGGCCGACTTGCAAGCTGCCACCGACCTGATTCTGGGTGAAGGCCGTGCCGCTGCTTATTCCTTATAAAAGGATTCCAGGGCCGCCAGCAGTTGCGGATACTCGTAGGTGAAGCCCTGGTTGAGCACCTTATCGGCGCTCACGCGTTGTGAGCCTAGCACGATTTCGCTCATCTCGCCCATCGCCAGCTTCAAGCCGAAGGCAGGCACTTTGGGGAGCAATAGGGGGCGGTGCATCACCTGGGCCAGGGTTTCGGTCAGCTCCTGATTGGTCACCGGGTTGGGCGCCACGGCGTTGTATTCGCCTTGCCAGAACGGGTTTTCCAGCATTTGCACCGCTAGGCGGCATAGGTCGTCGAGGTGAATCCAGCTCATGTACTGCCGGCCCGAGCCTAGCGGCGCACCTGCACCGTAGCGCACAGTTTTGGCAATCGGCACCAGCGCGCCGCCTTCGGGGCTAAGCACAATGCCAATGCGCGGCAGCACCACGCGCAGCCCCAGCTCGCCTATGCGGTGAGCGGCGGCTTCCCACTGCACCACCACGTCGGCCAAAAAGTCGTCGCCAGTGCCGGCTATGGGCGAGTTCTCATACAATACCTCATCGCCCCGGTCGCCGTAAACGCCAATGGCCGAGGCCGATAGCAGCGTTTGTACGTGGTGGCCGGGTTGGGCCAGCTCGCGGTATAGCAGCTCTAGCCCATCGAGGCGCGAGCGAATAATCTCGTGCTTGCGCTCGGCTGTCCATTTGCCGTCGGCCACGCTGCTGCCCGCCAGATTCACGATGGCATCGGCGTAGGGCACGGCGGCCGGGTCGATGGTGCCGGCCTGCGGGTCCCAGCCAAACAGCCGGAAGTGGCTGCTTTTCTGCGGCTCGCGCGTGAGTAGCGCTACGTCGTGCCCGCCGTCGAGCAGCAGCTCCGCCAGCCGCTGCCCAATCATGCCTGTGCCGCCCGTGATGAGGATTTTCATTTTCTGCTACTTAATGGCTAGTAAATTGTGACAAGTGCCTAGTGACGAATGATTGAGGATAAATGACAAACCCACGTAAGAAAACAGTCATTCGTTATTAGGCCCCAGCCATTAACCCCTTATTTACCTATTTGGCGCAAAAAATCGCTGCGCAAATTGCTGTCTTCCAAAAATTTGCCGCCGTATTCGCTGGTGATGGTCGAGCTGCTGGTGTCGTTCACGCCGCGGCTCATCACGCAGAGGTGGTCGGCCTCAATGAGCACGGCCACATCGTCAGTGCCCAGGCTTTGGCGCAGGTGCTCAGCTACCTGGCGCGTCAGGCGCTCTTGCACCTGGGGGCGGCGGGCGTAGTACTGCACCACCCGGTTGAGCTTACTTAGGCCAACCACGTGCTTACCAGGTAGGTAGGCTACGTGCGCCTTGCCGATGATAGGCACAAAGTGGTGTTCGCAGCACGAAAAAACCGTGATGTCGCGCTCCACCAGTAGCTGCTGGTATTGGTAGCGGTTCTCAAATAGCCGCACCTCGGGCCGCTGGTCGGGGTCGAGGCCGTTAAACCACTCTTTCACATACATTTTGGCCACCCGCTGGGGCGTGCCGGCTAGGCTATCATCGGTCAGGTCGAGGCCCAGCTCCTGCATAATGGCGCGAAAATGCCCGGCGATGGCCGCTATCTTCTGGTCGTCGGAGCGGTCAAAAGCGTCGGGGCGTAGCGGCGTGCGCAGGCCTGTGGGCAGGTGGCGGTCCGGGTGGTCGGCCACCGGCACGGGGCTGGCGGCGGTTCCGGCAAGGTTATTCTCCATAATATTCGACAAAATTACGGTCGGTTTCGTGCAGCGTCACGGCCAGCGTAAGTAGGGGGGGTAGGGCAGCGCGCAGCCGCTGCCAAATAACGACCGCGATATTCTCGGCGGTGGGGTTCAACTCCCGAAAATCCTCGGTGTCGAGGTTGAGGTTGCGGTGGTCAAACCGGTTGAGCACCTGCTGCTTGATAATAGTGCTGAGTTCTTTCAGGTCAAACACGTAGCCCGTGGCGGGGTCAATCTCGCCGGTCAGGCGCACCGTCAGGTCGTAGTTGTGGCCGTGGTAGTTGGGGTTGTTGCACTTGCCAAACACCTGCTGGTTGCGCTCCGCGCTCCAGGCGGGGTTGTGCAAGCGGTGCGCGGCATTGAAGTGCTCAGAACGGCAAATGGTGAGTTGGGACATGGGGAATGCAACCGCTTAGCAGAGCTTTTGTTAAGCTCGCCGGTGGGGGTAGGGGATAGGACTTAAAAAAGAAAAAATAAACTGTTGCAAAAATTTGTATTTATGCCCTCAGTATTAAAATAGCTTGCTTAAATTTGGGCGGCCAGAGAATAAAATGGGTCTTATTCTTTTGCATTATACCTTGTTTTAACTTCCTTTAACTACTACTTATTTTACGATGAAACGTAACGTTCTACTATTTTTATTTCTATTATTAGGGGTAGGAGCACTGCCGGTGTTGGCCCAGCGCTCGCCTGTGGATGAGGCAGACCAAAATATCAATAACATTCCACGCAAAGGCCAGCGCGTAAGCATGCAGCTCGACAACAAGCGAGTAGAGACGTCGTGGATAAAGCAGCTCAACGACCAGTTTCCGGGCAAGGTTAAGAATAACAAGGGCACCATCACGATGGATGGCGTCACGATTACGAGCATTTCGCCCACGCCGGTGCGTGTTATCAGCCGCGTTGAGGCGCTGCCTACGGGCACCGGGGTGTGGTGGAGCATCGACCTGGGCAATGCCTACCTAGGCCAGGCCTCGACGCCTACCCAGTGGAAAGCCGGCGAAAAATACCTCAAGGAATTTGCCCGCGCTATGTACCGCGAAGACTTGGTGGCCCAAATTACCGACGCCGAAAAGGCGCTGGTAACCTCGCAAAACAACCACACAGCGGTGATTGCCAAGGCCGACGCCGTGAAGCGTGAAATCGAGAAGAACAAAGCCCGTAAGCTCGAAATTCAGCAGCAGCTGGCCGCCAATGCGGCTGAATTGCAGCAGCTTAACAACCAAGTTGATTCGAACCTGAAGGAGCAGGAAGCAGCCCGCGCCGACATCGTGAGCATGCGCGTGGCCCTTGATGCGGTGAAGGACCGCATGAACAAACTAGAGTAGACGGCCCTACCTCCGCCTGAAACCCCGCCGGCTGCCGGCGGGGTTTTTTATTGACCTAAGGCTAACCCCCGCGCCCTACCTTGCGTTTGGGAGCTGGACGGGTCCTCGTGGCCTGTCTACCCACCCCTCTTACCTAGACTAATGGAAAAGACCGAAGTTCAACACCAAGTGCACCTGGAAGGCGCCATCAAGCTCCTGACGGGCGACCTGAACGAAGAAGCCAGCCGCGCTGGTACCGACAACCACCTGCAGCGTTGGATTGAAGACCTGAAGGCAGCCAACAACCCCGAGTTTCACAAGCTGGTAGTAGACCTGCAGGAGCTGAAGGCGTTGCTGCATGGCGGCACCTACGACGCTAACCAGGTGAGCCGCTTGCTGCACCGCCTTGGCAACGAGACGGCCCGCACAGCAGAGTTTTCGACGGGCAACACCCGCACGCACGTAGAGAAGCTGAGCACCGCGCTGCTAGCTGCCGCTGGCCAGCTGCAGGGCTCGACCACCACGCCCGAGCAAGACCTGAAGAATAGCAAAAAAGGCTCGGACAGCAACGCGTAAGCGATAGCCACCAAGGCCTTGAAGAGGGGTAGCGCTCGACTCTGCGGAGGCGGGCGCTACCCCTCTTCGTTTTTGAACACGTATAGACTCGCTCATTATGGCCCGCTCGCCGGGCCCCCGCCGATGCATTTAGTAGTGTATAGCCCATTGCCCGAAGAGGTTCGGGCGCAGCTCAGGCAGGCGCTGCCTGACGCCGACATAACCTTTGTGGCCGACCAACCGGCTGGCCAGTTGCCGGCCGAGCTAGCGCAAGCGACAGTGCTGTTTGGCAACCCACCGCCCGAGTGGCTGGCGCAGCCACTGCCTCAGTTGCAGCTTTGGCAGCTCGACTCAGCTGGGTTCGACCGCTACCAGGGGCTGGCGGTGGCGGCTCCCGTGGCCAATATGGGCGACTACTTCGCCTGGCCTTGCGCCGAAACGATGGTGGCGGGCCTGCTGGCTTTGTACCGTGCCCTGCCCGAGCTGGCGCGCTTGCAGGCTGCGCAGCACTGGGTAGGCGCGCCCATTCGGGGGCGTATGGGACTACTGCGTGGCAAGCAAGTCGTTATTCTGGGGGCCGGCACCATAGGGCAAGCTGTGCAGCAGCAGCTTAGTGGTTTTGGCTGCGTGGTGCAGCTGCTGGCCCGTACCGACCCACAAGCGCAGCTGCACTCGCGAGCGGAGCTAGCGGCGGCGCTTCCTACTACCGACATTGTGGTAAACTGCCTGCCGGGCAGTGCCGAAAACTTTTTTTCGGCCGACCTTATTGCTGCCCTACCC
>CAZZDR010000104.1:0-11383 GCA_964652535.1 uncultured Hymenobacter sp. | reverse complement strand
CAGCTCTTGGGCAGCGGGCTCGGAGGAAGCGGGATTTTGGCCCGTGATGAGGTGGCCAGCGGTTACTACGTAGGGCTCCCAGTCGGCGCCTTTCGAGTAGGTGCCGCCGTTTTCCTTCAGCATGTCTTCCACCAAAAAGGGCACCACGTTCGTCAGCTGCACGGCCTCTTCCTCGGTGTTAGTGAAGCCCGTTACGGGCTTGCCTTTCACGAGGGGCTCGCCGTTGGCGGCCTTCACGTGGCGCAATACGCCAGGGGCGTGGCACACCACGGCGACGGGCTTGCCGGCAGCGTAGGCCGTTTCGAGGAGGCTGATTGACTGCTGGTCCTCGGCCAAATCCCAGAGGGGGCCGTGGCCACCAGGGTAGAAAATGGCGTCGAAATCGGCGGCCTTAATCGTGTCGAGCAGCACGGTGTGCGCCAGGTCCTGCTGGGCGGCGGGGTCTTGCTTGAAGCGCTTGGTGGCGTCGGTTTGAGCGCCGGGCTCGTCGCTTTTGGGGTCGAGGGGTGGCTGGCCGCCCTTGGGCGAAGCCAGCGTCAGCTCCACGCCCGCATCCTTGAACACGTAGTAGGGAGCAGCAAATTCTTCCAGCCAAAAACCGGTTTTTTTACCCGTGGTGCCTAGCTCATCGTGCGAGGTCAAAATCATGGCGATTTTCATAATCTTCAATAAGAAAAGGGGGGTAGGGAAAAAGGCAAAACGGAGGGCTTACCCCGTTTTACCGCGCGCCTAGCTCAATAGCTGGTAAAACGTGACGGTGCGCTCGGCCAGCAGCGGCAGGATTTTGCCCGCCACTATCTCCTGGTAGTGGGCCGAGTCGCGGTGCGCTTCCAGCGCCTGCTGGTTGGCATACTGCTCGTAAAAGAGAAAGTGCGTCGGGTCGGCCGGGTCTTGGTGGCCCACATAAAGCAGGTTGCCGGGCTCGTGCGCGCGCACGGCGGCGGTGGCTTCCAGCATCAGCTGGCGCACGGTTTCTTCTTGGCCGGGCAGCACGCGCCACTCGGCGGCTACGGCAATAATGGTGGTGGCGGAATCCATAAATAGAAGCGGTATAAGGTATTAGGGAAGGAATAGGGGGTAGGGCGCGCCTACGCAGCGCCCCTGCTGGCCAGCCGGCGCTAGGCTACTTTCACCACGGCCTTGCCCGTGTTTTCGCCCGAAAACAACCCTAGGAAGGCGGCCGGAATCTGCTCGAAACCCTCGGTGATAGTTTCCTCGCCCTTGAGCTGGCCGGCGACGTACCACTCGGTCAGCTTTTGCACGCCCTCGGGCCAGCGGTCGAGGTAGTCGCTCACAATGAAACCTTGCAGCTTGGTGCTGGTCTTGAGTAGCTTGCCCTCAGGGCGCGGGCCGGTGGGTGCCTCGGTCGCGTTGTAAGTCGAAATCTGACCGCAGAGCGCGATGCGGGCGTGCTTGTTTAGTAGGTCATACACGGCATCCGTGATGGCGCCGCCTACGTTGTCGAAGTAGCAGTCCACGCCGTTGGGTGCGGCGGCGGCCAGCGCCTGCGCGATGTCGGGCGTGGTTTTGTAGTTGATAGCTTCGTCGAAGCCCAACGCCTTCAGGTGCGCCACCTTCTCGTCGGAGCCAGCGGTGCCCACCACGCGGCAACCCTGAATCTTGGCCAGCTGGCCCACAATGAGGCCTACCGCGCCGGCCGCGCCCGATACCACCACCGTTTCGCCGGCCTTGGGCTGGCAAATGTCGAGCAGCCCAAAGTAGGCCGTGAGGCCGGGCATGCCGAGCAGGCCCAGGAAGTAGCTGGCGGGCGCCTTGTCGGCGGGCACGGGGTTGAGGCCCTGCGCGTCGGCCACGCTGAATTCCTGCCACGGCAGGTTGCCCACCACCACGCTGCCCACCGGCAGCGCCTCGCTGTGGCTAACCACTACTTCGGCCACCACGCCGCCCGCGATGGGCTCGCCCACTTCAAACGGCGCGATGTACGACTTGGCGGCGCTCATGCGGCCGCGCATGTAGGGGTCAACCGACACGTACAGGGTTTTGAGCAAGACCTGCCCCGCCGTAGGCTCGGGCAGCTCGCGGGTTTCGAAGCGAAACTGCGCGGCCGTGGGCACGCCCTGCGGGCGGGCGGCGAGCAAAATGGTGTTGGTTTTCATAAGCTATTACTTAAACGTGCTACTAAAAACGGTCATGCTGGGCTTGCCAGAGCATCTCTGCCACGCCGGCTGATTTAACAGCCTACGTAGTGCGGCAGAGATGCTTCGACGAGCGCAGCATGACCGTTCTTTAACTTTTTACCAATACACTAGGCGTTGGTGGTCGTGGTGAGGTTTACCTCAATATTGCCTTTGGTGGCACGCGAGTAGGGGCAAATGCCGTGGGCCGCCTCTACCAGCGCCTCGGCCTGGGCCTGCTCTAGGCCGGGCAGGTTCACGTGCAGGTCGGCCGAAATGCCGTAGCCGCCATCCTCGGCTTGGCCGAAGCCGATGAGAGCTTCCACGGTTACTTTTTCGAGCTTCAGCTTGGCCTGGCGGGCAGCCACGCCCAGCGCCCCCTCAAAGCAAGCGGCGTAGCCGGCGGCAAACAGCTGCTCGGGGTTGGTAGCGCCGGCTTTGCCGGCCCCGCCCATCTCCTTCGGGGTGCTCAGGGTGAGGTCGAGCGCGTCGTTGGCGGTGGTCACGTGGCCATCGCGGCCGCCCTGCACTTTGGCCTGGGCGGTAAATACTTTTTGAGTGAGTTTCATGGGGTAGTAAAAAAGCTGCCGGGCTAAGCCAGGCGGGTAAGGATGTGCGTGAGTTGGGTGCGCAAGGCGGCGAGCTCAGCCAGCGACAAGCCGGTGGCGGCTAGCATGGTGGCCGGAATGTGCTGGGCCTGCGCTTCGAGCGCCCTACCCCCCGGCAGCAGCCCAATAATGACTGAGCGTTCGTCGCGCGGGTCGCGGCGGCGACTGAGCCACTGCTTTTGCTCCATGCGCTTGAGCAAGGGCGTGAGCGTGCCCGAGTCGAGTAGCAGCTTCTCGCCCAAGTCTTTCACCGTCAGCTGTTCGTGCTCCCACAAGAGTAGAAATACAAGGTACTGCGGATAGGTGAGGCCCAGCGCCTGCAAGTGGGGCTGGTAGGCTTTGGTGAGCTGCCGCGACACGGCGTAGAACGGAAAACAGAGCTGGTTTTCCAGCTTTAGCAGTTCGTTCGGCGCAGGGGGGGTAGGGGTAGTTGTCATGGCGTTCGGGTAGTAAACGGCATTTGGTTGCCTAATGTTTAATTGTGCACAACCAATTTCCTTGGTTGCCAAACCAGCCCGGCTGCGGCTACGCACTACCGGGCTGGTTTTTAGCTTATTTGCTTGCTAGGAGGGGGGTAGAAAATAAATTGTTACTCCGTCGCTCACCTGATTGAGGGTGCCCAACTGCTCGCTAGCGCGCCGGGCGGCTACCAGCGTGGGCCAGAATCTTCGAGCCACCGCGGGGGGTAGGGCTCGGCTTACAGACCGAAAAAGTAGGTGCCCGTGAGCTGCGCTCCGCGGTTGCGAGCTATCTCGCTGCTCAACTGCCGGCCGTAGTCGCGGTTGCCGAGGGGTAGCAGCTCAGTGGACGTTTTATACCCATTGAGCAGCCCCAGACCGTAGCCCAGCTGCACTTGCAGCGGGCCCTGGCGGTAGCCGATGCCGATGTTCAGGCCTGCGTCCAGGCGCTGGTTGCTGGTGCCAGGACCGTAGTGGCTGCGGTTGTCAAAATCGGTGGTGTAATAGCCGCCCCCGATTCCCCACGAACTATAGTGGGTGGCCGTGCCCCGCTGCCGCCCACCCACCGCCAGCGCCACGTAGGGGCCGGCAAAAACTTGCAGGCCGTGGTCGCCGTGCAGCGTGTACACGAAGTTCAGCGGTAGCTCCAGCCAATTAGTGCGGGTGGTGCCGGTGGCTTCCAGGGTGCTGAAGCCCGCTACACCACTGCTGTAGGTGGACGTACGGAAGTGATTGCCCTTCTGCGCAAACAGCAGCGCCGGTTGGAAAGTAAATTTCCCAACCCGGATTTCACCCACTACCCCCGCCTGCCAGGCCAACAGCGCCGACTTGTCGGTGGAGTAGCTGGATGGGTAATTGCCAGTAGAATTGCTGGTCGGGTCCACCGTCGTCAGCGCCCGGTTCAGGCCGCCGCGCAGGCCCAGGCGAAAGGTCGTTTGAGCCTGCGCGGTAGCGGCGCTCATTAGCAGGGTAGCGGCCAGCGGCAGGGTAGGCAGTTGTTTCATAAGCAAGGGGTAGGGCATGATTTTCAGACGAGTACGCAGGTAGGGGGTAGGGTTGCACTTCCTTCGCCTAGAACACGTCGCCCAAATTGAAAAACACGCCCTGCGAGCTCTGAATCCCGAACGCGTAATCAACGGCCAGGTAGGTGCTCGATTTCTTGCTCAGGCACAGCCGCAGGCCGGTGCCCAGGGCCGGAGCCACGCGCCCGTAGCCGGTAGTGGGGTGGCGGGCCGATTGGCCATTGGCAAACAACACGCCCCCCAGCACCCGCGACGGCGTGAGGTTGAAGCGGTATTCGGCCTCGCCATACACCAGGCTCGTGCCCCGGAAGCGGCCCTGAATGTAGCCGCGGCCCGTCACGCTGTAGGTGTCCCAGCCGGTGGCGGGCAAGTCGAGGTAGGGCGCGGCCTGGCCCAGCACAAAGTCGCCGTAGAGCCAGAAAGCCAGCACGTTGCCGCGCGGCCCGGCGCGTAGGTAGCGCCGGGTGTCAAGCTGCAGAAAGCGGTAGTTGGCGTCGGAGCCCAGCGCCTGCAAATTGGTGCGCAGGGCCAGTAGCAGGTAGCTTTCGCTGGCGGCCGGGCGCAGCTGGTTGGCGCGGGTGTCGCGCAGCACCGACACCACCAAGCCCACCGAGGTCGAGCGCCCCGCTACCCCCGGCCGGTAGCCCCCAATGTCGGCCAACTGCTGCCCGTTGCCATCCACAGTCACAATATCCCAGCGCCGGTCCAGAAAAAAGCCGCCGCCCGCGTAGAGGTTGCCCGCCGGCCCTACGCGGCGGTAGTAGCTCTGGTGCAGGCGTAAGAAGTTGTAGTTCATGCCCAGCGCATCGCCGCGGCTGGCGTTGCTACCCAAGCCGTAGGTCTGCTGCGGGTAGTGCAGCAGGCGGTAGTCGGCCAGCCACAGGCTGCGGTTGTGGCTGGTCCAGAGCGGGCCGTTGAAAGCCAAAATGAGCTGCTGGTTTTGGGTGTACGTGAGCGTGGCCGAAAGCGCCGATAAGTTGGCCGCAGGCCGTTGAAATGTGTAGCTAGTGGTAAGCGTGGCCAGGAAGCGCGCCTCCAGTGTGTAGGCCACGGCCGGCAGTGGCACCAGCGAATGGGCTTTAGGCGAGCGGGCCGAATCGGGGGGGGTAGGGCGGGGGTGGCGGCGCGGCAGCACGGCGCGCACCAAGTCGCCGAGGTCTTTGGTGGGGTGGGGCAGCGAATCGGGCCGGGCCGGGAGTGGGGCCTGTGCCCGCGCGGTCAGCGAGGTTAGCACCAGCAGCGCCAGGGTGCGTAGTCGTATACTCATTAGTTCTTAATCTGCCATTCAACCAGCAGACGCGGCTACTGATTTGATACTTTCGAAGTGCTATAACCTGCGCCATTTCTGGGCCCGCCGCCGCTGGCCTACAGCTCGCCCAGGCGCCGCCCGCCTTGGCGGCCCAGCAGCGGGTGCTTGGCCTGGCCCACCACCTGCGAGCCGTAGATGCCGTTATGACCCGAAAATAAGTATGCTACTACACAGCTAAGAGCCAGGTAGATACCTGCTTGCACCCCAAATAGCTCTAGGCCCATCAGCAGGCAGGCCAGCGGCGTGTTGGCCGCCCCCGCAAACACCCCCACAAAGCCCATGCCCGCCAGCAGCGCCACCGGCAGTGGCAGCACACCCGCCAGCGCCGAGCCCAGTGCCGCCCCAATGAAGAAGAGTGGCGTCACCTCGCCGCCCTTAAAGCCAGCCCCCAGCGTGAGGGCTGTCAGCAACAGCTTGAGGGCAAAATCCTGGGCGCCAAGTTGGTGCTGAAACGCCTCCACAATGACTGGCACACCCAGGCCAGCGTAGCGCATGGTGCCCAGGCCCCACATGGCCGCCGCCACCAGCACGCCGCCCACCACCGGCCGCAGCGGCGGGTAGGCTAGCAGCTTCGCAAAAAACCTTGAAATAGCGTGCGTGAGCGTGGCAAAGCTGCGCGCCGCCAGCCCAAACAGCGCGCCCGCCAGCAGCGTGGCCCCCAGCCCGCCGGCCGTGAGGGGCAGCGCTGCCAGGGTGGGGTAGGCGGTGTGGCCCACGCCCCAGGTGCGCGTCACCACATCGGCTACCACGGCAGCCACGAAGCTCGGCAAAAGAGCCTCATAGCGCACCTGGCCCAGCAAAAACACCTCTAGCCCAAAGACCGCGCCCGCCAGCGGCGTGCCAAACACTGAGGCAAAGCCCGCGCTCATGCCCGCAATGAGCAGCAGCCGGCGCTCGCGCCGCGGCAGCCAGCGCGCCAGTTGGTCGGCCAGGGTCGCACCCATTTGCACGGCCGTGCCCTCGCGCCCTGCCGAGCCACCTAGTAGGTGCGTGAGCAGCGTGCCGCCCAGCACCAGCGGCACCAGCCGCAACGGAATGGTAGCGCTGGACCGGTGTATCTCGTCCAAAACCAGGTTGTTGCCCTTCACCACGCGGTTGCCGAAGTAGTGGTAGGCCAGCCCCACCAGCAGGCCGCCCACCGGCAGCAGCGCCAGGGCCCAGGGGTGGGCTTCGCGCCAGTGCGTCACCCACTCCAGGCTAACCAAAAAGCCCGCCGAGGCCGTGCCCGCCAGCGCGCCCACCAGCGCCGCTAGCAGCAGCCAGCGTAGCGTAAAAAGTAACGTCGAAACAGTCAGCAGGGCCGGCCGCCAACGGGCGCCGGGCTGGGTAAGAAGAGCAGCCACGCCGCGAAGAAACGGGATATAGCGAATGCGCGCCGCCTGGCCCGTCCCGTCCGGGCTGGCCAGTTGCCTATCCCTACCCCCCTTTGCCTCTTCAAAAAGAGTAGGTCTGCTACCTGTAATGCGCCCGGCCCGGCGGCGATATAGTAGGGCAGGTAGCAAAAAATGCTAACTTGCCCTTCCACAGCTTCCTCACTTTCTCCGGCGCGTTGCGCTCCCGCTCATGTCCTTTTCGTTGGTCCTCCTTGGCCTCGCCCTGCTGACCTTATTTCTGAGCTACGTGATTGTGCCCCAGGGCACGGTGGCGGTGGTTACCGTCTTTGGTAAATACCGGCGCATCATGCTGCCGGGCCTGAACTTTAAGTTGCCCTTCATCGAGAATGTGTACAAGCGCATCTCCATCCAGAGCCGCTCATTGGAGCTTGAATTTCAAGCCATCACCATTGACCAGGCCAATGTTAACTTTAAGGCCATGCTGGTGTACGCTGTGTTCGACCAGAGCGAGGAAGCCATCAAGCGCGTGGCCTTCAAGTTTGTGGACGAGCGTAGCCTGATGCAGGCGTTGGTGCGCACCGTAGAGGGCAGCATCCGGGCCTTCGTAGCCACCCAGCGCCAGGCGGCGGTGCTGAGTTTGCGCGGCGAAATCGTACTGCACGTGAAGGACCAACTCGACGAAACGCTCGAAAGCTGGGGCTACCACCTCATCGATTTGCAGCTCAACGACATTGCTTTCGATGAAGAAATCATGCGCTCGATGGCCAAGGTAGTGGCCAGCAGCAACCTCAAGGCGGCCGCCGAAAACGAGGGCCAGGCGCTGCTCATTACCAAAACCAAAGCTGCCGAGGCTGAAGGCAACGCCATCAAGATTTCGGCCGAAGCCGAAAAAATCGCCGCCCAGCTGCGCGGCCAGGGCGTGGCGCTCTTCCGCGAGGAAGTGACCAAGGGCATGGCCCACGCCGTGCAAGAGCTAGCCGATAATAACCTCGACCCTAGCCTGGTATATTTCTCGATGTGGACCGAGGCCATCAAGCACTTTGCCGAGCAAGGCAAGGGCAACGTCATCTTCCTCGACGCTTCTAATGAAGGCCTCGACAAAAATCTCAAGCAAATGGCTGCCCTGCAGCACCTCGATCGCCCCGCTGACTTGCGCTAGGCACCCCCGGCGCGCCCAGCCCGCCTACCCCCCGCTCTTCTCCAAACTTAGCTATGCGTTACCTCTACGTTACTATATGTGTGCTGGCGGGGGGCACGGCCCAGGCTCAGGTGCCCGCTCCCGCGGCCGAGATACCGGCCGATTCTGGGCGCTACGAAGTGGCCCTGGACAAGCGCCGCGTCAGCTCCAGCACCGACTCGGTAGGCACTTGCACCGAAGAAATGCGCTGGGGTGAGCTCAGCGGCTTGGTGCGCGTGTACTACCCCTCGGGGCGGCTGAAAGAATACGTGCCCTATGCCGACCTAGAACAAGGCTATCGGTGGGGAGTGGCTACGAGCTGGTACGACAATGGTCAGCTCAGTGCCTGGCAGGCCTACCAAGCGGGCCAGCGCCAGGGCCCGCTATTGCTCTACTACGAATCGGGCCGGCTGAAGCGCCGCACCGAGTACGTGGCCGGCCGCGAGCTGCTGGGCAACTGCTTCGATGCTGATGGCCAGGCTATTGCCTACTACCCCTACGAGCAGCTGCCGCTCTACCCCGGCGGCCACGCCCAGCTTACCAAGGAGATTAACAAAACGCTGCGCTTACCCCGCCAGCTGCCGGCCTTCACGTACGGCCAGCGTTGCTTGGTCGACGTGGCCATGCAGGTGGCTGAGGATGGCAGCATCCAAAACCCACAGGTAGCGGTATCGTCTCGGGTGCCAGGCCTCGACCAGGCGGTGCTCGCAGCCGTGGCCCGCCTCAGCAAGCGCTTCAACCCCGGCAAGCGCGACGGCCTGATAGTGCGGTGCGTGTACCACGTGCCGGTTGAGTTCGCCTCGCCCAGCTTGCCGATGCTGCCAGCGCAGAAGCTGTGAGCCTTTTCGGGTCATAACCAAAAAAGTGAAAAATCAGTAACCGTGCCTAAGGGCTACCTTTGTGGCCGCTTTAGCCTGCGGCTTTGCCCCCTTTTGGGCAGTGCAGGCAAGCGGGTGTAGCCGCGCTACCGCGCCCTACCCCCTCGTTCTCAGTTATCTTTTTCACCTTTTTTTCTCTTTAATGAAGCACCCACTATTCACCACTGCCCTGCTGGGGCTGGGGATGCTGGCGGCAGCGCCGCGCAGCCAAGCTCAGACGGTTGACCGCAAATTTGGCATCAGCGGCTACGTGACCACGCTACAATATCGGGGCGACCTGGGCAGCAGCTTTTGGGACCTGCGCAATGCCACCTACGGCGGCGGCCTGACCCTGAGCCGCTACCTCACCAAAGGCCTGGACATCAACCTGTCGGCTAACCAGTCGCTGCTGCGCTACCCCGGCCAGTCAGGTACCTACACTACGCCTACTACGGCCGGCAACTTTGCCACGGCCCGCCGCTTCTCGGCCAACATTACCACGTTTGGCCTGGGCTTCAAGTTTAAATTGCTGCCTAATTCGCCGGTAGTACCCTATATCTTGCTGCAGCCGGGCTTGGCCGTGGTGTACTCGGACCGCTACATCGCTACGGCGCCTACCGTTAGCAACCACACCAGCTTCGGTTCATTTGATGGCCAGGCAGCAGTGGGCTTCGACTTTCACCTGTCGCCCGGCTTCGGCATTTTTGTGCAAGCTGGCCAGCACTACCTCGACCGCGACGACAACCGCCTCGATGGGGTAGGCAGTGGCGCCACCACGTTCTGGGATAAGTACGACCGCTACATGCAGTTCTCGGCGGGTATCACTGCCAACATGGGCAAAGCCAAGGACACGGACGGCGACGGCGTAGCCGACCGCAAGGATAAGTGCCCTGATACGCCTGCTGGCGTGAAAGTAGACGAGACCGGCTGCCCGCTCGACACCGACGGCGACGGCGTAGCTGACTACCAAGATAAGTGTCCCGACGTGAAAGGCCTCGCTGCCCTGCAAGGCTGCCCCGACGCTGACGGTGACGGCGTAGCTGATGCCGACGACAAGTGCCCCAATACCCCGGCCGGCGTGCGCGTCGATGCTTCGGGTTGCCCGCTCGACGCCGATGGCGACGGCGTAGCCGACTACCTCGACAAGTGCCCCAACACGCCTTCGGGCGTGAAAGTGGACGCCAACGGCTGCCCACTTGACCGCGACGGCGACGGCGTGCCCGACAACGAGGACCGCTGCCCCGACCGTGCCGGCCCCGCCAGCAACAAAGGCTGCCCCGAGATTAAGGCCGAGCAGAAGAAAATCCTCAACGAAGCCACGAAGTACATCAACTTCGACTTCAACAAGGCTACGCTGAAAGCTTCGTCGTATCCCCGCTTGGAGCAGATGGTGCAGATTCTGAACGAGTACCCCGACTACTCGCTCTCCATCGCGGGCCACACCGACAGCAAAGGCGACGACAACTACAACCTGCGCCTGAGCTACGAGCGTGCTGCTGCCGCCCGTAAGTATATGCTAGAGAAAGGCATCCCGGCCGACCGTATCGAGAGCCGCGGCTATGGCGAAACCAAGCCGATTGCTGACAACAAAACGGCCGCTGGCCAGGCCCTGAACCGCCGCGTAGACTTCGACCCCTACCTCACCGGCGAAGCCAATGCTGCCGAAACTAAGTACGGCGCTGCTCCGAGCATCAAGGAGCTGCGCGCTACTGGCCAGAAGCTGCCCGGCAAGAAAACGACGGGTACGGGCGCACCGCGCAGCCGCAAGGCGCCGGTGAAGAAGGCTCCTGCCAAGCGTAAGTAAGGCAAAACTGGCTTTCAAGCCAATGCTAGTAAAGCAGCCCATTCCGGTCGGAGTGGGCTGCTTTTTTGGTTATAGTGGCGAAAATGGGGGGTAGGGCCGCGGGGTGCCCGGCCCGCCGGCTTTAACTTGCGGCCGCGTTGCGCCGGTACCGGTACCGGCCGCAGCCCCTCCCTTCTGCTTATATGGACGACGCTCTGCTTGCCAACTACCAGCCCGTGATAGGCTTGGAAGTACACGCCCAACTGCTGACGCACAGCAAGATGTACTCTTCGGATGAGAACGAGTATGGCTCTTTGCCCAATACCAACCTCTCGGTTATTACCCTGGGCCACCCCGGCACGCTGCCCCGTGTGAACCGCACGGCCGTGGACTACGCCATCAAGATGGGCCTGGCTACCAACTGCCAGATTCAGCGCGAGAACCTGTTTGCGCGCAAAAATTACTTTTATCCCGACCTGCCCAAGGGCTACCAGATTACGCAGGACAAGACGCCGATTTGCCACGGCGGCCACGTCGATATCCGGCTGGCCGACGGCAGCACGCGGCGCATTGGCATCACGCGCATTCACATGGAGGAAGACGCGGGCAAGTCGATGCACCTGGCCGGCGAAACCGAAACCTTGGTGGACCTGAACCGCGCTGGCGTGCCGCTCATCGAGATTGTGAGCGAGCCCGACAT
>CAZZDR010000103.1:0-11496 GCA_964652535.1 uncultured Hymenobacter sp. | reverse complement strand
CCCCGAATGTCGAGGTCGCGCATGGCCACGTTGAAGCCCGCGCCGAGGTCCGAAAACTCCTCCAGTGTGTGCAGGCGTTTGCGGGCATCGGCGGGTAGGTTGGCCACTGGCGGCGTCAGCAAGTAGCAGTATGCCTTGCGGTTCGAGCGGCCCACGCGGCCCCGCATCTGGTGCAAATCGCTGAGGCCAGTGAGGTGAGCCCGGTTGATAATGATGGTATTCGCGTTCGGAATATCCAGCCCGCTCTCGATAATGTTGGTCGAAACCAGCACGTCGTATTCGCCCTCCACAAACTTCATCATGCGCTTTTCGAGCATGTCGCCATCCATTTGCCCGTGGGCAAACGTCACGCGGGCGTTGGGCACGAGGCGCAGTATCATGGCCGCGATTTCCTCGATATCGCTTACCCGGTTGTGCACAAAAAACGCCTGGCCGCCGCGCTTTAGCTCCCGCGCCACCGCGTCCCGAATGATGATTTCGTCAAACACCTGCAGCTCCGTCATCACAGGTTGGCGGTTGGGCGGGGGGGTAGCAATCACGCTCAGGTCGCGGGCGCCCATCAGTGAGAAGTGCAGGGTGCGCGGTATCGGGGTAGCCGACAGCGTGAGCGTGTCCACGTTCACCTTTATCTCCTTGAGCTTGTCCTTGGTCTTAACGCCAAATTTCTGCTCTTCGTCAATAATCAGCAGCCCCAAATCCTTGAATTGCAGCTTCTTGTTCGTGAGCGCGTGCGTGCCGATAAGGATGTCCGTGCGGCCCGCCGCCACGCGCTCCATCGTTTCCTTTATCTGCTTAGCCGTTTTGAAGCGGTTGATGTACTCCACCGTCACCGGCAGGTTGGCCAGCCGGTCCCGAAACGTCTTATAGTGTTGCATGGCCAGGATGGTCGTGGGCACCAGCACCGCCACTTGCTTGCCATCGGCCGCCGCCTTAAAGGCCGCTCGAATGGCCACTTCCGTCTTGCCAAAGCCCACGTCGCCGCACACCAGCCGGTCCATCGGGTGGGGCTGCTGCATGTCGTTTTTTACGTCTTCCGTCGCCTTGGCCTGGTCGGGCGTATCCTCCCAGATAAACGACGATTCCAACTCGGCCTGCATAAAGCCGTCCTTCGAAAAGGCGAATCCCGGCGCGCTCTTGCGCTTGGCGTACAGCCGAATGAGGTCGGCCGCAATATCCTTGACCTTCTTCTTGACCGATTTTTTCTTGTTTTCCCACTCCGGCGAGCCCAGCTTGCTCATGGTAGGCGGCGCGCCCTCTGCGCCACTGTATTTAGCAATTTTGTGCAGCGCGTGAATGCTTACCGTCAGCACATCGTCGTCGCGGTACACCAGCCGGATGGCCTCCTGCACGTGGCCATTCAGCTCTACCTGCGTCAGGCCCGCAAAGCGCGCAATGCCGTAGTCTTGGTGCGTCACGTAGTCGCCGGGTTGCAGGGTTTTCAACTCGCGCAGGGTCAGCGCCTTTTTCTTCGAAAACTTGCGCGTTTCCTGCGCCCGGTAGTAACGCTCAAACAGCTGGTGGTCAGTGTACACAGCTAGGCCCAGCTGCTCATCCACGTAGCCTTCGCGCAACGCCACGAGCAAGTGTTGAAACTGCACATTGGGGTCCAGCTCGTCGAAAATCGTGCGCAGCCGGTCGGCCTGCCGCACCGAATCGGCCGCGATAATGGTGGTGAAATCCCGGACTTTGTTTTCCCGAATGTTCTTCATCAGCCGGTCAAAATCCTTGTTGAAGCTCGGCTGCGGCTTGGCCGTGAACTGAAATTCCTGGGTATTCTTGAAGTAAAAACGCTTGCCAAATTCCACGATGGCAAAGTCATCAAAGCACTTCTTCAAGCTCTTGCCATTCTCAAAAAGGTCGGCGGGCTTCGACACAATCTGCATGCCGCCCGCCTCCTCCAGCACGCGCTTAAAGTTGGTTTCGGCTTTGTCAAACAGTTCCGTCACCACATCTAGCGTCTGGCGTACGTCTTTAATCCACAGGCAGGTAAAGGGGGGTAGGAACTCCAGGAAGGATTCGCGGCGCTCTTGCAGCAGCTTGGTTTGCACATTCGGAATAATGCTCACCGACGGGCGCGGCTCTACCGAAAGCTGGGTTTCGGGGTTGAACGTGCGGATGCTCTCAATCTCATCGCCAAACAATTCGAGGCGATACGGCAGCTCATTGGCGTAGCTAAACACGTCCACAATGCCGCCGCGCACCGCATACTGCCCGGCCTCATATACAAAGTCCGACTTCTCAAAATCATATTGCCCGAGCAGTTCCCCCAAGAAATTTACGTCCAGCTTATCGCCTACCTTAGCCGAAAAGGTGTTCTGCACCAAGCTCTGGCGGTTGATAACTTTCTCACTCAGCGCCTCTGGGTAGGTCACGATGAGCGGCGCGGTGCCCGAGGTTGCCACGCCTACCTGCCGGCTGGCATTGAGCTGGTTAAGCACTTCGGCGCGCATCAGCACGTTAGCGTTTTCCGTCTCGTCAAACTCGTATGGCCGCTTATAGGATGACGGAAATAGTAGCGCTTCTGGCCCGTCGGGCAGCAGGTGGCGTAGGTCGGCCATAAAGAGCGCCGCCTCCTCCTTATCGTGCAAAACGAATACGTTGGGATAACTATGGTCGGCCGTGGCTGCCACGACCACCGCATCCTGCGAACCTACCAGGCCACGTAGCTGTGCCCGCAGTTCGCCACTGCGCGCAGCCTCGGTGGCTGGGCGTGCTGGCTCGTGGGCTGCCAGCAGGCGGGCGCTCAGAGTTTGTAGTTCGGCATCGAGCCGATAAAGGCGAAGAAAATCAGCTACTTGCACAGAATATTGCTAACGAACAACTAAAAAGCGACCAGCCCGGCCGGATAAAATCCCGGTCGGGCCAAGCGCTCAGACAATACTACCGCAAAGCTCCGAAAGTTTCCGCCGTAACTTTGGCCAAGAAATTTAGTAGTCTATTTTATGAATCCGCGTGACCTGCCCGACATTGGGGCCAAACTAGCTATCAAGATGCACGCAGTAATCTCGGCGCCAAAAGCGCTGAATGGAGGGATAGGCCAGCTAGAGCGCCCAGTAGGGGATAGCTCCAAATCGTTGGGCGAGGAAATGTTGGAAAACAGCCGGGCTACAGTGAGAGTAATGACGCGCGGCTTCGAGCTATTTCTCCAGCGCCTGCTCGACCACGATGCCCAGCTTCGCAGCTGCGTGCGCCGGCTCCACAATCTTGAAAATCTTTCGGCTTAAGTAGTTGCGCGGTTCTGCTCACCTGGCCATTGGCCTCATCACGGGCGTGGCGGTAGCCGGCCTCATGCCTGGTATTCCCTTTTCGCTAGCGGGCATTGCGCTGGCGGGCTTTTCGTCGCTGGCGCCCGACCTCGACCACCCCGAGAGCAAGCTCAGCCACCGGCTGGGCTTCACCCACGGCTACGTGCGCTGGGCATTTGGCGGCGCGGCGCTGGCGCTGGCCGCCTACGCCTACTTTCAGCTCCGGCCCGGCCCCGACCAGCGACTGAGCTACGTGGCTGCGCTGGCTTTTGGGTTGCTGGGCGTGGCGCTGCAAGGCGGCTCGGCGCGCAAGCTCGCGCTGCTGTTTACAGGCCTGGGTACGGTGCTGGCTGGCCTCTACGCGCAGTATTTGTGGCTAAGCCTGCTAGGGGCGTTTATCGCGCTAGCGCCTTTCACCTCGCACCGTTCCTGGACGCACACCATTTGGGCCACAGCGCTTTGGACCTACATTGGCTACCTCGCCAATCACAGCCTGGGCTGGCGTGGCATCGCGCACTACGCCGGGGCTGGCTACGCCTCTCACTTGCTAGCCGATACGCTCACCAAGTCGGGCGTGCGCTGGCTGCTACCCCTCGCCGATTTTAGCTTCAAGATACCCTTGCTTAGCACCGGTTCCAAGGCAGGCAACCTGATGGAAGCCACTATTTGCTTGGGCTACGGCCTTTTAGTACTCGGCCTGGTAATTGGTAAGATAGGGTTTTAGCAGGAATTAGTTGTGGATGCCACGGTCCTGTCTTAGCTTCGCATCGGAGCGAGTGGCGGAGCGGCGGTGATGTATCCTAGCGTGAATTATATTAATAACTCTGGTTAGCTATCGTGCGCCGTGCCATTCTCTGATTTTTAACGTGTTAGCCTGCTAAAATATTAGAGTAGCAGGCGCTATTTCAACTACTACCCCATTCTCAAATTTTTACCCCCACCAACGTTCCAGTTTTTATGAACCAGATGAATAGTCCGCTCATCCGGGTCGGCGTGTTTTACGACGGCAATTATTTCCTTAAAATTAGTGATTATTACTATTTCCAGCATGAGCGTAAAGCCCGCATCAGCCTCGAAGGCCTGCACGAGTTTATTCGGCATCAAGTAGCTGAAGAGGAAGATGTCGATGTTCGCTTAGCTCAGATTACTACCTCTCATTTTTTCCGGGGCCGACTATCGGCTACCGAAGCCCGCGACAAGGACCGGCTCTTTCACGACCGCTTGCTCGACGATATTCTAATGAACCTGGGTGTGTGTACGCATTACATGCCCCTAAAAACCCGCGACGGTCGCCTGCAAGAAAAAGGTATTGACGTGTGGCTCAGCCTTGAAGCGCTGGAAATGGCGCTGCATAAAACCCTCGATGTGGTAGTGCTTATCGCGGGCGACTCTGACTACGTTCCGCTCATCCGTAAGCTCAACACGGTGGGCACCCGCGTGATGCTGCTCAACTGGGACTTCAAATATGAAGATTTCAAGGGCGAGACCCGCGTCACGCGTGCTTCCCAGCACCTGCTGGAGCAGGCTACCTACCCCGTAGCCATGCACGCCGTTATCGACCGCGGCCTGCAGGAGCAGGATGAGGTAGTCGAGAATATGTTCGTGACCCAGAGCGAGCCGGCGGCTTTTGCGGCCATGCCAGCCCCCGCCGCAGCAAGCACTCCCAGCAATGGCCAAAGCTATCCAACTGCTTCGCCGGCGGCTCTAGCCGCAGCAGCGGCGGCCAGGGCCGCTGTGCGGCCCAGTGGCCCTACTGCGGCGGGCCCGGTAGGTACCATTGGCATTAGCACCATCAAAAACCTGAAGAACGGCTTCGGTTTTGTGGTGATGCCGCCTAACAACTTGTTTTTCAGCTACGCCGACTTGTCGGAGGGTGACTTCAACGACCTGCGCGAGGGCGACTGGGTAGAATTCACAGTAGGCCGCAACCACCGCGACGAGGACTGCGCCCGCAACGTGCGCAAGGTGGCTGCTCCCAACCTGAGCGGTGATGAAGAAGGTGATTACGAGCCCACTGCTGTAACCCAGTCCATCGGCGCCGTGCTGTAAACGCTAACAGCTATTCTAAAAACAAAATGGACTTGTTACCGAAAACTCTCGGTGGCAAGTCCATTTTGCTTTCTGGCAACTCAGCTATAGTTGCCGCTTGGTGGCGGGGTAGCGATTGAAGGTGCCTAGGCCCTGTGCCACGGCCTGCCCGGGGCCGGCGGCCTCGGCAGGGGCCACGCGGTAGATGGTGCCACTCACCACTACAATGGACTTGCCCGCGTGCTCGACCTGCGCTACGGCACGCAACTCGTCGCCCAGCAACACGGGCCGCAGGTAGTTGATTTTAAATTCGATAGTCGAAACCAAGTCACCGACTGTGAAAGCTTGCGTAAGGGCCGCTGCGCCCAGTACCGCGTCGAGCAGGCCGGCAAGGACGCCGCCGTGGGCCGTGCCCGGCGATGATAAATGCGCGTCCACGATGGTCATGCGATACTCGGCCTGGCCGGGGGCAGGCACGGTCAGGGCCATGCCGTTGGCTTGGCCGTAGAGGTTGATTTGATTGTAGCGCGCTACTAGGGCGGGCCAGTCGGTGGGGTGGGAAGACATGCAGGGGGTAGAGCTGGTGCTAACGGCTTAGATAGAAAAGGGGGCGCATTGGCGAAGATGCAACGTAAAGCTGCCAGGGCCCAGCCCCTACCTTTGTTGTTACTTAACCCAAGGCGGTAGCTACAGAGCCCATGGCTCGCGGCTACTGTCCCACTATTTCCCTGCTTCGTCCCATGCCTTCCTTCGATATCGTCAGCAAAGTAGACCCCCAGACGCTAGAAAATGCTATTAATACCGCCAAAAAAGAGCTGGCGACGCGCTATGACCTGCGCGACACCAAGGGCGGTATCGAGCTGGATAAAAAGGGCAACACGGTGCTACTCAGCTCCGAGAACTCCATGCGTATTCAGGCACTGGAAGATATTTTGCTCACGCGCATCGTGAAGCAGGGTATCGACGGTACGGCCCTCGACTTCACGGCTGAGGAGCAAGCCAGCGGCACGCTCGTGAAAAAAACGGTGAAGGTGCGCGCTGGCGTAGACAAGGACGCGGGCCGCAAAATCATCAAGGCCATCAAAGACAGCAAAATCAAGGTCGAAGCCCAAATGCAGGACGACCAGATTCGGGTAACGGCCAAAAAAATCGATGATTTGCAGGCGGTGATTGCACTGCTGCGCCGCACCGATAATGGCCAGCCGCTGCAGTTTGTAAACATGAAATCGTAGGCGTCGCTACCAGTTATTGCTGGCGGCCAGGCAGCCTTTTCAGGCCGGGTGCGTAGGCTTCATTATTACTTCATTGTGCCACTTTCTCACTAGCATAGCTTGTCGCCATTCGCCGCTTTTTCTTCCGAGCATTTCGCCGCTTTTTCGCAGGTTCAGACCTGGGTAAGCTTGCTCACGCTCACGATTATGGAAATCGTGTTGGGTATTGATAATATTATTTTTATCTCTATCACCGTCAATCGCTTGGCTCCCGACGAGCAGTCGCGCGGGCGCACCATCGGCCTGCTGCTGGCGCTGCTGTTTCGCATCGGATTGCTGATGAGTATTTCCTGGATTGTGAGCCTGCGCACGGCCCTGTTTACCGTCAACGTGCCGCCGCTGTTTGAGAACTTCGGGGTGAGTGGGCGCGACTTGATTTTGCTGGCTGGCGGTTTGTTTTTGATTTATAAAAGCACCACCGAGATTCATACCAAGCTGCAGGGCGAGGAGGAAGAAGAAAACCTGGATAAAACCCACGCCAAGCTGCCCGCTATCATCATGCAGATTATCGTGATTGATATCGTGTTCAGCTTCGACTCCATCCTGACAGCGGTGGGCTTGGTTGATAACGTGCTGGTGATGATAGCGGCCGTTATCTGCGCTATGGGTATTATGCTGGCCTTCAGCGGCGCCGTGGCCAACTTTGTGAATCGCAATCCTACCATCAAGATGCTTGCGCTGTCGTTTCTCATCATGATTGGCTTTATGCTGGTGATGGAAGCCGCCCACAAAGAGGTCGAGAAAGGCTACCTCTACTTTGCCATGGCCTTTTCGCTGCTAGTAGAGCTGCTAAACATGCGCCTGCGCCGCAAAGCCAAGGCGGTGCCGGTGAAGCTGCGCGACTCGCAGTTTGATTAAGGCCGCCATCTAAGTAAAACAGCGTTAGACAGTAGCACCTGCCGTGGCTGTTATGGCCAATAGGGTGCTACTTGCCAAACCTTGCGCGGTACCGATGGGGTAGGGCCACCAAAATAGTTGTAAGCTTAGTATGTAATGACCGTGCGCCGCCGCGCCTTACGCTATGCTGAAGCTGCCAGTGGCCTTGGCACGTGGCCTAGCCTGAATCCAAGCCTTGAGCTGTGGCCGGGCAAGTTGGTGGTGTGCCCTTCGCGTCTCAACCCCAGCGTCGAAGGATTGGGGCGCGTGCAGTGCGCCTGGCGCAGCCAACTGCTGGTGTGCAACTGAAGTGCGCGATGCGCTGGGTCAGCTGCTACTGCCGTAGCAGATACCTAGTACGCTCACCCAGCTCGACCATCCGCTCAACTTGCACTGCCTGCCTGGTGGCCTGTACTTGGTGGCTTTGCGCACCGGTATCGCAACTACCACTTGCAACGTAGTGCTTCAGTAAGCTATTGCTAGCAAGCGATAGTTGGCTGGCTGAAAGTGGTTCAGTCAGTTTTTAAGTCATGCTGACGTTGAGCTTCCGCCTCCTGGCTAGCTGCTAGCTGCCTCGTAGCTGCTGAGCACCCGCTGCTCGGCTAGGTCGAGTAGGCGGCGGTTCAACTCGGGGCGGTGCTGGCGGTAAAAAGCTAGTTCTTCGGTGGTGAATAGCCCCACCACCAGGCCCGCGATGGTGGCCCGCAGGCGTGCATTGCGGGCTAGCAGCTCGCCCAATAATCGCTGCACCTCGGTAAGCTCGGCCCCAGCCAGTGGCAGGCGATAGTCAGCCACAAAATCGGCTACTACCGCCAGTAGCACCGGGTGCTGCAGCTTGAGCGCCGGGCGTAACACCTGCTGCTGAAACTCAGCCACGGTAGAGGGGGTAGGGATAGCGGCTGGCTGGCCCGCAATAGCGGGCCGCAGTGCCAGTAAAGCCGCATCGGGCCGGGGTAGGGGGGTAGGAGCAAGCATAGACCAGCCTAGTACGCACCTAAAAAAAGCCCGGCCGAAGCCGGGCTTTTTTTAGGTGAAAACCATCGAGCCGCTTAGTGCTGAATGGTGACCTTAGTAGTGTAGGTGCCGGTCGTGGTAGTCACGCGCACCACGTAGATACCAGCGGCAAGGCGGCTGGTATTCAGCTCGACACCAGCTTGCTGCATTTGGGCAGTGGGCGCCGTGGCTTGCAGCACCGTTTTGCCCAGCAGGTCGAGTACAGCCACCTTCATGGGGGCCGTGCTGCTCAGCTGCGTGCGCACCGTGAGCAGGTCCTGGGCGGGGTTGGGGAAAGCCTCGAGGGCGCTGGCGGCGGTGGTGCCGCTCTTAGTTGCCAGCGTGACGGCCGTTACGTTGGGCGGCAAGTCGAATGCTTCTTTGATACCCGTGAGACGGGGCGTGCCGTTTACGCGGTCGCCTTGCACGGCGCTGTAGCCCATGCCGCGGCGAGCAAACGTGTTCCAGATAAGGTCGGCGTTGGCCGCGCGGTTGGTGAGCGTATCGGCGCGCAGCAAGGCATCGCGCCCATCCAGGAAGCCCGGGTTGCACACCTGCAGCTTACAGCCGTCGAGCACCAGTTTCAGCATCTTGTTATTGCCGCCGGTAGTAGTGGCAAACATGTCGGCATTGTAACCATATCGAGCAATAAACTGCCAGTTCAAATCCCAGAGCGCCGCCGTCCATACTTCGCCGAGGCTGTGGGTTTCGCTATACGTAGCATTGCTGCCTACCTTACCGTAAGTCAGCGGGTTAACGCTTATATTAGTAGAGTAGGGGTAAGTGCGGATGCCCGGCCCATTGGCCAGCGTGCCGCCTACTACATAGCTGCCCACGTAGCGGGGGGTAGGGCCCTTGTCGGTGGGCTGGGTGGTCATCCAGAGGGCAAAAAAGTCACTCCACCCCTCGCCCATCGTCTGGGTGTAGAGCGTGGTGCCACTGGAGGTATACGACTGAATAACGCAGCTAGAGTTGGCCGGGCCGCCCGTGAGGCGGTTGCTGATGCCGTGGCCATACTCATGGCTCACGATACCATTATCAAATGAGCCATCAAAATCGGCCCCGATAGTAGCCGAAGCCACAGCCAGACTACCCCCCGCCAGCAGCGCCGCCCGCAGCTTAAAGCCCACAGCACCGCTCACAAAAATGGCCGGAATGCGAATGCCCACCGTATCGGCCCCGCCAAAGCTGACTAAGTTATTGGTAGCCAGCGAGTCAAACACAATAACTCCCACGGCTCCGTTGTCCTGCGCCCGTTTCACCTTGGGGGCAAACTGGTTGTTGGCCCGCGGCGTGAGGGTAGTGAGCTGGGGGCAGCCGCCCCGCTGAATAAAGGCAATGTTGCCGCTCACGGCCGCCGCATTCACAAACGGCGAAGCGCAGGCATGGTCGCCGCCATCGGCCGATACGCCATCATTCACAAGTACCAGGTTGCCGGCCAGCGGCTTCTTGGTGATGCTGGGGCCAAAGGCTACAGAAGTAAATTGATAGGTGCCTGCTCCAGCACTGGAGCCCGTGATAACTAGTTTGTTAGCGGCAGTATTATCCCACAGAAACATCTGCATGGTGGGGCTAGCACCATCGGCGGGCGTGCCGAAGTTGGCATTGTCGCGGCCGCTACCATCCTGCGACTCAGCCCGCACGGGGTCGTTGCCGGTGCCGGTGCCGGTGGCGTTTTTGTACTGAAAATTGCCCGAAACTTCGTCGAAGCCGTGCGCCATCATGATGTCGTGCACCATGTTGTTCCAGTAAAACAGGTTGGTCGTGGCGGCGTTGAGATTGGCCCGGGCGCCGTTAGCCTGCACAAAAGGAAAGTCGAAATTCAGCGTCGTGCCGCCGTCGGGCGAGCTGGTCGAAGAGTTGTAATTCGCATTGCCGGCACCGCTGACGGTGTTGCTATTGTCGTCGTAGGCCGCCACGTTGTTGCCGCGCGTCAAGTACTTGCCGCTCGATGCCAGCGAGTACGTGTCCGGAAACGTGCCGCTCGGCGCTAGGCTCACCTGCCAGCCGTAGGGCGAATACGTGGGGTTGGCGCTCGACAGCGGCACCGCCTGCCGGCTGCCGGCAGCGGGCGACTCTAGCGGTACCGGGTACACCGTGAGGCTGCCCGCTGCGTTGGGGCTCAAGATGTTGCGTGCTGCCGCTGGTGCAAAGGCTGCCCGCTGCTGCTGGCTGTGCTGCCGTTGCACCAGCTCACTGAAGGTAGCAGCCTCGCTTACTACGTAGTCGTTTTGCTCCACGAGGCGGCCGGTCTGGGCGTCCACGCGGGCGTTCCAGTGGTGCTGTTGGTCGAGCTGCGCGATAGTCACGTTCCACACCAGCACCAGCTTATCACCTTGGCGTGTGTACATGAGACGCACCGGAATATTCTCCTGCGAAATGCCGCCCTTGTTGAACACGATGCCGTCGGCCACGCGGGCATCGACCAAGGTGCGCAGGCCCACAGGGCGCGGCAGGCCTAAGCTCACAGCGGCAGCCGTTACGGCCTGTTCGGGCGTGAGGGTGGGGGTAGAGGCGGCAGCCTTGGCCACGGCGCCGCTCACGAAGTCCTGGGTAGCAAACACCACCTTGCCTGCCGCATCGGTGTGCACGGCCCCAGTGGCGTTAAACACCGGCAAGCCATTGACCTGCTGCTGTAAGTATGTGTGTGTGAGCCCCGTGCTAGCGTCCAAATAGGAGCTTGTCACAATGGGCTGTGCTATGTCAGCAGCGCTCAGGCCCTGCGCCCGGGCCTTAGTGGCGAAGGTAGCCAGTACCGTAGCCGAAGGCACCAAGCTCTTTTGCTGCGCTAACGCCAAGCCTGGCAACGCTAGGGCTGTTGCTAGGGCCAAGGCTCGGCACCCCACAGGAGTAAAAAATAAGGGCATGAAGGATAGGAGAAAAAGAAGAAAAAGATGACCTTGGCAAGACTTCAAAGATAACCGCCCGAACCTACGTAATCAATGGTGAATTGGTGAAGATGATAACCGATAATAACCTGACTACGTGGGATGAATCTAAAGTTTTCAACCAAAAATGGCCAGCTTACTGAGCACGTCCCACAGCACTACCCCCGCCGCCACGCTCACGTTGAGCGAGTGCTT
>CAZZDR010000102.1:0-11506 GCA_964652535.1 uncultured Hymenobacter sp. | reverse complement strand
GTACTGCGCCCGAATAGTATCGGCCTGGTACACGTAGAGCGGGGTGCCAAACTGCGCGGCGGCGGCCAGCAGGGCAGGGGTAGGGAGCGAAGCAGACATAACTAAAGCAGCGTGGAGCAGCGGCTGGGCCGCACCCGTAAAGGTACGGGCGCTGCGGAGGTCGCCGCGGCCAAGCGCTCCCTGATGTATTTTATATTTGTCGCGTCGTTTAGGCTTTCGCCTACCCCCCTTTCCTTTTACTAAAAAACTATTTATTGCTTTTTCTGAGCTAGTTGCTGGCCAGTATTCAGCGGCTCGCGTGCCCCGCTACCAATTAGGAGTAGCGCTACCCGCAGCTGCTGCATACCGCGTTTCGGTAGTCTTACTGCTAGGTAGTTAGCCAGTGTTTTGTAGGTGTTATAATGACTGATATTTTGCCCGAAGTATGGCTGCGTGGGCCGCTGCCCACTGTGCCGCCGCTACTACAGCCCGTGGCCCATGCCCTGCTGCAAGCCCGCGAAGAAGTAACCGAATTCCTGGCCGATTTCCCAGTCGAAAAGCTTGCCGAGCGGCCGCTTGGTCTGGCTTCGGTAGGCTTCCACCTGCGCCATCTCACGGGCGTGCTCGATCGTGCTTTCACCTACGCCCGCGGCGCGGCCCTCAGCAAAACTCAGTTGGTGTACCTGGCCGCCGAGGGCCAGCCGCCCACGCACGCCGGCGCCGTGGAAGAGCTAGTTACAGCCTTTTCCCAACAGGTAGATAGTGCCCTGGCGCAATTGGAGAATACTTCCGAAGCCACCTTGCCCGATTGGCGGGGGGTAGGGCGGGCCCAACTACCCAGCACCGTCATCGGCCTGCTGGTGCACGCCGCCGAGCACACTACCCGCCACGTAGGCCAACTGCTGGTAACTAGTAAGTTGGTTATGAGTAGCGACTTGCGGTAGCTCTGCAAGGCAGCGGGTAAGTGAACCATAGCTAGATGCGAGAGAAGCCACGCACAGACTAGCGGCGTTTGTGCTGCACAAGGCAAGCCGCACTACGCAAAGCTGGCCGCGCCGTGCGTTATTTGGCCAAAATTCTTCTTTCTACTATGGCTAACCGTCGCAATTTTCTCACTTCCTCGGCCGCTGGGCTGGCACTGCTGGCCGCTCGGCCCAGCGCTGCCGCGCCGCGGGCCCTACCCCCCAATGTGCGCGGTAAAGCGCTGGCTATTTCCACCTGGAATGATGGTATAACCGCTAACCAAGGCGCCTGGGAAATCCTGAAAAAAGGTGGCCCCGCTCTCGACGCCGTCGAGGCCGGAGTGATGCTGACCGAAGCCTCCCAAAACTGCTGCGTGGGCCTGGGCGGCAATCCCGACCGGGAGGGCATCGTGACGCTCGACGCCTGCATTATGGACCATAAGTTTAACTGTGGCAGCGTGGCTGCACTCGAGCGCATCCTGCACCCCATCAGCGTGGCGCGGCGCGTGATGGAGAAAACGCCCCATGTGATGCTGGTGGGTGAAGGCGCCCAGCAGTTTGCCGTGGCTCAGGGTTTCCCCCTACAGCCCCAAAAACTCAGCCCCGATGCCGAGAAAAACTACCGCGAGTGGTTGAAAACCAGCCAGTACAAACCCGTGGTCAACATCGAAAACTCGGGCAACCAAAAAACCGGCCCCGTGGGCGGTCCCCAAAACCACGATACTATCGCTATGCTGGCGCTCGATGCGCAGGGCAACCTTAGCGGTAGCTGCACTACCAGCGGTATGGGTTTCAAGATGCGCGGCCGGGTAGGCGACTCGCCACTCATCGGCTCAGGATTATACGTTGATAATGAAGTAGGTGCGGCCGCTGCTACTGGCCAAGGCGAAGATGTGATTCGAATGGCTGGCGCACACACCGTAGTCGAGCTCATGCGCCAGGGGCTATCGCCCACCGCGGCCTGCCGCGCCGCCGTCGAGCGCGTGGCCCGCATCAAAGGCGCACAGGCCAAAGAGATTCAGGTCTGCTTCATTGCCGTGAATAACCAGGGTGTAACCGGAGCCTTTGCCTTGCAAAAAGGTTTTAGCTATGCGCTCTGCAACGCCGCCAATCAGCGGCAGTTGCTTACCAGCGATTACTTGCTGAAGTAGGGGGTAGGACTAAAAAAGGACGTGAGACGCATCCAGCGTCCGCTTATTGAAGCATCTACCGCCTCCTTGAATGAAGCGGCAGAGCTATTTCAATAAACGGGCGCTGGACGCGCCTCACGTCCTTTTTACTTGCTACCCAGGGGTTACCCTAGTTTCCAGCCTTGGCGATACTCGCGCTTCACGAACTGGTTAACTTCATCGAGGTTAGTGATACGCATTTGATTGTTGTCCCACAGTAGCTTACGGCCACGTCCGGGGTATTCAAAGCCCCTGCCTCCTCCGGGTTTAGGCTTTTGCAGGTCGTAGCCGCGAATAGCGAGGTTGGCCATCAGCAGTGCCTCGGTGAGCGGGCCAGCCAACTCGAAAGGCGAGCTCACTTTCATTTTACCAGCGCCGGCGAGGCAGGCCTCTACCCACTGGCCATAGTGACCATCGGCCTGGCCGGGCACGCGGGCCAGCGTCTTCGGTACGTTCACCTCCTGGTTGCGTGAGAGGGGCAGCAAGCGCGGGTCGGCGCCGTAAGTGCTGGCCATCATTTTGCCCTTGGTACCGACAAACAGGGTGCCGTTGCCGCCGTCGCCGAACAGCTCGTTGGGGCCTAGCTCATCGGGGCGCTCGGGCTGAATGCCGCCGTCCATCCAGTGCACGGTTACGTCGCCTTTGGTTTTGTTGGTCTTTGGGAAAGTAAGCGTAACGTGGCTTGAGGGCGGGCAGCTCTCAGGGAAATACCCGCGCTTAAACTCGTCGACGTACACGCTACCTACGCTGGCCTGCACCGAGCTAGCATACTGCAAGTCAAGCACCCGGAAGGGCGATTCGAGGAGGTGGCAGCCCATGTCGCCGAGGGCGCCGGTGCCGTAGTCCCACCAGCCGCGCCAGTTGAAGGGAATAAGGTGGTCGACGTAGTCGCGCTGGGGCGCGGTGCCTAGCCACAGGTCCCAATCGAGCTCGGCGGGCGGCGTTTGCTTGGTGGTGGGCCAGGCAATACCCTGGGGCCACACCGGCCGGTCAGTCCAGCAATAGATGGTGTGCACGTCGCCGATGGTGCCGGCATCGTACCATTCCATCAGCTGCCGCACGCCATCGTTGGAAGCGCCCTGGTTGCCCATTTGGGTCACCACTTTGGGGTAGCGCTTGGCCGCGTCGGTAAGGGCACGGGCCTCGAAAATATCGTGGGTTAAAGGTTTTTGCACGTAGACGTGCTTACCCAGTTGCATGGCCGCCAGTGTTGGCATGGCGTGGTTGTGGTCGGGCGTCGAAACCGAGACAGCATCAAAATGCTTGTGCTCTTTCTCGAACATTTTCCGCCAGTCTTTATAATACTTGGCTTGCGGAAAAGCTTTGCGCGAGTTGGCCGCACGGCGGTCATCCACATCGCAGAGGTAAGCAATGCGGGCCTTGCCAGATTTGGCAAACATAGCGATGTCGCTCTCGCCCTTGCCACCGACGCCGACGCCGGCTATCAAAAGCTGGTCGCTAGGGGCAGTGTAACCCTTGCCGCCTAGCACAAAGCGCGGAACGATAATAATGCCGGCCGTAGCGGCCGCGCCTTGCTTGAGGAAGGTACGCCGAGACGGAGTTTCGGGAAGCTGGCTCATACGTAATGAGTTGAGTGGGAAAAGTTTGGCAAAAGGTACGCAACTGCGCCATTCTTTTATTCAATTTCTTCCAGCTACTATGCAGTTATTTCGGCTATCTAGCCCATTTTTAAAGTCAAGATAGAACCGATAAGGGTGCTGACTTTCAATCTATGACCTAGTGTAGTTTCAAAATAAAAGTGGAACCCAAAAAAATGCAGATGTTTGGAAGCTTTTATCAGCTTCCAAACATCTGCATTTTCGATTTAGGGCAAAACACGCATTTTTAATGCTCGTTTGGTTCAAAAATTTGCGCTATTATCGCCTAGCGGCGCGGCTTGGCGCGCTCGTACTGCACGGGCCAGGCTACCTCAGCGCCTAGCTCGTGCGCCGCGTGCAGCGGGAAGTACGGGTCGCGCAGCTCCTCGCGGGCCAGCAGTACGAGATCGGCGTGGCCTTTGGTAATAACGTCTTCGGCTTCTTGGGGCGTGGTGATGAGGCCTACTGCGCCAGTCGGAATGCCTACTTCGCGCTTGATGCGCTCGGCAAACTCGACCTGATAGCCGGGACCCACCGGAATTTTAGCATCGGCTACGTTGCCACCCGTGGAGGCGTCCACGAGGTCTACGCCGCGGTCGCGCAGCCAGGTGCTAAGCTGCACCGACTCGTCGGCCGTCCAGCCACCTTCGGCCCAGTCGGTGGCCGAAATGCGCACGAACAGCGGAAAATCTTCGGGCAATACCTGGCGCACGGCGGCTACCACTTCCAGCAGCAGCCGGATGCGGTTTTCAAACGAGCCACCGTAAGTGTCGGTGCGCTGGTTGCTGAGTGGCGACAGAAACTCGTGCAGCAGGTAGCCGTGTGCTGCGTGTAGCTCAATCACCTTGAAGCCAGCGGCTAGCGAGCGCTCGGTAGCGCTGCGGAAGTCAGCAATTACCTTCTTAATGCCGGCTGCGTCGAGCGCCACTGGCTGCGGGTAGTCATCAGAGAATTTGACGGCACTGGGCGCCACAACTTGCCAGCCGCCTTCAGCCTCGGGCACGGCGCCGTGGCCCTTGCCTAGCCAGCTGGTGTAGGTGCTGGCTTTGCGGCCGGCGTGGGCGAGCTGCACGCCCGGTACGCAGCCTTGGGATTCGATAAACTGGTTGATACGCTTCTGAAAATCAATGTGCTCATCTTTCCAGATGCCCAGGTCTTCGGGCGTAATGCGGCCTTCGGGCGACACGGCCGTGGCTTCCTGAACGAGCAAAGCGGCCCCGCCCACGGCGCGGCTTCCCAGGTGTACTAGGTGCCAGTCGTTGGCAAAGCCATCTTGGGCGCTGTACTGGCACATGGGCGATACAACAATACGATTTTTGAGCGTGAGGCCGCGCAGGGTGAGCGGCTCGAAAAGGGCAGACATAAGCAAAGAAAATAAGGGCCGAAAAACCGGGCTAGTGCCGCGGTGGCCTGCGGTATGACCTGCTTAAACCGGTGAGCTGGAGATAGGTTGCCACGGTTGGGCTTACTTCAAAAAGTGAATAACTTTTTACTACTACCTGCACGTACAGGCAGTCTGCATTTACTTATTCCACAAGCACAACCTATTATGTTTCAGGAAACTTCCGCCGCTCACTCGCTCGACCAGGTAGCGGTTGAACTCACGGCTGGCCCGGCGTGTGACACCTCGCGCCGCCAGTTCATCAACCACGCTGGGCGCGGTTTGCTCGCGGCCGGCATCGCCACCGCCCTGCCCCTGGCCGCCGCCGAAGCTGCCGAACTCAGCGGCTTCGAAGCGCCCGCGCCGCACACCGGCCCGCTCGATATTACCCTACCCCCCCTCGAAGCGCCTACCGACCCCAAAGCCGGCCCTTTCCCGAACCCCGATGCGCCCGACCAGCGCGTAGGCTTCGCCATCGTGGGCCTAGGCCACCTCACGCTCGCCGAAATCCTACCCGCCTTTGGCCAGGCCAAGCACTGCAAGCCGGTGGCCTTGGTGAGCGGTGACGCCGACAAAATGGCAAAAGCTGCTAAGCAGTACGGCATTAAGCCCAGCAGCTGCTACTCGTATGCCAACTACGATAAGCTTAAGGATAATCCCGAAGTAGAGGTGATTTACATCGTGCTGCCCAACGCGCAACACCACGAGTTCACCATTCGGGGCGCCAAGGCTGGCAAGCACATTCTCTGCGAAAAGCCGATGGCTAACTCGGTGAAGGAGTGCGAAGAAATGATTGCCGCCTGCAACAAGGCCGGCAAGAAGTTGATGATTGCCTACCGCATCCAGTACGAGCCGCTTAACCGGGCCGCTATGAAGCTGGTGCGCGACAAAACCTACGGCAAGACCAAGCTCATCCAGATGATGAACTGCCAAAACCAGGCCCACGACCAGCAGTGGCGCCACAAGAAGGCCCTCGCTGGCGGCGGCTCGCTACCCGACGTAGGCCTGTACTGCCTCAACACTACGCGCTTCCTGCTCGGCGAGGAACCCACTGAAGTTTCGGCCCAGATCTATAGCACGCCCGGCGACGACCGTTTTCGGGAAATTGAGGAGAATGTGAGCTTTACGCTGCGTTTTCCGAGCGGCGTCCTTGCGCAGTGCATGACGGGCTATGGCTCTTATAATGCCAAGAGCTATGCTGTGCACGCCGAAACCGGCACCATCAAAATGGACCCGGCCTTCACGTATCAAGGTCTTAAGCAAGAGCTTAAGCATGCCCCTAATGGTAAGCAACTGACTGAACAGCCGGATAACCCGAACAAGCAGCAGTTTGCCCTCGAAATGGACCATATGGCCGAGTGCGTGCGTGGCAACAAAACGCCTTACACGCCCGGCGAGGAAGGCCTGCAAGACCAGCGCATTATGGAGGCTATCTACCAGTCGGCCAAGGAGAACAAGCCGGTGAAGCTGACCGTTGGCGTGGGCAAAACGGACGCCTTCCGCGGTACGCCACCCACGGAAGAAGCGAGCTAGCCTGTTAATACTGAAGGCCATAAAGAACGTCAGACGCCAGAAGCGCCTGACGTTCTTTTGTTAGGTAGTACAGTCCGTTCTCGTCCGTTACTTTGCCGGCCCTACCCCCTTCCCGCCCATGAAAAAATGCTTCTCGCCCGCCATGTTGCTGCTGGCGCTAATCAGCTCGCCAGCCGTGGCTAGCCCGCCCACCGGCCCCGTAAAAGTGGCTGTGCACCAAGCTAATGGCCGATACGAGCTGCTGCGCGCCGGCCAGCCCTACTTCGTGAAGGGCGCAGGCGGCAGCCAGTATCCCGAGCGCATTGCGGCCTACGGCGGCAACTCCATTCGTACCTGGAGCACCACCGACGCGCCCCAGGTGCTAGCCGCCGCCAACCAACACCACCTCACCGTGATGCTGGGCCTCGACGTGGCCCGCGAGCGCCACGGCTTCGACTACAACAACGCGACGGCCGTGGCCGCGCAGCTGCAAAAGATTAAGGGCGAAGTTCTTAAATACAAAGACAACCCAGCCGTACTGTTCTGGGGCATCGGCAACGAGCTAAACCTCGACTACACCAACCCGAAGGTGTGGGACGCGGTGAACGACATCGCCCAAATGATTCACGAAACTGACCCCAACCACCCAACTTCAACCGTGCTGGCGGGGGTAGGGAAGCGGGAGGTTGAGTACATCAAAGCCCGCTGCCCGGCCGTGGACATCTTGAGTATCAATACCTACGCTGGCCTGGCCACGCTACCCAAGCAGGTGGCCGACGCCGGCTGGACGGGCCCCTACCTGGTGGCCGAATGGGGACCCACTGGCCACTGGGAAGGCCCCCAAACGCCTTGGAAAGCCTCGGTAGAAGAAACCAGCAGCCAAAAAGCCGCCGTGTATAAGAGCCGCTACGAAGCCTCGGTGCTGCAAGATCGGGCGCGCTGCCTAGGCTCCTACGTCTTTCTATGGGGCCAAAAGCAGGAGCGCACGCCCACCTGGTATGGCCTTTTTACCGAAGACGGCCAGGAAACGGAGGTGATGGACGTACTCCAGTACGAGTGGAGCGGCCACTGGCCGCAAAACCGCGCCCCGCATATTGCCAGCTTCACGCTGGATGGCAAAACCGCGACCCAGGCCGTAACGCTAAAGCCCGGTCAGCCAGCGGCGATACAGCAAACTATTACTGACCCGGATGCCGATATGCTCTTCCTACGTTGGGAACTGCTACCCGAAAGCACGGACCTGAAGCAGGGTGGCGACCGAGAGGCACGGCCCACACCGCTGCCCCTAAAGGTAGCAACCGATAAGTTGCGCCAAGCATCGTTTGTGGCTCCTAGCCGGCCGGGCGCCTACCGCCTATTTGTGTACGCTGAAGACAAGCACGGCAATGTAGCAACGGGCAACATTCCCTTTTTGGTGCAGGAGTAACCGTTTGGCCACCTTGGGGGTTGATAAACCTATGCGCACTGTCATTCAAAAGCACCGGGCCGTGAACGCGCCCATCGCCGACCTCGTCACGTACCGAGCAATCCCCACGCCATCAGTCGAGTACCTCGACCCGTTTCTGTTTCTAAACCACCACGGGCCGCAGGTATACCGAGCCAACAACCGGGGCCTGCCCTTTGGCCCGCACCCGCACCGGGGCTTCGAAACCGTCACGTTCATCCTCGAAGGCGACATTCTGCATAAGGATAGCAGCGGTCACGAAAGCGTTATCAAAGCTGGCGGCATTCAGTGGATGACGGCCGGCTCAGGCCTCATTCACGCTGAGGTTTCATCCAATGAATTTAAGAAAACGGGTGGGCCGCTCGAAATTTTGCAGCTGTGGGTCAACCTGCCGGCGAAGTACAAAATGACTGCGCCGCGCTACATCGGCTTGCAGGCCAATGAAATACCTGAGGTCGAGCTAGCTACTGGCGTCGTAGCCCACGCCGTATCGGGCGAGTGGGGTAGGACTGCAGGCGCTGTGCAGCCGCTGGCCGACGTGGCTCTGGCCTGGCTCGACTTCAGTGAAGGCGCAGCCGTGACGCTGCCCATCGCGGCGAGCCGCAGCATTTTTTGCTACGTGGTGCGCGGCAGCGTGCGAGTGAATGGCACCGAAGCCTTCGCTCGCGAGCTAGTTGAATTTAATTATGATGGCGATGAGCTAGCTATCGAAGCCCTGACCAACAGCGTATTGCTGCTAGGCCACGCCGAGCCTTTTGCCGAGCCTGTAGTATCGGCCGGGCCGTTTGTGATGAATACCGAAGCCGAGATTGAGCAGGCATATACCGACTACCAGCAGGGTAAATTTGGTCGCTGGAACGGGTAAAGCTGCCTTGAAAAAGCGCGATAGGAATTTGCCAGTTTAAAATTCTTGCCTACCTTGCCACCCAATTCGACAGCTATCATGTTCACCGCTCGCTACTTTTTTGGCTATTTTTATTTTACGCCCCCCGCGTAGAACGAGTCGCCATGTAGCTAAGCCACAAAAAATTAGCAGCGCCACTCGTTCTTCGAGTGGCGCTTTTTTTATGTTTTTTCGGCGGAGAGCTTTCCAACTACCGCTTTATTTCTCTACTACCATGCCACAGCACGTTGCCATTCAGGGGTTCAAAGGGAGTTTTCACGAAGTAGCCGCCCGCCAGTACTTTGGCGCCGCTCCGGCCCTGAACTTCTGCGCCACCTTCGGCGAGGTAGTAGCCCAAGTAGCCGATGGCCGCGCCGATGCAGCCGTGATGGCCATGGAAAACTCGCTGGCTGGTAGCATCTTGCCCAATTATCTACTGCTAGAGCGCGCCGACCTCACCATCACAGGCGAAGTATATCTGCCCATTCACCAGCACCTGCTCGTACTGCCCGGCACCACGCTCGCCGATATACAGACCGTTCACTCGCACCCCATGGCCCTGCGTCAGTGCGGCGATTTCCTGAGCCAATACCCGGCGTGGCAGCTCGTCGAAACCGAGGATACCGGCCTCAGTGCCCAGCGCTTGGCTGAGAGCCGTACCCCTGGCCTGGCCGCAGTAGCTGGTGGCCAAGCCGCCGAGGCGTTTGGCCTAGAGATTTTGGCCCCTGCCATCAACGACGACCCCAATAACTACACTCGCTTCCTGGTGCTGGAGCGCGCCGCTGAGGCCACGCCCGTAGTGCAGCCCGATAAGGCTTCGCTGTACTTCTACACCTCGCACGCGCCGGGTATGCTGGCGCAGGTGCTCACGCTGGTGGCTAGCCACGGGCTCAACCTGAGCAAACTGCAGTCGTGCCCCCGCCCCAGCCAGCCCTGGCACTACGGCTTCCACGCCGATGTGGAGTTCGACACCCCGGCCCAACTAGAGCGGCTGCTAGCTGAGCTACCTAATGTGACAGAGGAATTGCGCGTGCTAGGCGCCTACCAGCGCGGCAGCATGGAGTTTGGCGAGGGGGTAGGGATGCTAACTAACCGGCATCCTGAGCTTGCGAAGGACCTTATTCCGTCAGGGCAGAATCACTAACGTGCACCTGATGCGTGCGAAGGTGCTAAGAGCCTACGCAAGCTTAGGATGACAGAAACGAATGTTATGACTATCACCACTGCCAGCCGCTTGGCCAATACCGGCGAATACTACTTCTCGCGCAAACTGCGTGAGTTGGCCGCGCTCAACGCAGCCGGGGCTAATATCATCAGCCTGGGCATCGGTAGCCCCGATTTGCCGCCGCACCCAAGCGTAGTATCGGCCCTAGCGGCCACTGCCAGCCAGCCCAATACCCACGGCTACCAGAGCTACCAGGGCACGCCCGCGCTGCGCCAAGCCATGGCCGACTTCTACCAGCGGTCTTACGGGGTAGCGCTCGATCCGGCTACCGAGGTACTTCCCTTGGCTGGCTCGAAAGAAGGCCTGATGCACATTGGCATGGCGTTTTTGGAAGCCGGCGATGCGGTGTTAATCCCTAACCCCGGCTACCCCACCTACCGCGCCGTAGCCGAAATCTGCGGAGCCGAAGTGCGCGAGTACGACCTGACCGCCGCCACCGGCTGGCTACCCGATTTGGAGGCTTTGGCGAAGACCGACTTAAGCCGCGTGAAAATGATGCTGGTAAACTACCCGCACATGCCCACTGGCACCCCGGCCAGCCCCGAGTTTCTGCAAAGGCTGGTTGAGTTTGCGCAGGCGCACAGCATTATGCTGGTGCACGATAACCCCTACGGTTTTGTGCTGAATGAAACGCCCCCAACCAGCCTGCTCTCTATACCTGGCGCCAAGGAAGTAGCGCTAGAGCTCAATTCCTTAAGCAAGTCGCATAACTTGGCTGGCTGGCGGGTAGGGATGCTGGTAGGCCGCGCTGATTGGCTGACCGAAGTACTCCGCTTCAAGAGCAACATGGATTCGGGGATGTTCCTGGGCATTCAGCAGGCGGCAGTAGCGGCACTGGCGCTCGGCAATGACTGGTTTGCGGAGCTAAATGCCACGTACCGCGCCCGCCGCGAACTGGTGCGCGAACTACTAGCCGCGCTCGACTGCGACGCCGCACCGGGGCAAACTGGCCTGTTCATCTGGGCTGCCGTGCCGCCACAATATGCCGATGGTTATGCCCTCAGCGATGCCGTGCTGGCCGACGCGCGCGTGTTCCTAACGCCCGGCGGCATCTTCGGCAGCAATGGCAACGGCTACATACGCGCCAGCCTCTGCCAGCCCGAAAGTGTGCTGCGCGAGGCGCTGGAGCGAATTAAGACATCTGCCGATGCGAGCGCAGCAACGCGGAGCACGGCAATGACAAAATAGTTGAATTCACATCCACATGACTATCACGATTATCGGTCTGGGCCTTATTGGCGGTTCACTGGCGCTGAGCCTGCGGCAGCACGGCCTGGCCGACCGCCTGCTTGGCGTAGAGAACAACCCGGCCTACGCGCGCCGTGCGCTAGAGCTAGGCTTGGTCGATGAAAT
>CAZZDR010000101.1:0-11574 GCA_964652535.1 uncultured Hymenobacter sp. | reverse complement strand
GGCGAGATGGAGAAGGTGCGCCAGCAGCTCGGCTACGCCGGCACCGTGCCCGAGCTACTCGCTTCGCTGAGCACTGACCCCAAGTTTCGGCCCTACAAAACACCCGAAGAAGTACTCAACGGCTTCCGCGCCATTCAGGGGCGGGTGGCGCCGGGCCTACCCCGCCTGTTTGGCCGAATGCCAAAGACGGCTTTTGAGATTCGGCAAACGGAAGCTTTTCGGGCTGCCACGGCCAGCGCGCAGTACAACCGCGCCTCGGCCGACGGCTCACGGCCGGGCATCTTCTACGTGCCTATCCTCGACGCTACCAAGTTTAAGACGCCGGGTATGGAGTCACTGTTTTTGCACGAAGCCATTCCGGGCCACCACTTCCAGGTGTCGCTGCAACAGGAAAATACCAACTTGCCCAAGTTTCAGCGCTTTGCGTTTTACTCGGCCTTCAGCGAAGGCTGGGCGCTGTATACCGAAAGCCTGGGCAAGGAGCTGGGCATGTACCAAGACCCGTACCAGTACTTGGGCGCGCTGAGCGCCGAGATGCACCGCGCCATCCGGCTGGTAGTGGATGTGGGCATGCACGCCAAGGGCCTCACCCGCGAGCAAGCCATCGCCTACATGCTGGCCAATGAGGCGACCACTGAGCAGGGTGCCACCGCCGAAATTGAGCGCTACATGGCGTGGCCCGGTCAGGCGCTGGCCTACAAAACTGGCCAGCTCAAGATTCGGGAGCTGCGCACGCGCTACGAGCAGCAGCTAGGCGCAAAGTTCTCGCTCAAGGCTTTCCACGACGAGTTGCTGCTGGATGGCGCTATGCCGCTGGCTGTGCTGGAACACCGCATGGACGCATGGGCCGCCCGGCAGAAATAGCGCGTTGAAGCGCAATCAAGAGTTACCTCCTAATGAGCATAGTGAAGCGGCTCGCGTGCTGCATAACTCTATCGTTGACCGCGCAAGCCTGCGGTGTAACCGAAGCGAGCGAGCTGCTGCACTGTGTTCAGCATGACAGTATTTTAAAGCCATTTGACCACACCTGACCATATTTAATACCACATTTCTACTTAGTTCCTTTTCCGATGAAACACAGATTCTATCTTCTAGCCGCCTTGGGTTTGGCCTTGCCACTGGCGGGCCAGGCGCAGAAAAAAGGGCCTACCCCCCCCAAGGCCACCAACGCTGAAAGCGCCATCCACGAGGCCGACATCAAGCGCGACCTGTTTGCGCTGGCCGGCGACCACTACCGGGGCCGCGAGGGTGGCACCCTCGATGAGCTAAAGGCATCGGTATGGCTCGCCGACCAGATTCGGGCGACCGGCATGCTGCCGGCTGGCGACGACGGCACCTATTTTCAGTGGTTCCATCTGCAGCGCACCCGCCTCACCAAGGCCAGCACGCTGCGCATCGGCACCCACGAAATCAGGCTGGACCAGGACGGCCTGGTGACTGCCCCCACCAACGCTAGCGTGAACGCGCCGCTCGTGTACGTGGGCACCGGCTCGGCTGCCGAGCTAGCTAAGGTTGATGTGAAAGGCAAAGCCGTGGCGGTGCAGATTGCGGGCGCGCCCACCGACGGCATCAGCTACCGGCGCTACGTGTTTGGCAAGTTTGCCGGGCAGGCGGGCGAGCTGACCAAGGCCGGCGCGGTGGCGGTGGTATTCGTGTCAGACCCGAAGCAGCAGGCCCTTTACGACCACTGGAGCCACGTTTTCGAGCGCGGGCGCTACAGCTTGCCCGGTGTGGCCAGCACCCGCGTAGTGAGTACGCCGCCGGTGATGTGGTTGCCGGCCAGCGCCGCTAGCTGGGTGCAGCAGCCCGGCCAGCAGCTCACCGCCAATCTGCAAGTGGAAAGCTTCCAGTACCCGTCCGTCAACATTGTGGCCAAGATGCCCGGCACCGATGCGCAACTGAAAAAGGAATACGTGCTCTTCAGCACCCACCAAGACCACGATGGCGTGCGGGCCCCCATTGCGGGCGACTCTATCTACAACGGCGCCGACGACAACGCCACCGGCTGCGCGGCCCTGCTGGCTATTATGCGGGCCTTTAAGCAGCAGCCGAGCCGGCGCTCGGCGCTGTTTGTGTACCAAGGCTCGGAAGAGCGCGGGCTGATTGGTTCGACTTACTTTTCGGCCCACCCCACGGTGCCGCAAGCCAGCATTGTGGCCGTGCTGAACGCCGAGATGATGGGCCGCAACGCTCCCGACTCGGCCGCGCTGCTGGGCTCGACGCCGCCCCACCTGAACTCGTCTGACCTTGTGAAAACAGCCTTGGCTGCGAACCAAGCGGGCCCCAAGTTCAAGCTCGACACCGAGTGGGACAAGGCTACCCACCCCGAAGGCTGGTACTTCCGTTCCGACCACCTGCCGTATGCGCGCCTGGGCATCCCGGCCATTATGTATACCTCGCTGCTGCACGTGGACTACCACACCCCGCGCGACGAGCCCCAGCGCATCGACTATGCCAAGCTTACCCGCATGACGCAGTGGATGTACCTCACCGGCTGGGCCGTGGCCAACCGCACCGCGCCGCCCGCTCGCGAGCCAGGCTTCAAGCTAGAGCGGTAGGGTAGGGCCTGCCGGCAAAAGCGTCTCTAAAACAGGTATATCTACCTGTTTTAGAGACGCTTTTGTGCGTAGTTATAGGGCATGTACTTTATTTGTGGCTCTGAAAAAAAACCTTATCCTCACCTGCCTACCCCTCTCATGAAAACAAGGTTTTTTGCGTTACTACTAGTAGCTGGCTTGTGGCACCCGGCTGCCCAGGCTCAGACTGCCCCGCCCGTTACCGCGCCCCTCGACCTGGCGGCGCTCGATGCCACCGTGGCCCGTACCCTCAAGGCGTTTGACGTGCCCGGCATCGCGGTGGCGGTGGTCAAGGATGGGCAAGTAGTGGTAGCCAAAGGCTACGGCGTGCGCTCGCTGGCTACCAAGGAGCCGGTCGATGCCAACACGCTCTTCGGCATTGCCTCCAATACCAAGGCCTTTACCACGGCGGCACTCGGGCTGCTGGTAGAAGAAGGCAAGCTGCGCTGGGACGACAAGGTGACGGATTACATCCCGGAGTTCAAGATGTACGACCCCTACGTGACGGCCGAGTTCACGGTGCGCGACCTGCTGTGCCACCGCAGCGGGCTGGGGCTGGGCGCCGGCGACTTGATGCAGTTTCCCGATTCGGCCGACTTTACGGCTACCGATGTCATTCACAGCCTGCGCTATTTCAAGCCGGTGTCGTCGTTTCGCAGCAAGTTTGACTACGACAACAGCCTCTACATTGTGGCCGGCGAAGTGGTAGCGCGGGTGAGTGGCCAGCCCTGGACCACGTTTGTCGAAAGCCGCCTGCTGCGGCCGCTGGGCATGAGTCGCAGCGCCACCGTATTCACTCGCTTGCCCGACCCTAGCAACGTTATTGAGGCCCACGGGCCGGTCGATGGCAAGGTACAGGTAATCAGGCGGGACATGAACACTTTGCTAGGCCCGGCCGGCGGCATCTACAGCAGCGTGGCCGACCTGAGCAAGTGGGCCCTCATGCTGCTCGGCGGCCCTGGCGCTCCGGCCCCGCTCCTGAAGCCCAAGACGCTGAACGAACTGTGGACGCCCCAAACTATTTTGCCGGTCGGCCCCGCAACCGCGCCCTACCACACGCACTTCGGCGCCTACGGGCTAGGGTGGTTTTTGCGCGATGTGCGTGGCTATAAGGAAGTGTCGCACACCGGCGGCGAAGTGGGAATGGTGACCAAAGTTATGCTGCTGCCCGAGCTGCACTTGGGCGTTATCGTGCTCACCAACCAGGAGAATGGCGCGGCCTTCACGGCCGTCACCAATTTTATTGAAGACCATTACCTAGGCGTAACTGGCCTCGACCGCGTGCAAGAACTAGTAGACCGCCTAAAGGCCCGCAACGCCGACGTCGACAGAGCCACCGCCGCCGTGTGGCAACAGGTAGCCAAGGCCCAAAAAGCCGCTCCCAAGCGCCCTGATTTTGGCGCCTTCGTAGGCCGCTACCATGACGCCTGGCTCGGCGACATGACTGTGTACACGCAAGGCCTGTGGCTAAAGGCCAAGCGCGCCCCGCGCCTGGTAGGCCAGCTGCTGCCTTACCGCGGCACTACCTACGTAGTGCGCTGGAATGCCCGCAGCATGAATGCCGATGCCTTCGCCGCTTTTACCCTCGATGAGGGGGGTAGGGCCGCCAGTATCAAGATGAAGCCGGTGTCGCCCCTCACCGATTTTAGCTACGATTTTCAAGACCTGGATTTGCAGCGCGTGGAGTAGGGGGTAGGGTGCGGCGCCACCGGAAAGCAAACGAGCCGGCTGGCCCGATAAACGTCGGGCTGACCTGCCGGTTTAGCTATTTTTGTGGGCTGGTTTGCAGCGGCAAGCTGGTTTTTGCGTTAGTAGCGAGCAGGGCGGTTTTTGGATGAAAAAGGCCCTGGCGCTTCACTGACGCCCCATTTTAGTTTTCTTAGTTGAAAAAGATTCTTGGTTTTCCCCGCCTGGCACTGGCGGCGCTGCTCGCCCTCACGCACGCGGCTAGCCTGGCGCAAGCGCCGCTGCCCATGCCCCGCAACCTGCGCGCCACCTACGCCAAGGGCACCCGCGCGCCCGACGGCCGCCCCGGCCCGCGCTACTGGCAAAACACGGCCGACTACACTATCAAGGTGGTATTTAACCCGTCCTCGCGCAAGCTGGAAGGCGAGGTGAAAATCGTGTACCAAAACAACAGCCCCGACGAGCTGCGCGAGCTGTGGTTTAAGCTTTACCCCAACCTCTACCAGGCTGGGGCGCCGCGTACTACCCGGTTTCGGGCCGAGGATACGGGCAATGGCGTGTCTATCAGTCAAATGAGCCTCGGCGGGCAGGCCGTGGATGTGAAGTCGCTGGCCATCGACAATACCAACATGACGGTGCCGCTCGCCCAGCCCCTCGGGCCGGGCCAGACGGTGGAAGTGGCCATCACCTACTCGTATGTGCTCAATGAGGGCTCGCACCAGCGCACCGGCGAGATAGAGCCGGGCGCGGCATTCATCGCTTATTTCTTCCCGCGCATCGCAGTGTATGACGATATAGACGGTTGGAACAAAGTGCCTTACCTGGGTGGGCCGGAGTTTTATAATGACTTCTGCCACTTCGCGGTCGATATCACCATGCCGCGCAACTACGTGGTCTGGGCCACCGGTGATCTCACCAACGCCAGCCAGGTGCTGACTAAAAAGTATGTTAACCGCCTGCACGAGGCCAGCACCAAAGACGGTATTATCAGCATCATCGACAGCACCGACCTGCGCCGCCACGACTACACCGCTGGCCGCGGCGACAACACCTGGCACTTTGACGCGCGCGACGTAACCGACTTTGCCTTTGCGACTTCCGAGCACTATGTATGGCAGTCGACCAGCCTCGTGGTGGACCCTGCTACTAAGCGCCGCACCCGCGTCGATGCCGTGTACAACACCGCCCACCACGACTACCGCGACGTGATTGACATTGCCCGGCGCACGGTGCAGGCCATGAGCTACACCTTCCCGAAGTGGCCCTACCCCTACAACCACGAGACAGTTTTTGACGGCCTCGACCAGATGGAGTACCCGATGATGGTGAACGACAATCCCACCAGCACCCGCGAGGAGGCCATCACGCTCACCGACCACGAGATTTTTCATACGATGTTCCCGTTCTACATGGGTATTAACGAGACGAAATACGGCTGGATGGACGAGGGCTGGGCCACCATTGGCGAGTGGATTATCTCGCCGCTTATTCAGCCTGGCCTCATCGACGACTACGGCATGGTGCCCTACGCCCGCGCCGCCGACACCGAGGACGACCTGCCCATCGTGACGCTCACGACCCAGCAAGCCGGCGCGCCGTTCTTCCTCAATTCCTACCCCAAGCCGGGCCTGGGCTATTTGTACGTGAAGGATATGCTCGGCGAGGAGCTGTTTACCAAGGCCTTGCATACCTACATCCGTAATTGGCACGGCAAGCACCCGATGCCCTACGACTTCTTCTATTCGATGAACGCGGGCGCGGGTCAAAATCTCGATTGGTTTTGGCAGCGCTGGTTTTTCGACGGCGGCTACCCCGACCTGGCCATCACGAGCGTGGTGCGCCCCGCTGATAAGCCCGCCCAAATAACCGTGACCGCCAAAGGCAGTAAGCCTGTGCCCGTGGACCTAACCGTGACCTTCGACAACGGCACCGAGGAGAAGATTCACCGCAGCATTGCCGTGTGGCAGGCCGGCGCCAAGAGCATCGCGCTGCCCGTGCGCAGTGGCCGCACCATCAAAAAAGTGACCCTGGGCAGCCTCTACGTGCCCGACAGCTACCCGGCCGACAACGAGTGGTTGGCTCCAAAATAAGCCGCCAGGGCAGGGGTAGGGCTCTGCTTGCCAGCGTGCGCAGGGGCGTTACATTTACGCATCTCTCTCACCGGCTGGTAGCTCCCAGTCTATTTCCCGGTTCACTATGCGCCTCGCCGCTCGCTTACTCGCATTTGCTTTTGCTGCCGTGGGCAGCGGTTGGTTGGCGGGCTGCGCCGATAAAGGGCCCGGTCAGGCCTCAGACCCCAAGGCGGTGACCATTGCCGACCGGGTGCTGAAGAAGATGGGCGGCCGCGAAGGCTGGGACAATACCCGCTACCTGGCTTGGGATTTTTTTGGAAACCAGTACCAGATTTGGGATAAAAAAACCGGCGATTTCCACTGGGAAAAGGACACGCTGGTGGCCAATTATAACCTCAACAGCAAGCAGGGCCACGTGTACAGCCGCGGCAAGGACGTGTCGGGCACGCCCGCCGGCCAGCAGCTGCTCGAAAAGCTCACGCCCATGTGGATTAATAATTCCTATTGGCTGGTGATGCCCTTTAAGCTGCAAGACCCCGGTGTGCTGCTCAAGTATTTGGGCGAAGGCCAAACGATGGACGGCGCGCCCGCCGACCGCCTGCAGATGACTTTCAACAAAGTGGGCGTGACGCCCGATAACCGCTACGAAGTGCTGGTGAACAAGGCCACCGGCTTGGTCGATGAGTGGGCCTATTTTCCGAAAGCGTCGGACCCGCAGCCCGCCTTTCGCCGCCGCTGGAACGAGTACGCCCGCCACGGCCAAATCTTGCTGGCCTCGGGCCGCAGCGAAGCCGACAAGCCCGCCCGCTTCGACTACGTAACGGCCGTGCAAACCCTGCCCGATGGCGTGATGACGAGCCCTACCCCCGTGGCCAAGCTTAAATAATACTCCTCTGAGCTGCTTGGCTTACAGAGCAAAGAAGTAGGTGCCCGTGAGCTGAGCCACGCGGTTGTAGGCCGCGTCGGCGTAAAAGTTGTAGGCGGTAGGGGGATAGAACCCGGGGTCGAAAACGGGCACATTCTGGTGCAGATTGACTAACCCTAACCCAAAACTTGCCTGCACCTGCACGGGGCCCTGCCGGTAGCCCAAGCCAAAATTTACGCCCGCGTCGAAGCGGCGGTTGCTGGTATCAGAGCCGTAGGTGACTTTATTTTCAAACTCATAAGGCACGTAGCTAATGTTAGGAGCGGCGAGGTAGCTGGTGCCAGTTTGGCGCCCGCCTACCCCCATGGCCACGTAGGGCCCGGCGAAGAGTTGCAGGCCGTGGTCGCCGTGCAGCGTATACACGAAGTTGACAGGTAGCTCCAACCAGTTGTAGCGGTTGGTGCTGGTGCTGCTAACCGCAAACCCGCCACCTATTCCATTGTAAAAGACGCTGGTGTTGAATTTCTCGCCCTTCTGCGAGAAGACCAGCGCGGGCTGCACGGCAAACTTGCCGAAGGCGGCTTCCAGCACCAGGCCGCCCTGCCAGGCATAGAGGGCGCTCTTGTCAGCCGAACGTTCGTAGGTGTTGAGGCCGGTGGCGCTGCTGCCAGGAGCCACTGTCGTCAGGGCCCGGTTGAGGCCGCCGCGCACGCCCAGCTTAAAAGTGGTTTGGGCCGTGGCTGTAGCGGCACTAAGAACTAGGGCAGCAAAGAGGGGGGTAGGGAGTAGTTTCATGAGCAGCAAGTGAAGTGCGTGCTCATGTGAGTACCACTGCCCTAAAACGGTTGCACGATTACCAGCTGTTTTCAGTGAGCCAGCCCGCACCGGCTACTGCCCGCCCACCGCGCCGCCAGTCCGCTCGGTCCGGTGCTGGGCCATCGCCTTGTAAATCACCTCCTGAATACGGGTGCGAATGTTATACGTCCGCAGCTTGATGTTGCCCGCGTCGGGGTACACGCGGTTGGAGAGGAAGACGTAGAGAATCTGATTGTCGGGGTCGAGCCACACGCAGGTACCCGTGAAGCCCGTGTGGCCGAAGGTGCTGGCCGGGGCCAGGTGGCTGGTGGGGCCGGTAGGCTTGCTGGGGTCGCCGCGGTCCCAGCCCAGGCCGCGCTTGTTGCCGGCCACCTGCGGGTGCGAAAACTCACTCACTACCGGATTCCGGAAGAAGGTGGTGCCGCCATAGCGGCCGTTTTGCAGATTCATCTGCATCAGCACAGCCAGGTCGTTGGCCGTGGCGAAGAGGCCGGCGTGGCCGCCTACCCCCCCCACGAGGGCCGCAGTTTGGTCGTGCACGGTGCCTTGCAGCTGCTCGCGGCGGTAGTACGTGTCATTTTCGGTAGGCGCGATGCAGCTCTTCGGGAAGCGCGTGAGCGGGTTGTAGGTCATGCTGCCCAGGCCCAGCGGCTTATAAAATTCCTTAGGCAGAAACTCAGCCAGTGGCTGGCCCAAAAGTTTCTCGCTCAATCGCTTCATGATGATAAAGCTCAGGTCGGAATACTCGACCGGGTACTTGCCGCGCACCTTGGGCAGCAGCGCCGAGCGCATGGTCCAGGCCCACACTGAGTCGTCGGCTGCCTTGATAGAAAACTCGCCGGGCGCCACCTCATTTGGGAAGTCGTCGGTACGCAGGCTCGAATAATAAGCCGGCTTCAGGGTGCCGTCGCGTACGGTGCGCTCCCAGGTCGGGATGCCGGGCTTGAGGCCAGCTTGGTGCAGCAGCACGTCACGTACGGTGGCGTCGCGCTTGTTGGTGCGCTGCAGCTCGGGCAGGTAGGCGCTTACTTTCTCGTCGAGGTTCAGCTTGCCTTGGTCCTTCAAGTACATCACGGCCTGCAAGGTGCCGGCCACTTTGGTCACCGAGGCCAGGTCGTAGAGCGTGCTATTGGTTATGGGCTGGCTCTGGTCGTAGGTGCCGTAGCCGTAGCTCTGGTCAAAGACCACAGTGCCGTTTTTGGCAATAAGCACCTGGCAGCCAGGGGTAGCAGCCGTCACGATGCTTTCGAGCGCAATGTGGTCAATCTGGCTCATGATGCGCGAGTTCAGGCCCTCACGCTCGGGCGCAGCGTAGCGCAGGCGGTGCAGCTCGGGTGTAGCCAGGCCGGTGCCCACTTTCAGGGTTTCCGACACCGTGACGGGCAGCTTGCCCCGCGCCGGTAGCGCCCCAAACAGGATTTGTGGCACCACGAGCTGCGCTGCGTAGTGGTCTTCATAGCCGCACACCAGCGTGCGGGCGCCTTCCAAGTACTTAAGGCCGTAGGCGTTGCCCATCGCCACCACTACCGTCTTGCGCTTATGGTCGGCTTCCAGGTTTTTTAGGAATTTCAGCGCGCCTTCGCCCAGGCCGTAGCTGTGGCTAGGCGTATTATTCATCTGGTGTAGGCTCACCACCACCACGTTGGCATCGCCGAGGCGCGCCTGAATGCGGCTGAAAGTGGAGTCGGGTGCGTAGCGATCGGGCACGGCGTACACCGGGCCGGGCTGGTATTTATTGAAAATCGTGGCGTAAGGCCCTTCGGGCTCGGTGCCAATGGTGATGGCCGCAATGCGCAACGTATCGAGCCGTTGGAAAGGCAGGAGCTTGTCGTCGTTTTTGACGACCGTGACGGCGTGCTCAAAAATAGTTTGGGACAGCACCCGCGACTCCGGTAAATTGAGGCTGTCGCGCACCGTGAGGGCATTGGCCGGGCGATACTTATTAAGCCCCGCCCAGTACTTGGCGCGCAATATTTTCTTGACCCGCGCATCGAGGTCAGCTTGGTTGAGGTGGCCTGCCACTACTGCATCCTTAATGCGGATGAGGGCGGCCGGCACGTCTTCCGAAAACAGCAGCACGTCGTTGCCAGCGGCCAGAGCCATGGCATCTAGTTCGCCGGCTTTATAGAGCTTGCTCACGCTGCGCATGTTTAGCGCATCGGTGAATATCAGGCCTTTAAAGCCCATGCGCTCCTGCAGTAGGCCCGTTACGAGCGCCTTGGAGAGGGTAGTGGTCTTAGCATTGGTCGTGTCGAAGAGCGGCATGTAGAGGTGCGCCACCATCACGCCCAACACGCCGGCCTCAAACGATTTTTGGAAGGGCACTAAGTCCACTTTTTCGAGCCGGGCCAGGTCGGTATTAATCACCGGCAAGGCCACGTGCGAGTCGGTATCGGTGTCCCCGTGGCCGGGAAAATGCTTGGCTACGGCAATCACGTGCTGGTCTTGCAAGCCCTTGACATACTGGACGCCCAGCGCGGCCACACGGTCCTGGTTTTCGCCAAACGAGCGATTGCCAATCACAGGGTTGCCAGGATTGGAGTTGACGTCTACGACCGGCGCGAAGTTGATGTGCACGCCCAGCGCCCGCAGCTTGCGGGCTAGGTCCTGGCCCATTTGGTACACGATTTTATCGTCGTCCATCGCGCCTAGCGTCATTTGCTTAGCAAAGTGCGAGGTCGAGTCGAGGCGCATATCGAGGCCCCACTCGGCGTCGGTGGCAATGAGCAGCGGCACTTTGGCAGCGGCCTGCAAGCGGTTGGTCATGATAACCTGGCGCTTGGGGCCGCCCTGCAAGAACATGACGCCGCCGATGCCTTGGTTGCGCACCAGCCGCTCGATGCGGTCGGCGTGGGCCTTCTCCCGGTTCGAGTAGGCCGCCACCATAAAGAATTGGCCCAGGCGCTGGTCAGGCGTGAGGGCTGTAAAAACGCTGTCTACCCAGCGCTGCTCGGCAGGGCTATTGGGCAGCGGGTCGGGTAGGAGTTTGCGGGGTTCCGAAAAACCTAGCAGCAACCCGGCGACCCCCAGCAGCAACCCCAGAAACAGAAACCGGAAATCGACGCGCATCAGCCCAGAGCGGGAGGTTTAGAAAGGTAGAAAAGGCGGTCCGGCCGGCCTACTTTTGCCGGTGGATGCTGCCGGAACCCCCGGCTGCCCGTAGCGGTTCCTAGCAGAGCCGAACTACTTGGCAGCCGAAAAAGAAGCCGGGCAGCCAGCCCAAATTGGCCGCAAAGGTAGGCACCAAGCCAGTTGCGGCTGCTGAAAACGCCTATGCGGCTGGCTAATTGCCCGGTCAGCCGCTAAAAAACGGTAGCGCTCCGGCCTACCTTACCCCTATGCCCGACATCATCCAACTACTGCCTGAGTACCTCGCTAACCAGATTGCGGCGGGCGAAGTGGTGCAGCGCCCGGCTTCGGTGGTGAAAGAGCTGCTCGAAAATGCCGTGGACGCCGGCGCTACCAGCGTGCAACTGATTGTGAAAGAGGCTGGCAAGCAGCTGGTGCAAGTAGTGGACGACGGCCTGGGCATGTCGCCCACCGACGCCCGCATGAGCCT
>CAZZDR010000100.1:8221-11800 GCA_964652535.1 uncultured Hymenobacter sp. | reverse complement strand
ACGATGAGAAAATGGGCGACTACCTGCGTGGCACCGGCCGCGCCGAAATCGCGGAGCTTGCCAAAGGCGTGGGTGCTCACCTGCGCGCCGACGATGAGGTGTACGCTAACCCTGCCGACTTCTACGACCAGCTCATCGAAATCGACCTCAACACGCTGGAGCCTTACGTGAACGGCCCGTTCACGCCGGATGCCGCCTGGCCGATTTCGCAGTTTGCTGCTGCCGTAAAGGAGCACGGCTGGCCCGAGAAACTCGAAGTAGGCCTCATTGGCTCGTGCACCAACTCGAGCTACGAAGACATTACCCGCGCTGCTAGCATTGCTAAGCAGGCCGTAGAAAAAGGTCTGCACGTGGCGGCTGAGTTCACCATCACGCCTGGCTCGGAGCTGGTGCGCTACACGGTGGCCCGCGATGGTTTGCTCGACACGTTTGCTGAGATGGGGGGGGTAGTACTTGCCAACGCTTGCGGCCCGTGCATTGGGCAGTGGGCCCGCCACACCGACGACCCCAAGCGCCGTAACTCCATCATTACGAGCTTCAACCGCAACTTTGCCAAGCGCAACGACGGCAACCCGAACACGCACGCGTTTGTGGCTTCGCCTGAAATCGTGACGGCTTTCGCCATCGCCGGCGACCTGACCTTCAATCCGCTTACCGATACGCTGCCCGGCAAAAACGGCGCTGTGAAGCTCGACGAGCCGCGCGGCCTCGAAATGCCGCCCGCTGGCTACGCTGTAGAAGATGCTGGCTTCCAGGCTCCGGCCGAAGACGGCAGCGCCGTTCAGGTGCTCGTGGACCGCAACTCGGACCGCCTGCAACTGCTTGAGCCCTTCAAGCCCTGGGAAGGCACCGACCTGCTGAACCTGCGTGTGCTCATCAAGGCGCAAGGCAAGTGCACCACCGACCACATCAGCATGGCCGGCCCGTGGCTCAAGTTCCGCGGCCACTTGGACAATATTTCCAACAACATGCTCATCGGCGCCACCAATGCCTTTACAGGCGAAACTAACGCGGTGAAATCGAGCGGTATTCAGGGCGAGCCCTACGTACCCGTGCCGATGGCAGCCCGCACGCTGAAGAGCATGGGTGTCGGCAGCATCGTGGTCGGCGACGAGAACTACGGCGAAGGCAGCTCGCGCGAGCACGCCGCCATGGAGCCCCGCCACCTCGGCGTGCGCGCTGTGTTGGTAAAAAGCTTCGCCCGTATTCACGAAACCAACCTCAAGAAGCAGGGGATGCTCGGCCTCACCTTCGCCAATAAGGCCGACTACGACCTTATCGAAGAAGACGACCAAATCGACATCCTCGGCCTCACGAGCTTCGCGCCTGGTCAGCCGCTGCAAATACGCCTGCGCCACGCCGACGGCGACACCGACCTCATCACCGTTAACCACACCTACAACGAAGGCCAGATTGCCTGGTTTAAGGCGGGTTCGGCCCTGAATCTTATCAAGATGCAGGAGACGGGTGCGGCAGTACTATAAACTGCGTTTCGCTAATTAGCTAAGCGGCCGCCTCGGGAAACCGGGGCGGCCGTTTTGGTTTTACACGTTGCCGTCTACGCTTGGAGCCTGGTTACCTGTTTTTTTTCTAAAATTTAATGCACCCGCCTCGTCCTACGCTACCTATCGCTGGCTTCATCATCACCCTGCTCGGGGCCATCTTATTTTCCACCAAAGCCATTGTGGTGAAGCTAGCATTTGGCGCTACTCATACCGATGCGCTGACGTTGCTGACGCTGCGCATGGTGTTTGCGCTGCCCTTTTATGTGGGCGTGGCGCTAGTGGTGTCGGGCCAAAAAACGAACGTGCGCATGACGCGCGCCCAGTGGCTGCTGGTAATGGCCGTGGGAATGCTGGGCTACTACGTGAGCAGCTTGCTCGATTTTATGGGCCTGCAATATGTGTCGGCCGGCCTCGAGCGGCTGCTGCTGTTTCTATATCCCAGCTTCGTGGTGTTTATCAATGCCCTTGTGTTTAAGCAGCGCATTACTGCCATTCAGAAGTGGGCGCTGCTGCTAACGTACCTCGGCATTGCGATTGCCTACGCGGGCGAGCTGACGCTGGATACCAGCCGGCAAGGGCTTTATTTCGGCAGCCTCCTGGTGATTCTCTGCGCCGTCACGTACTCCATGTACATCGCGGGCAGTGGGCAATTGATTCCGCTCATCGGGGCCAATAAATTCACGGCCTACGCCATGCTGGCGGCCACGGCGGGTATTTTTGCGCACTATGCTTTGGTGGGCAACGGCCACCTGCTGGCGGCTGGCCAAGAGCTATGGGGCTACGGCCTGTTGCTGGCCGTGCTTTCTACCGTCCTACCCTCCTTTTTGATATCGCAGGGCCTGAAAAGAATCGGGGCCAATAACGTGGCGATTATCAGCGGTATCGGGCCGATTTCGACGATAGCGCAGGCGCATTTCTTTTTGCACGAGCCCATTTTTATGGCTCAGATTGGCGGCACCATGTTGGTGGTGCTGGGCGTGCTGCTGCTGAGTTGGAAAAGGTCGGCGGCCCCAGCGGCGGCTTAGCTACGCACCGCCCGGTTTAGCTCCTGCTTTTTGCGCAGTTTTGTGCGCGTTACCTCCCTCAATTATCACCCGTGCTACGCTGGCTTGATATTCTGTACTACGCCAAATATAGTAACCCTGAGCCGCCCTGCCTCGTCGAAAAAACCGAGGCCGAGTGGCGGGCGCAGCTCACCCCGGCGCAGTACCAGGTGCTGCGGCAGCGGGGCACCGAGCCGCCGTATCGCAACGCCTACTGTCGCCGCTACGAGCCGGGCCAGTACGCCTGCGTCGGGTGCGGCAGCCGCTTATTCGACGCGGCCACGAAGTACCACGCCATTTCGGGCTGGCCGAGCTTTACGCAGCCGGTTGCCAAAAACGCCATTCGTTATGCCTTCGATGACAGCCACCACATGCAGCGCATCGAGGCGTGTTGCAACGTATGCGGCGGCCACCTGGGCCACGTTTTTCCCGACGGGCCCGCGCCCGCTGGCCTGCGTTACTGCCTGAACTCGGTTAGCCTAACGCAAAACCCGGGCTGAAGACTGGGCCTGGCGGCCGTGCTGCTACCCCCTTTGGAGAGCTGCCTGAGTGGAAAAAAGGCGGGAAATGCAACTTGCGGCGGCCATACGGGTTAGTCTGAGGCAACCGATTCCTTTTCCTACCCCCCATGAACCAGCGCATTCTCGGCAAAACCGGCTTCTCCATTTCTGAAATCAGCCTCGGCACCTGGCAGGTGGGTGGCAAGTGGGGCGAGCCCTTCAGCCACGCCAACGCCGACCATATCCTAAACGCCGCTGTCGACGCGGGCATCAATTTTATCGACACGGCCGACGTGTACGGCGACGGCGAAAGCGAGAAAGCCGTGGGCCGCCTCGTGCGCAGTCGCGCCAGCGAGCGCATTTTCGTGGCCACTAAGTGCGGCCGGCGCTTGCAGCCGCACACCACCGAGGCCTACCAGCCGGCCGCACTGCGCGGCTTTGTGGAAGATAGCCTGCGCAACATGGGCCTCGAAACCCTAGACCTAGTGCAGCTGCACTGCCCGCCCACGGATGTGTATTATCGCCCCGAGA
>CAZZDR010000100.1:0-8121 GCA_964652535.1 uncultured Hymenobacter sp. | reverse complement strand
CTAGACCTAGTGCAGCTGCACTGCCCGCCCACGGATGTGTATTATCGCCCCGAGATTTTTGAGCTCTTTGACCGGCTCAAGGAAGAAGGCAAAATCCTGAACCTGGGCGTGAGCGTGGAAAAGGTGGAAGAAGGCCTGAAAGCCATCGAGTTTTCGAATGTGACCACGGTGCAGATAATTTTCAATATGTTTCGGCAGCGGCCAGCCGAGCTATTCTTTCAGGAAGCAGCGCGGCGCGACGTGGGTATTATCGTGCGGGTACCGCTGGCAAGCGGGTTGCTCACCGGTAAATTCTCGGCCCAAACGCAGTTCGACAAGGACGACCACCGCAATTTCAACCGCGACGGTGCGGCCTTCGACAAGGGCGAAACCTTTGCCGGGGTAGACTACAACACGGGCCTGGCGGCCGTGGAGGAGTTGAAAAACCTGTTTCCGGACCAGCCCGAGCTGGCACCGCTGGCCCTGCGCTGGATACTCATGTTCCCGGAGGTAAGCTGCATCATCCCCGGTGCATCGAAGCCCGAGCAGCTCCTTTCCAACCTGAAAGCCGAAACGCTGCCCGCACTGCCGAGCGAGCAGCTAGCCGCCGTGCGCGGCATCTACGACCGCCTGATTCGCTCGCAGGTACAGCAGCTGTGGTAGGCCCCTCGCGGCCAGCCCTACCCCCTCGCTAGTTAGAGAAACTAGGGCCGGTTATATTTGCCGGTCCTAGTTAGCCTAGGGCCAACTCCTGCGCATGGATTTAAAAGAACTTGAAAACGGCGTCGACCCCGACAGTCATTGGTATTACCAAAGCAAAAAGCTGCCGCTGCTGCGCGCCGCGCGGCGGGCGCTGGCCGGGGGCAAGCCGCTGACCATCGTGGATATCGGCTCGGGTTCGGGCTTTTTCGCGCTGGAGCTGGAAAAGGAATACGGCCCCAAAATCGCCCAGATATATCTGGTAGATATTGGCTATTCGGAAGCCGAAATGGCCCCGACGCGCGGCACCAAAGTGGAGAAAGTGCACGCCATCCCAGCGCGCATCGAGAACGGGCTGGTGGTACTAATGGATGTGCTGGAGCACTTGGAAAACGACTTGCAGATGCTGCAGAGCGTGAAAGCGGCGTGCGTAGGCGACAATAATTCGTTCTTCATCACGGTACCGGCCTTTAAGTCGTTGTGGAGCGGGCACGACGTGTTTTTGGGCCATTACCGGCGCTACCGTATCGCCACGCTGCGGGCGGTGTTGCAGCAAGCTGGCTTCCGCAAAATCGAGAATTATTACCTCTACGGCGGGCTTTTCCCGCTGGTATGGACGGTGCGCCGATTCCATAACCTGCTCAACCGGGAGCCTTCGTCTAACATGCGGCCGTTGAACACATTCACTAATAAGCTATTGCTTGGCCTCAATGCGATAGAGATGAAAGTATCGGCCGCAAACAAATTTTTCGGGGTGAGCTGCGTGGGCGAAGGCAAGATTTAAAAGGGGTGGGGCACGCTAATCAACGTGCCCTACCCCTTTTATTTTGAGGCGCTAGCTGCCGGCAGCTTGAGGCGGTACAGGCGGAAGGGATAATCGACCTTGCTCTCGCCGCCGTTCCACTTGGGCGCGCGGTTTATTTGGGTAGCCGTGAGGTAGAGGTAGCCGTCGGGCCCCAGGGCAAACGTGTCGGGCCAGCTCAGGCGTGGGTCGTGCACCAAGGTTTCGAAGCGGCCGTTGGGCGTCACACGCCGGATGGCGTAGTTGGGCGAATCGGAGAGGTAGATGTTGCCCGTTTCGTCGGCCAGCATGCCGTGGCTCACTCCAGTCTCACCTACTTCTTCTACGTGCGTGGCCAGCTCAGTAGGGGGTAGGGTTGGGTTAGCCAAGTACTCGGTGGCCAGGCGATAAAGCTTGGTTTGGTTGATGGCGCGGTAGTAGAAATACTTGAAATCGTGCGTCAAGGCAATACCATTGACGTTGCTGCTGAAGGGTTTGCCAGTTTTATCTTTTACTTCCTTGCCATCGAGCCGCAGCACGTAGCCTGGCTCGGTTGTGGTCGATTTATGGCCTTGCAGCACGAGGCGGCTCTTGCCGGTGCGCAGGTCGAGCACCACAATGGCGGCCAGCACGGGGTCGGAGAGGTAAGCCAGCTGGCGCCCGGTGTCGATGCGCACGTCGTTGAGGCCGGTGCGCTCGCGGGGCAGGTCCTCGAAGCGGTAAATGCGCTCGACTTTATTGCTGGTCAGGTTGATTCTGAGTAGCTTAATGCCCGCAATCACGGGCGCCTGGTCGTCGGGGTTCGACGGGTCGAGCACCCATAGGTTATCGTCGGCATCGACCACGGCGGCCTGCACATTCACGAAGCGCGTGGCCGCCTGTGTCGAATCCCACTGGTTCCAGAGGGCATTGGGGTAGGGTAGGCGCTTGCCGTTTACCAGCTCTACCAGGCCGTAGTCGTAGGAATAGTTTTTGTCGTTTTTCTTCTTTGGAAACGTCATGAAGATGCGCCCTTTGTGCGACACGCCCACGCCGATGGGCTGGTAGTGGCCCACCTGCGCCACCTCTTCGAGCTGAATCTTAAAGTCTTGCGCAGCAGCAGGAGCTAAGAGCACGGAGGCAAAGAGAACGAGTAAACAGCGAGCCAGCATAGTTGGGAAGCCGCGGGGGTAGGGCGCGCGGCAGGGTTCCTACGGGCGCGCTTACCCAAGGTTAGTGGGGTAGGGGCGGCTGTAGCATTTAAAATAGAAACACGTAACCTTCGGGCGCAGCGCGGGGTACGACCAGCAGTTTCGTCGGGTGCGAGCCCTTTACCAGCTGTTTTTTGGTTATGCGTTTAGCAAATTATTTCGGCGTTGGCTTGGCGCTGGGGCTGGCGGCCGGGCCCGCGCTGGGCCAGGCGCCACCCAGGCCTTACCTCACCACGGGCCGTGTGGTGCGCCAGAGCCCCGCCCTCGACCAAATACTGGCGCCCGGCGTGCCGCTCGAAATAGTAGCTTCGGGGTTTAGCCACGTCGAAGGGCCGCTGTGGGTGCCCGACAGCAGTATGCTGCTGTTTTCGGATACTAAAACGCGCACCATCTACCGCTGGAAACCCTCGGGTGGGCGCTCTAAGTTCTTGGAAAGCAGTGGCTACACCGGCCGGATGCCCTACGGCGAAGAGCCCGCCAGCAACGGCCTCACCTTGGATGGGCACGGCAACCTGCTGCTCGCTGAGCACGGCGACCGCCGCATTGCCAGCCTACCCCTGGGCCAAAAAAGCGGTAAGCACACCGTCACCGACAACTTCCAGGGCAAGCGCTACAACAGCCCCAACGACGTGATTGTGGCGCCCGATGGCGCGCTCTACTTCACCGACCCGCCCTTTGGCCTGCCCAAAAAAGACCAGGACCAGCTGCGCGAACTACCCTACAGCGGCGTTTTTCGCCGCGCCCCCGGCGGCCAAGTAACCGCCGAAGTGACCGACGTAGCCCGCGCCAATGGCTTAGTATTGAGTCCCGACAATCGTACGCTCTATATCTCCAATGCCGACTCGCTGCGCCCTGTTATCATGGCCTACGAGGTGGGCAAGAATGGCAAGCTCAGTAAGGGTCGCCTGTTTTTTGACATGGCCACGCTGCCCAAAATTCGCTTTAAGGAAGTGCCCGATGGGCTGAAGGTAGACCAAGCCGGCAACGTGTATGCGGCGGGAGTAGGCGGGCTGCTCATTCTTTCGCCGCAAGGCCAGCTGCTCGGCACCATAGACCCTGGTGAGGTGGTGGCCAACTGCGCCTGGGGCGACGATGGGCACTCGCTTTACCTCACGGCCACCACCTTCATTTGCCGCATTAAAACCCTGGCGCAAGGTGTGCCAGGCCGATAAAACGCGAGGTTTTGCCAGGTCAAAAGAGGTTTTGCAGAGTCAATTTCTTGCTTTGCAAAACCTCGCGCTAGTGTCCTTACAACGTTGCTACTTGCGAGGCGCGGGTTTCGTGGGGCTTTTGCACGAGGTAGTAGTAAGCCAGAATGCCCAGGCCGATGGCAAACGGAATGATAGCCAGGTGCTTGGCATCGGTGATGGTGCCAATACGCACGGTGTCGAAACCAAGAAACTCGCTCAGCATCCAGTACGAGTTGGCCGAAATCCAGAAGACGATGGCCAGGTTGTGGGCCAGCTCCGACTGCAGGTGGCGGGTGCGCCAGGCAATGAGGAGCGCAATGCCCAGCGTGGGCCCTATCATCAGGATGCCCAGCGTTTTCCAGACCATGCACCAGCTAATATCCTTGATGAGCCAGAACAGGATGTGCGTGTTTTCCATCTGCCGGTACTTGGCCGGAATGGCGTAAACTTCTTCGTTGGCTTGGGCCATGAAAGCGGGGGTAGGCGGGTTACTTTTGGCAGAATTGCGTACTAGTTCGCAAAAGTACTTCTTGCTTATGTCGCCGCATCTGCGCAAAATAGGGAAAATAACGGCCTGGTCGGTGGGCTCGTTGGTGGGCGCCGTGGCCGCGTACTGGGGCGTGGCGCAGGTGCTGTCGCGCATTCCGGTGGCGGCCGAAGCCACTACTGAGCCGGCTACTATCCCGTTCTTCATCCGCTCCAACGGCGTGCACACCGACTTGGTGATGCCCGTCAAAACCCAATACATCGACTGGAGCCAGCAGCTGCCGTATTCCAACACGCAGGCCCACGACCTTTCCTACGACTACGTGGGGGTAGGCTGGGGCGATAAGGGCTTCTACCTCGACACGCCCACCTGGGCCGAGCTCAAAGCCAGCACCGCCGTGCGGGCCGGCTTTTGGCTGGGTACCACGCTCATGCATGCTACTTTCTACAGCGAGGCCGAGCTGCAGCCGGGCCCCAACTGCGTGCCGCTGCACCTCACGCCTGCCCAGTATCGCCGGCTCATTGCCTACGTCGAAGCCAGTTTTCAGCGCGATGCGGCCGGCAATTTTAACTGGGTGCCTGGCCACAGCTACGCCGAATACGATGCTTTCTACGAGGCCAACAGCCGCTACAGCATTCTCAATACCTGCAATACCTGGTCGAACCGCGGCCTGAAAGTGTGCGGCCAAAAAGCCAGCCTCTGGACGCCCTTCGACACGGGTATTCTGTATCAGTACGGCCGGTAGGGAGTAATAACGAATGGCGTTCTATTCGTCATTGCTCCCTGCCAGCTCGCGCAGCACTTGGGGCACGCCGATGCCGGCGGGCTCAGCCACATAGCGCACGCCGCGGCGGCCACTCACCTCGGGCTGGTGCGGGTCGATAACGTAGACCGGGCAGTTGGCGGGAGCATAGTGCAGCAGCCCGGCGGCCGGGTACACCTGCAAGGAAGTGCCCACCACGAGCAGCGCATCGGCGGTGGCCACTAGTTCGGCGGCTTCCTCGATGGCCGGCACCATCTCGCCAAACCACACGATGTGCGGGCGCAGTTGGCCACCGTCGGGCGCTAGGTCGCCCACCTCAATGTCGCCGGGGCAGTCATACACTGTGTTTTCGTCCTTCACCGAGCGCATTTGGCGCAGCATACCGTGCAGGTGTAGCACCTGCGAAGAGCCAGCCCGCTCGTGCAGGTCGTCCACGTTTTGGGTGATGATGCTCACCGTCCAGCCCGGCGCTTCCTCAAAGCCCGCCAGCGCTAGGTGAGCGGCGTTGGGCGCCACTTCGCGGGCCTGGGCGCGGCGCTTGTTATAGAAATCAAGTACCAAGGCCGGATTGCGGGCAAAGGCCTCGGGCGTGGCCACATCCTCAATGCGATGCTCCTCCCACAGCCCATTGGTGTCGCGGAAGGTGCGGATGCCGCTTTCGGCCGATACGCCGGCCCCGGTAAGTGCTACTAAATGAGGCATTGGTTTGCTTCTAATAGGGAGTTGTGGAAAAGAAACTGCTGGTTTTTTGCCACCCACAAGGAGGGTAGGGCACGACGGGCTGTACAAGATGTACGCAGCGGAGGGCTCAAACAGTTCGGGGCCTGGTGCCAAATACCGGCGGCCGCCTCAGCTGCGCGCCTGCTCGTATTGCTGTTCGGCAAAGGCCCGCAGCCGCTGAAAGGCCGCATCTACCTCTTGAGCATCTTCGCTGAGTAGGTTGCCATACACCACGCGGTCGGTGGCGCGCAGGGCCCAGCGCACATCCTCGTCGTTATTGAAATACTCAGTCAGCTCCTTGGTAGTGAGCGAGCTGAGGTTGGTTTGGGCGAGGCTAGATAGGTAATTCTTCCATAGCGCCACGGTGCGCTCGACCACCGTGGCCGAGCGTGAGAGCGTAAAGCGCTCGGCATTGCGAGCAAACTGCGCCAGAAAATACACGTGGTTTTTACGGCGCTTGTAGCGGCTATAGCGCTGGCGCCAGCGCCGCCCGTACAAAGCCCAGGCGCCGCCACCCAGCGCCGCCAGTCCCACCAACCCCGCCAGCCAAAAAGGGTAGTTGAACGCCGCCGCCAGGGGCAGCCAGCGGTAGTGCTCGCGCAGCGCCGGCGGGCTAGCGGCCGTGGTGGCCGCTAGGGTAGGCGCCACGCGCCGCAGCCGCACCTGCGCCCGCGGTGGCAGTAGGCGCAGCGTGTCGTGGGGGCCACGCAGCACCAGCACCGGCAGCTGCAGGGCCTGCACCGGCGCCAGCGAAAACGTGCGCAGCCGGTATACCACCCGGTCGAGGCTGCGGCCGCCCGTAGTGCGGGTGGGCAGCCAGCGCCGTCCCGCGTACTCAAACGGCCCAAAGGCCGCCAGCGAGTCAGGGAAAATTACCTCCTCGGCCGGGTCATGCAGGTAGCTAAGCTCGTAGGTGAGGGGCTGGCCCACCGCTACCACGACTCGCGAAAAGCGCCCGGTCGGCCCGGTGCCCACTGCCGCGCGGGCCGGCCCTACCCCCCCCGCCAGCGCCAAAGCAAGGCAAAAAGTGAGGCTCGACAAACAAAAGCGTCGGGGGGCGGGAGGCTGGGTCATCGTTAGTTAGCCTTTGCGCTGCCGAAACAAACCCACCAGCTGGGGTACAAAATCTTCGTCGGTGCGCAGCGTGATGAGGCCCACGCGCTGGCGGCGGCATAGCGTGCGCAGCGCTTGCTGGCGCGCTTGCTGCTGGCCGGCGTGCTGCGCTTGGAAGGCGGGGGCCGACGTATTGACCCAGCGCAGTAAGCCAGTTTCGGCGTCGCGCAGGGGCACGATGCCTAGCGCTGGAAAGTCAGCTTCTTGCGGGGCCAGCAGCTGCACCACCACCAAGTCGTGCTGACGGGCCAGCATGGTGAGCTCGCGTTCGTAGTTGTCGTCGATAAAATCGGAGATGAGCACCACCAGCGTGCGTCGGCGCAACAAGCTGAGCACCTGCCGGATGCCTGCGCCCACGTTGGTATGCTGTGAGGCTGGCACCAGCGCATACAGCCGCTGCAGCAGGGCGTAGGCCGCGCGCAGGCCCTTGGTGGGCGGCAGGTACAGTTCCTTTTGATCCGAAAAAGCCAGCAGGCCCAGGGCCGAATCTTGGCGAGCGGCGCTCAGGGCCAGCACGCCGGCCAGGTCGCGGCCCAGGTCGAGCTTGCGCGGGGTGCTGGCCGCGCCGCCACCCACGCGCTGCGAAGCGCTCACATCGAGGGCTACCAGCACCTGCTGCTCGCGCTCTTCCTTGTAGGTTTTCACGAAGGTGCCGTGGCCCTTGCTGCTTACGGCCCAGTCGATGGCCCGTACCTCGTCGCCGTATTGGTACAGCCGCACGTCGTCAAACTCCAGGCCATTGCCCCGGAAAACCGACCGAAAATTGCCCTGTAGCTGCGCCTCCACCGCCTGGCGCATCCTGATTTCGAGGTGGCGCAGGCGGCGCACCAGCGCCGTGAGGCTGGCGGGCAGGCGAGCAGATGCGGCGGCAGGAGGCATGGCAAATGAGAGGTGGGAGGGCGAAGCTACGGCGCCGGCGTATTTTTGGGGGTGAAATCGACCGTGACTCAATTCGTGCTGGCGCTGGGCCTGCTGCTGGCGGCTGGCTGCGCCCGTCCTGAACAGGTGCCTACCCCCGCCACCCTGCTGCCCAAGGCAAAAATGATGAGCCTGCTCGTGCAGCTGCACCTGCTCGAAGCCCGCGTCGAAACCAGCCGCCTACCCCCCGACTCGGCCCGAGCGCTGTTTTTGAGCCAGCAGCGCGACCTGATGCGGCGCAACGGGGTGACGCAAGCCGACTCGGTATTTGAGCGCAGCTA
>CAZZDR010000099.1:4424-11837 GCA_964652535.1 uncultured Hymenobacter sp. | reverse complement strand
ACCCTCACCGCCCGCGAGCTGCCCAAGTTCCCGGAGGTGCGCCGCGACTTGTCGCTGGTAGTCGATAAGAGTGTGACCTTCGAGCAGTTGCGTACCATCGCGCAGCGTACCGAAAAGAAGCTGCTGCAAGGCCTCAACGTGTTCGACGTATATGAAGGCGACCGCCTCGAAGCAGGCAAGAAGTCGTACTCGGTCAGCTTCACGCTGCAAGACCCGACCCAAACGCTTACCGACCAGGCCATCGACCAAACCATGCAGCGCCTCATCCAGCAATTTGAAAAGCAGGCCGGCGCCTTGATTAGGAAGTAATCATAGAAGACACAAAAGCGAAAGGCGCTGCACGGATGTGCAGCGCCTTTCGCTTTTGTGACCTCCAAGTTTCCTAAAGAAAAGAAGGGGGTAGGGCCACCGCCCGTGGAGTCTAGATAGGTGACATGCACCGGGCAACCTGCGAATAATCAGCAGATAATGACACCTCTTTTTAGCCTACCGGAATAATAGGAAAAAATAAGGGAAAGATGTAATGTTTTGCGCTTAGTGGCGAGTAACATTGCAAGCCGGTAGTAGGGTAGGGTGCTCTTAACTTACTGCAATCGGACTTTCTCACCCATTCCTGTTATGAAAATACGTTTTGCCTACCCCTGGCTGTGTGGCCTGGCTTTGGTAACGGTGCCCGCCCTGGCCCAGAAGCCCGCTCCGAAAGCCACCAAAGCCTCGGCGGCTAAAAAAATGCCGATGGCCGCTACTACCGGCGGCGCCCGCCTCGTCGAAACCGTGACGCGCAAGCCCGGCGAGCTAGTTATTCCGTATTCGAAGTATGTGCTGCCCAATGGCTTGACCGTCATTGTGGCCGAGGACCACTCCGACCCGCTGGTGCACGTCGACGTGACCTACCACGTAGGCTCGGCTCGCGAGCAGATTGGCAAATCGGGCTTCGCCCACTTCTTCGAGCACATGATGTTTCAGGGTTCCGACCACGTCGGCGACCAGCAGCACTTCAAGCTCGTGACGGCCGCCGGCGGCACCCTCAACGGCAGCACCAACCAGGACCGCACCAACTACTACGAAACCGTGCCGAGCAACCAGCTCGAAACGGCCATGTGGCTGGAGGCCGACCGCATGGGCTTCTTGCTAGACGCGGTGAGCCAAAAGAAGTTTGAGATTCAGCGCTCGACCGTGAAAAACGAGCGCGGCCAGAACTACGACAACCGCCCCTACGGCCTGGCCAGCGAGTACATTTCCAAAACGCTCTACCCCTACGGCCACCCGTATTCGTGGCTGACCATCGGCTACCTCAAGGATCTCGATAACTCGAACGTGCAGGACCTGAAGAACTTCTTCCTGCGCTGGTATGGCCCCAACAACGCGACCCTGACTGTGGGCGGCGACGCGACGGCGGCCCAGGTATTGAAGTACGCCGAGAAGTATTTTGGCCCCATCAAGCGCGGGCCGTCCGTGCCGGTGCAGAAGCTGCCTGAGCCCGTGCTGGCCACCGACCGCTACGTGAGCTACGAAGACAATGTGCGCTTTCCGATGCTGCAAATAGTGTTTCCGACGGTGCCTCACGGCAACCCCGACGAAGTGCCGCTCGACGCGCTGGCCGATATCATTGGCAACGGCAAAACATCGTTGCTCTATAAAAACCTCGTGAAGCCTCAGAAAGCGGTGCAGGCCCAGGCCTACCAGCGCAACTCGGAGCTGAGCGGCGAGTTTGCCATGATCGCCCTGGCGTTGCCCGATAAAAGCCTGGATAGTACGCAGGTTATCATGCGCAAAACGCTGGCCGAGTTTGAGAAAACCGGTGTGACCGAAGAGCAGGTGGCCCGCTACAAAGCCAGCACCGAGGCGCAGCTTATCAATAGCTTGAGCAGCGTGAGCGGTAAAGTGAGCCAGCTAGCCGCCAACCAAACCTACTTCAACAACCCCAACCGCTTGCCCATCGAACTGGCCAAGCTGCGCGCCCTCACCAAGGCCGATGTGCAGCGCGTGTACGACAAGTACTTGCGTGGCAAGCATGCTGTTATTTTGAGCGTGGTGCCCAAGGGCAAGACCGATGAGGTGGCTGGCAAAGACAACTTCACTGCCTCCACGGCCGGCTATGTAGCTCCTAATTATGGCTACGAAGGCCTGAAATACACAAAAGCTACCGACACCTTTGACCGGGCCAAGCAGCCTGGCGCGGGCGCCAACCCAGTGGTAAAAGTGCCCGCCATTTGGGAGGATAAGTTTGGTAATGGCCTCAAGGTCATTGGTACTAAGAACAGCGAGCTGCCCACCACCACTATGTTGCTCACGCTACAGGGCGGCCACCGCCTGGAGCAGACCATGCCTAGTAAGGCCGGCATCGCGTCCCTCACGGCCCAGATGCTGAACGAAGGCTCGGAGAAGTACACGGGCGAGGAGTTCACGGCGGCGCTCGACCGCCTGGGCAGTACCATCCAGGTGTTTGCCGGCGACGACAACACCACCGTATACGTGCAGTCGCTCACCAAAAACCTGCCCGCTACCCTGGCTCTGCTCGACCAGCGCCTGCTGCACCCGCGCTTCGATGCGGCCGATTTCGACCGCTTGAAAAAGCAGGACTTGCAGGGCATTGCCAACCAAGTAACGCAGCCGGTCGTCATCGCCAACAATGCCTACTCGAAGCTGCTCTATGGGCAAAACGACATCATGGGCGTGCCCGTGAGTGGCACCACCGCTACCGTGTCGAGCATTACCCTCGACGACGTGAAGCAGTTTTACCAGCAGTACTACTCGCCCAGCGTGAGCTATCTCACCGTGGTGAGCGACCAGGACCAGGCTGCCCTAACGCCCAACCTGGGCTTTCTCAAAGCCTGGGCCGGTAAGCCGGTAACCCTACCCCCCGCTACGGCGGCCGTACAGCCCGATAAAACCAAGATTTACTTTATCGACAAGCCCGGCGCAGCGCAGTCCGAGATTCGGGTGGGCTACCTCACGCCGCTGTCTTACGATGCGACCGGCGACTACTACCGCGCCTACTTGGCCAACTACTTGCTCGGCGGCGCCTTCAACTCGCGCATTAATTTGAACCTACGCGAAAATAAAGGCTACACCTACGGCGCCAATTCGGGCTACCGCGGCAGCCGCTACGCTGGCCCTTACACAGCCCAGGCTGGCGTGCGCGCCGATGCCACGGCGGCTTCGGTGAAGGAGTTTATGAGCGAAATCCAGAACTACCGCAACGGTATCTCGGATGAGGAGCTAACCTTCCTGCAAGCATCGGTGGGCCAGAGCGACGCGCTGCGCTACGAAACCGGCCAGCAGAAAGCCAGCTTCCTCTCGCGCCTCGTCGAGTACAACCTCAAGCCCGACTACGTGACGCAGCAAAGCGATATCCTGAAGGCGCTGAAGAAAGAAGACGTACAGGCGTCGGCACAGAAGTATTTGCCCGCCGACAAGATGTACATCGTGGTAGTAGGCGACCGCGCCAAGGCCTTCCCCGGCCTCTCGCAGCTTGGCTACGACGTGCAGGAACTGGACGTGAACGGCGCGCCCGTGGTAGCCTCCGCCGCTCCGGCCCCCGGTGCCTCCACTGCTACCCCCGGCATGCCAACCATGCCCGATGGCAAAACCAAAACGGAAACTCCCGACGGTGGTAAGATGAAAACTAAGAAGAAGCGGGGCGAATAAGCAACGCTTTTATCTGTAGAGAAAGCCCGCCATATCGGCGGGCTTTTTTTGAGCAGGCGCAGAACGGGCCGCCCGCGCGCCCTACCTTCGCAAGCTAAAATAAGATTCTTTTTGTGGCCTCTTCTCAGCAACTTGCGCAGCTCGACCGCCTAGAGCGGCAGGTAACCACCTTAGTGGCTGCCTATCAGCAGCTGCGTGAGGAATTGGCTGATGCCAATGTGACCATTGAACACCTCCAGGCCGATGGCCGCGAGCGAGAAAAACAGCTTCGCGAGTACCAAAACCAGGAAAACATTGTTAAACTTGTCCAGACTATAGCCGGCGGGGAACCCACCCAGGCCAACGAGCTGAAACAACGCCTCAACGAATACATCCGCGAACTAGATAAGTGCCTTGCCTATCTGAGGGAGTAAAAGCCCTTCACATACGACTACCTTATTTGCTCTCTAAATGAACGACTTAGCCATCAAGATTCGCATTGCCGAGCGCGACTACCCCATGCGGGTGGCTGTGGCCGACGAAGAGCGCCTGCGCCTGGCTGGCCGGCAGCTCAGCGAGCGGCTGCGGGAGTTTCGGGAGCAATATGGCATCCAGGACAAACAAGACCTACTGGCGATGGTAGCCCTTGCCACAATGGCTGACTCATTGAAAGTTAGCAAAGAAAAGGATGGAACCGATGCAGCCCTTACCGAGCGCCTAGCGCGCCTCGATGAGCTGCTAACTGGCGTGGTGCTGGCCGCCTAGCGGCTGGGCAGCACCCACATTTTCGTTGGCCCGGCCGGGCGCATCGCAGGCAAGTGGCCAGCGTCTGCGTTCCGGTTTCGGGTTTTTGCTGTGGCTATGGTATTGATTCACTTCAGTTCCATAACTTCATGTCCCTTATAATTTTATACTGCGCGATAGCCGCCGTCATTGCCCTAATCGTGGGCGTGGGGGTAGGTCGGCAGATGGCCGGTAAAGCCCGGCAAGACCACGAAGGCGAGGCTCGCGCCAAAGCGCAGCAACTACTCGAAGAAGCCGAAACCCAGGCTACCCGCACCCGCGACGAACGCATTCAGCAATCGAAGGATAAGTTCCGCAATCTTAAGAACGAGTACGAACAGGAGCAGAAGCGCCAGCGCCGCGAATTTGAAGCCGAAAGCCAGCGCCTGAAGGCAGCGCTTGACCAGGAGTTGACCGAGCGCCGCCAGGGTGTGTTAGCTCAAGAGCAGAGCATCAAGCACCTCACCGACACTACTCAGAAACAGCTCGAAGTACTGCAGCACAAGGAAAAAGAGCTCGAAAACACCCGCGAAAAGCTGCAAACCGACGCCGAGCAGCAGCGCACCCGCTTCGAGCAACAGGAAGAAAAGCGCCAGGCCAAGCACGAAACCGCGACGGCTGAGTTGCAAGCTAAGCAGCAGGAAGCCGAAGCGCAGCTACACGAAGTACAGAGCCAGCTCGAAAAAGTAGCTGGCCTTACTGCTGCCGAAGCGCGTGAGCAACTAGTTGAAAGCCTGCGCAATGAAGCGCAGCTGCAAGCTAGTTCTTATATTAAAGACACTGTTGCGCAGGCCAAGCTCACGGCTACCAAAGATGCGAAGAAGGTAGTGCTAGAAACCATCCAGCGCACTGCTTCGGAGCATGCTATCGAAAACTGCGTGTCGGTATTTAACATCGAGAGCGACGATGTAAAGGGCAAAATTATTGGGCGCGAAGGCCGCAACATCCGAGCTTTGGAAGCGGCGACGGGGGTAGAGGTTATCGTAGACGATACGCCCGAAGCCATTATTATCTCGGGCTTTGACCCCGTGCGCCGCGAAATTGCCCGTCTCTCGCTGCACTTACTCGTGAAGGATGGCCGTATTCACCCTGCTCGTGTGGAAGAAATTGTGGCCAAAACGACCAAGAAAATCGAAGAGGAAATTATTGAAATCGGCGAGCGTACGGTAATTGACTTAGGTATTCATGGCTTGCACCCCGAACTCATTCGCATGGTAGGCCGGATGCGTTTCCGCTCATCCTACGGCCAAAACCTGCTACAACACAGCCGTGAGGTAGCTAACCTCTGCGCTACTATGGCCGCCGAGCTAGGCCTCAATGTCAAACACGCCCGCCGCGCTGGCCTGCTCCACGACATTGGCAAAGTGAGCACCGAGGAGCCCGAACTGCCCCACGCTATCCTAGGCATGGAGATGGCGAAGAAATATAAAGAGCACCCCGATGTAGTGAACGCCATTGGTGCCCACCACGACGAAATGGAAATGACGGCGCTAATTTCGCCCATCGTGCAGGCCTGCGACGCCATTTCGGGCTCGCGTCCTGGGGCCCGCCGCGAAATGATGGAGAGCTACATCAAGCGCCTGCGCCAGCTCGAAGAAACGGCTGGTGCCTTCAAAGGCGTTAACCAGACCTACGCCATTCAAGCCGGCCGCGAACTGCGCGTGATTGTGGATGCTGAGAACGTGAGCGACGAACGAGCAGGCGAGCTAAGCTTCGAGATTTCGCAGAAAATCGAGAAGGAAATGCAGTACCCTGGTCAGATTAAAGTGACCGTTATCCGGGAGATGCGCTCGGTTGCCTATGCCAAGTAGTAGGGTAGGGGACTACGACTGCGTTGCCCCTTAGCGAGTACTTAAAACAGAAAAGCCCCGGTAGTTAGCGCTGCCGGGGCTTTATGTTTGCTGGCACTTATGAAAAAGTTACTACGATCACCTGCCGTCTGTTTAACGGTAATTATCTTATTCACGGCCTCTTGTGTTCGCAATCCCTACGCGCTGACTAACCGCTCGTACCGGCAGCAGGTGAAGGCCCTGGCCCGACAGCTACAGGCGCAGCCTACGTTGGCCGGTGACAGCCTGCCGCCTACCCCCTACTGGGTGGGCACTACCAACTTCAACCTGCGTAAGCCTAACTACGTCATCATTCACCACACGGCCCAGCACAGTACCGAGCAGACCCTCAAAACGTTCACGCTGCCCAAAACGCAGGTGAGTGCCCACTACGTTATTGGGCGCGATGGCCAGACGCATCACATGCTCAACGATTATTTGCGGGCCTGGCATGGGGGAGTAGCCCGCTGGGGCAACGTGACGGATATCAACTCGATTTCCATTGGTATTGAGCTAGATAATGATGGGAGCGAGCCATTCCAAGCTGCCCAGATTGCCAGCTTGCTGAAAGTACTTGGCGGACTAAAGCGGACCTATAATATTCCGGCGGCCAACTTCATCGGCCACAGCGACATTGCCCCTACCCGCAAGAACGACCCCAGTGTGCTTTTTCCCTGGCAGCAAGTAGCCGCACATGGCTATGGCATCTGGTACGACGCAGCAGTACTGACCGACACCACTGCCGCACCCTTCGCCACCGACTCGCTAGGACAGCCCCTGCCCGGCCTCAGCCCGCGAGAGGCGCTACGCATAATTGGCTACGATGTACAGGACTTGCCAGCGGCCATTAGTGCATTCAAGCGGCACTTCGCACCTAGCGATATAAGCCCGGTGCTTACTGAGAATGATCGCCGTATTTTATATAATATCTACCGCAAGTCTTTATGAGGTAAGTTGATTAATTAAAAAGCTCAGGAAGAGATCGGCCACAAGCAAATGGCCGATCTCTTCCTGAGCTTTTTAATTAATTATATTTTAAAACCTGCTAAAACTGTTGGTTGCCCTTTAAGTTGTCTTCACCACCATACGGCGCACCCGCCGTAATATCGCCGCGGAGACCACCGGCTGTCATCTCACCGGGCCCAAACCCAGGCTGCGGAGCTGTAGTATC
>CAZZDR010000099.1:0-4324 GCA_964652535.1 uncultured Hymenobacter sp. | reverse complement strand
GGGATGCCGCAAGGCGGCAACTAAAAGATGGGGTAGAAACGGGAATGCTGAGGGCTTTACTAGCAGATGCAGGCTGGGGTTGCACCCAGTAGCCCTACCCCCTAGCGTAGTATCAAGTCTGCCGCTTCAGCATAAGGCAGTTCGGCGTCCTATATTTGCGACTTAGCTATGTGTGGAATAACCGGCGCTTACGCCTTCTCCGATTCTGGCCGTCAGGCCCTTACCCGCTTGCAGGCTGCTACCGATGCCATTGTGCGTCGGGGTCCCGACTCGCAGGGGCATTTTGTCTACGATAACGTGGGGTTAGGCTTTCGGCGCCTAGCCATTCTCGATTTGTCGGCCGATGGCAACCAGCCCATGACCGACGCCTCGGGCCGTTACACCATCGTGTTTAATGGCGAGATATTCAATTTCCGTGAGCTACGCGAAAAATTAATTCGTAAAGGATATCACTTTAATTCCCAAACCGATACGGAGGTTATTCTCAACCTCTACATCAGTGAAGGAAGGAGTTTTATTAAAAAACTTAACGGTTTTTTTGGTTTCGCTATTTACGACCACGAGGAAGCGTCGCTCTTCATTGCCCGCGACCGCTACGGCGTGAAGCCGTTGCACGTGTACCGCGACGAAAATCAGCTGCTTTTCGGCTCCGAGTTGAAGTCGTTGTTGGCCTTGGGCGTACCGCGTAAGCTCGACTATGTAGCTTTAAGCCAGTATCTACAGCTCAACTACATTCCGGGGCCCGCCACCATTTTTAAGGGCATTAAGAAAGTATTGCCAGGGCATTATCTCTTTATTAAGGGCGATAAAGTAGTGCGTAAGCGCTGGTATAAAATTCCTTACGACCCTAAGGAGGTTGCTAAGAACAAGCTGACTTACGAAGAGCAGCAGAAAAAATTAGTATCACTGCTGGATGATGCCGTAGAGCGTCGCCTCGTAGCCGACGTGCCGTTAGGTTCTTTTCTCAGTGGAGGCATCGATTCGAGCGTGATTACGGCCCTAGCTACACGCCATACACCACACCTCAACACCTTTAGCATTGGCTTCCGCGACGAGCCTTTCTTCGACGAAACCAAGTACGCTAACCTCGTCGCGAAGATGCACAACACCAATCATACGGTGTTTTCGCTGAGTAATGACGACTTGTATGAGCATCTTTTTCAGATGCTTGACTATTTTGACGAGCCATTTGCCGACTCGTCGGCTCTGGCCGTGCATGTACTTAGCCAGCGTACGCGCCAGCACGTGACGGTAGCGCTCAGCGGCGATGGCGCTGACGAACTTTTTGGCGGCTACAACAAGCACATGGGCGATTTTCAGGTACGGCAAGGTGGCTTCAAAGCCGAAGCTGTAACTGGCCTAAATCTGCTCTGGGACATTCTGCCCAAGTCGCGCAATTCTTACTTCGGTAATAAGATTCGTCAGTTCCAGCGCTTTTCTCGCGGCATGCTTAGCGGCCCTAAGGACCGCTACTGGGACTGGGCTAGTTTTGCCTCCGAAAAGCAGGCTACCGACCTACTCAGCCCCGCTAGCCGCCGCAAAGTAGACAAAAAGCTAGCTGCCAAGCGTCGTAAGGATATCCTCGAAAATATTCATGCCGATGGTGACCTCAACGAGGTACTGCTAACCGATACGCAGCTGGTTCTACCCTACGACATGCTCACTAAGGTAGACTTGATGAGTATGGCTAACTCCTTAGAAGTCAGAACTCCCTTTCTAGACTATAAAGTAGTTAACTTTGCTTTTTCCCTGCCCGTCAGCAGTAAGGTAGACAGCACGATGAAAAAGAAAATCGTGCAAGATGCCTTCCGGCCTATGCTTCCGCCCGAACTGTATGACCGACCCAAGCATGGCTTCGAGGTACCGTTATTAAAATGGATGCGCGGCGAGCTACGGCCTCTGATTGAGCAGGACTTATTAGCGGATGATTTTGTAGCCGCGCAGGGCATTTTTGAAGTGGATGCGGTGCAGAAGCTCAAAAAGCAGCTTTTTTCGAGTAGTCCTGGTGACGCGCACGCCCGCATTTGGGGCTTAGTAGTGTTTCAATATTGGTGGAAGCACTATATGGCGGAACCAGTAAAAACAAAATCTTCCTAGGATAGAGGATTAGGCAACCTTTTTGCTTAACCTCAGAATCTTGTTTTTCTCACTTTAGAACACCTTATGAAAATAGCAGTAGTAGGCACCGGCTATGTCGGACTGGTTACGGGTACGTGCTTTGCCGAAGTAGGCATTGATGTTACGTGTATTGACATTGACCAGAAAAAAATTGATAACCTCCACAACGGCATCCTGCCCATTTATGAGCCAGGCCTGGAGGAAATGGTGTCCCGTAACGTAAAGTCAGGCCGGCTTAATTTCTCGACTTCCCTGGCTGAGAGCATTAAAGGTGCTGACGTTGCTTTTATCGCAGTTGGCACGCCTCCTGGCGAAGATGGTTCAGCCGACTTGAAATATGTATTGGCTGTGGCCCGCGGTATTGGTGAAAATATCGAAAACTACACGGTAGTTGTGACGAAGAGCACAGTGCCGGTTGGTACTGCTGCCAAAGTCCGCTCCGAAATTGAGCAGGCCCTGGCTAAGCGCGGAGCAAGCGTAGAATTCGACGTAGCTTCCAACCCAGAGTTCCTGAAAGAAGGTGCGGCTATCGATGACTTCCTCAAGCCCGACCGTATTGTGGTAGGCGTCAGCTCTGACCGGGCCGAGGAAATGATGCGTCGCCTCTACAAGCCTTTCCTACTCAATGGCCACCCCATTATCTTCATGGATATCCCGTCGGCCGAAATGACGAAATATGCCGCTAACTCGATGCTGGCTACTAAGATTTCGTTCATGAACGACATCGCTAACCTATGTGAAATCATGGGTGCTGATGTGAATAAGGTGCGCCAAGGCATTGGCTCCGATGCCCGTATCGGTCATAAATTTATTTATCCTGGGATTGGCTACGGCGGCTCATGCTTTCCTAAAGACGTAAAAGCACTCATCAAGACTGCTTCCGAAAACGGCTATAAAATGCAGGTGCTGCAAGCCGTAGAAGGCGTGAATGAAGCCCAAAAAGAAGTGCTGTTTAGCAAGGTGATGAAACACTTTGGCAACGACCTCAAGGGTAAGAAATTTGCTATTTGGGGTCTGTCCTTCAAGCCGAAGACCGACGACATGCGCGAGGCTCCCTCGCTCGTTATTATCGAGAAACTGCTGGCAGAAGGTGCCACCGTGTCAGCCTACGACCCAGTAGCTATCGCAGAAGCCAAGCATAGCCTGGGCGATACTATTACCTACGCCAAAGACCAATTCGAAGCCTTGGTAGATGCCGATGCCTTGCTAGTAGTAACGGAGTGGCCCGAATTCCGCTCACCTTCTTTTGAGGTGGTGGGGCGCTTGTTAAAGCAAAAAGTAATCTTTGATGGCCGTAATATCTATGATCCGTCTGAGATGAAGGAGATAGGGTTTACCTACCACTGTATCGGTATTAAAACTGACCACAAAGAGCCAGTTGCTTAAAGTATAAAAGCTAGCAGCAAACAGCTGCTAGCTTTTCCTTTGTCTGACTACACTCATTTAAAAAACTGCTAATTAATAATTAGCAGCTTCAAAATATGGCTGAAATTTCCGAGAAAAAACGCATACTTATCACCGGTGGCGCTGGCTTCCTCGGTTCGCACCTCTGCGACCGGTTTTTAGCTGAAGGTTATCACGTTATCGCAATGGATAACCTGGTAACTGGCAACCTGGCCAATATCGAACACCTATTCAAGCGGGAAGATTTTGAGTTTCATCACCACGACGTAAGCAAGTTTGTGTTTGTGCCGGGCAAGCTCGACTACATCCTGCACTTTGCTTCGCCGGCTTCGCCTATTGATTACCTCAAGATACCGATTCAGACGCTGAAAGTCGGTTCGCTGGGCACGCACAACCTGCTGGGCTTGGCGCGCGTGAAAGGCGCCCGCATGCTGATTGCCAGCACGTCGGAAGTCTATGGTGACCCTGAGGTGCACCCGCAGGTGGAAGAATACTGGGGCAATGTGAACCCGGTAGGGCCACGCGGTTGCTACGACGAAGCCAAGCGCTTCCAAGAGGCTATCACCATGGCCTACCATAACCACCATGGTTTGGAAACGCGTATCATCCGCATCTTTAACACCTATGGCCCTCGCATGCGCTTGGACGACGGCCGCGTATTGCCGGCTTTCCTGTCGCAGGCCCTGAAAGGCGAAGACCTCACGGTGTTCGGCGACGGCTCGCAGACGCGCTCGTTCTGCTACGTCGATGACCTAGTAGATGGTATCTATCGCTTGCTGCTCAGCGACTACCACATGCCGGT
>CAZZDR010000098.1:0-11880 GCA_964652535.1 uncultured Hymenobacter sp. | reverse complement strand
CCAGGCCGCGATATGTGGAATGCCATCGACCCCAATCTGGTGCGCGACGAGCGGGGCACGCCCTGGCTCACTTTCGGCTCGTTCTGGAACGGCATTAAGCTGGTGCAGCTGCGGCCCGACCTCACGGGGCCGGCCGAGCCCGCGCAGTGGCGCACGCTGGCGCGCCGCCCGCGCACGGCCGCGCTGGCCGACTCGCTGCCCGGCGATGGGGCCATTGAGGGGCCATTTATCTTTCGGCACGGCGCTTATTATTATCTTTTTGTGTCGTTTGACTACTGCTGCCGCGGGCCGCAGAGCACCTATAAAATGATGGTGGGCCGCGCCCGCACTGTAACGGGCCCTTACCTCGACGAGGCCGGCACGCCCCTGGAGCAGGGGGGCGGCACGCTGGTGCTGCAAGGCGATGCCAACTGGTTTGGGGTGGGCCACAACGCCGTGGCAACCTTCGATAAGGTTGATTACCTGATATTTCATGGCTACGACGGCCACGACAATGGCCGGCCCAAGCTGCGCATCGAGCCGTTGGCCTGGAGCCCCACCGGCTGGCCCACAGTGGCGGCCAAGCCGTAGCTTTTGTGCCTGAGGCCTCGCCCTACCCCCGCCCAAACTGTTGATTTGTACGTAGTACGTAAGCAGCGGGCCCGCTACATTTGAGGCCTGCCTACCCCTTGTTTTCACTTAAGTTTTTTGCCATGAACCCCTTAGTTGACATTCGCCGCCTGGACCAGAGCCTGTGGCTTGACTTTATTAGCCGCAAAGTGCTGCAAAACGGCGAGCTGAAGGCCCGCATCGACAACGACGCGCTGCGCGGCGTAACGTCGAACCCTGCCATTTTTGAGAAAGCCATTGGCGGCAGCGCCGACTACGACGAGACCATTAAGGAGCAGGCCCGCCAGGGCAAGTCGGCGGAAGATATCTATGTGGGCTTGGCCGTGGCCGACGTACAGGCCGCCTGCGACTTGTTTAAGGGCCTCTACGAGAGCCACGACAACTCGAGCGACGGCTACGTGAGCCTGGAAGTATCGCCCAAGCTGGCCCACGACACCGAAGGCACCATTGCCGAAGGCCGCCAGCTGTGGAAGGATGTGGCGCGCCCCAACGTGATGATAAAAGTGCCCGCCACGCTCGAAGGCCTACCCGCCATTCGCACGCTCATTTCGGAAGGTATCAATGTAAACGTGACGCTGATTTTTGGGCTGGAGCGCTACAAGGCAGTGGCTGAAGCATTTATTGCGGGCCTCGAAGACCGCTTGAAGGCGGGCCAGTCGCTTGAGAATATTGACTCGGTGGCTAGCTTCTTCCTGAGCCGCATCGACGTGCTGATTGACCCGCAGCTGGAAAAACTGGCGGCCGAAGGCGGCGAGAAAGGCCAGCTGGCCGAGTCACTGGTGGGCGAAGTAGCCCTGGCTAGCGCTAAGCAGGCGTACCAGCTCTACAAAGAGATTTTTGCCGGCCCGCGCTGGGAAGCGTTGAGCAGCAAAGGGGCGCACACCCAGCGCCTGCTGTGGGCCAGCACCGGCAACAAAAACCCGAAGTATGACGACCTGAAATACGTCGAGAACCTCATCGGGCCTAAGACGGTGAACACCATTCCGGTCGAAACGATGGACATCTTCAAGCAGAAAGGCCAGCCCGCCGACCGCCTGGAGCAGGACCTCGCCAAGGCCCAGCGTGTGCTGGCCGACCTGCCCAAGGTGGGTATCGACCTCGACGCTCAAACCGCTCAGCTGGAGAAAGAAGGGGTGGAGAAATTCATCGAGCCCTTCGGCAAACTGATTGACTCGGTAGAGAAAAAGCGCCAGCAGGCGGTAGATGGTGCCCAGCAACTGGCGTAAATGCTGCTTAATGACTAGCTAAAAAGAACGTCCTGCTGAGCTTGCCGCAGCTTCTCTACCACGCGCCGCCAGGGATACCACTCCCACGGTTCAGTAGAGAGGTTTCGACAAGTTTGGCAGGACGTTTTTTTGTTTTTTTGATACATAGCCTGCTAATTAACAGGTACTTAATAAATATTTATGAGAATTCCTTTTACGTACGTAGCTGGGGCCTTGCTACTGGCGGGCGGCGTGGTGCGGGCCCAAGCCCCTACCCCCCCGCCGGCCGGCAATCCTATCATAAAAAACAAATACACGGCTGACCCGGCCGCACTGGTGCAGGGCGGCACAGTGTACCTGTACACGGGCCACGACGAGGCGCCCGCCCCGCAGGAGCGCTACGTGATGCACGAGTGGCTCTGCTTTTCGTCCAAGGATATGGTGAACTGGACTGAGCACCCGGTACCGCTGAAAGTGGGCGACTTTGCCTGGGCCAAGGACGATGCCTGGGCGTCGCAGGTGATTGCGCGCAACGGTAAGTTTTACTGGTACGCGGCCGTGGAGCACGGCTCGGTGCCGGGCAAGGCCATCGGGGTGGCGGTGGCCGACAACCCAACGGGGCCTTTCAAGGATGCACGCGGTTCAGCCTTGATTACCAATGCGATGACGGAGAGCAAAATCTCGTGGGACGACATTGACCCCACCGTTATCATCGACAAGAAAGGCCAGGCTTACCTGTTTTGGGGCAACACCGTGTGCCGCTACGCCAAGCTGAAGGCCAACATGACGGAGCTCGATGGCCCGATTCAGACCGTGGCCGGGCTGCCGCGCTTCACGGAGGCACCCTGGGTGCACGAGCACAACGGCTGGTATTACCTGAGCTTTGCCACTGAGTTTCCCGAAAAAATCGCCTACGCTATGAGCCGCAGCCTGGAGGGGCCGTGGCAATACAAAGGCATTTTGAACGAGATAGCCGGCAACTCCAACACCAACCACCAGGCCATCATCGACTTCAAGGGCAAGTCGTATTTTGTGTACCACAACGGGGGCATCAACACCGCTGGCAGCAGCTACCGGCGCTCGGTATGCATTGATTACTTGTATTATAACAAAGACGGCACCCTAAAGCGCGTGCAAATGACGAGCGAAGGCGTACAGCCGGCCAAGTAATTCGTAAAAGCCCTACCCCCCTGCTTTGCTGCCCACCCGCGCCGCGCCCGGCCACCCGGCCGGGCGCGGCGCGGGTGGGCATTTTGCTGGGCTGAGGCGGGCGGGCGGCGGTAATTTTGCGTAGTGAACGACAGTTTTTTAGTTATATGACGGCAACGACGAAGAGCCGGGTGGCGGTGAGCGCCTTCTTTTTTTTACCGGGCCTGTGCTTTGCGAGCTGGGCCTCGCGCATTCCGGACATCAGCGCCAAGCTGGGCATGAACTCGGGGCAGCTGGGGCAGCTGCTGCTGGCCATTCCGGTGGGCTCGCTGGTGTCGTTGCCGCTGGCTGGCTGGCTGGTGTCGAGCTGGGGCAGCCGGCGCACAGTGCTACTGGCCTCGGTGCTCTACGCCTGCTTTTTGCCGCTGCTGGGCTGGGCCGGCAGCTTCTGGACGCTGGCACCCGCGCTGGCCTTGTTTGGCTTTGCGGGCAACATGCTCAACATCTCGGTAAATACGCAAGCCATTGGCGTGCAGGAGTTTTACGGCAAGCCCATCATGGGTTCCTTTCACGGGCTCTGGAGCCTGGCGGGGTTTCTGGGTGGGGCGCTGGGCACGGCGCTCATTGGCTGGCACTGGCCGCCGCTCCAGCATTTTGGGGTGGTGCTGGTGGTGTGCCTGGCCATCGCGGGCTGGGCGCACACTAATACGCTGCGCCAAGACGTGGGCAAAACCGACGAGAGTGGCCCCGGCTTCAGCCTGCGCCACCCCGACCCTTACCTGCTGCGCATTGGCTTCATCGCATTTTGCGGCATGATGAGCGAGGGCGCCATGTTTGACTGGGCGGGGGTGTATTTTCAGAAAGTGGTGCGGCCCGACGCGGCCCTGGTGACGGCGGGCTACGTGGCCTGCATGAGCACTATGGCGCTGGGCCGGTTTCTCTCCGACTATTTCACGCATCGCTTCGGCACCGTGCGCATGCTGCAGCTCAGCAGCGCGCTCATCGTGAGCGGCTTGGGGCTGGCGGTAGGCTTCCCGTACTTAGTGCCCGCGGTGGGCGGCTTCTTGCTGATTGGCTTCGGCATTGCGTCGGTGGTGCCGCTTTCGTACAGCTCGGCGGGACGGGCCACGTCGGTGTCGCCGGGCGTGGCGCTGGCACTGGTGTCTACCATCGGCTTCCTGGGCTTTCTGCTGGGGCCGCCGCTGATTGGCTTTTTGGCCCAGCTCTTCACCCTGCGCATTGCGTTTGGCCTAGTAGCTGTGGTGGCGGCGGGTATCGGCATCCTGGCCTCGCTGCCCAACCCCGCGCCGGTGCGGGCCGCGCAGGCCGAGCCAGTGGCGTAGAGTTGCTGGGGCCCTACCCCCCTTTCGAGTGGTAAAAACTGCTAGAAGCCTGAAGGAGGTTTGTCATTGTTGCGCTACGCTCGCAATGACAAACCTCCTTCAGGCTTCTAGCAGTAAAGACAAAACTTAACTTAAATAGCTTCCTGGTAACGCCCACAGGTGCTATTTCGGGCCCTACCCCCCGCTACCAGCTCAGGCGTAGCAGCGAAACACCGTGGCGGGGAAGCGTGAAGTGCAGTACGGTTTGGCCATTTTTAACGCTGGTCCAGGCGGGTGAGGTGAGTTGCGCCAGCTGGCCGGCCTGCGCCACTACCAGGCGCTGGGCGGGGGTAGGCGGCTGGGGCGAGCCCAGGGCCTGCCACGCCGCGTAGGAATTGCTGTGCGCTTCGTCGATGCGGTAGTGCTCGAGCAGGGCCTGGGGGGCCGCCAGGCCTTGCAGCGTGAGGGCAACCTCGGCGGGCGCGGCGGGCAGCGCATCGTTATGATAATTCCAGACCAATACCGAAGCCGAGTGGCCGTCGGCGGTGGCCAGCGCGCCAATGTCGGGCCGCTGGCTCTGGGCCTGGCCCCGGATTTCGGTCACGGTGGGCGCGGTGGGTACGATCACGGCCACGCGCGGGCCGCGCATCAGGCCTAGCATCCGAAACACGTTGAGCACCGGCTTGTCGACGCCGTTGGTGGCCAAATCGCGGAAACCGGCAAACCAGGGCTGGTTTTCAAACTCAAACGACCAGCTCACGGCGCCTTCCAGGTTGACCTGGTACTGCGCGGCCAGCTCGTAGAGGCGGGCGTAGGCGGCGGCCGTGTAGCTCGAATACATGGTGCCGTTGCGGTAGGCGTTTTCGGGGTTGGTTTGCACGCCGCAGGCAGCGCAGCCCTCGGGGTCGTTTTCGCCGATGATGATGGGCAGCTGCCGCAGCGTGGGAAAGGAAGCCACAATTTTGAAGCCCTCCTCAATGTCGCCAAACTGCGCGCCCATGTTCATGCGCACGTGGCCATCTACCAGCTTGGGCGCGCCCTTGGCGTGGAAGGAAATGTAGTCGAGCCGCGTGCCGGTGCGGCCGGTCACGTAGTTTTTGCCGCTCACGCAGTGCTCCAAAAAGCCGCGTAGGTAGGCGGCAGCCTTGTCCCAACCGGGGCCGGTGGTTTCGGGGCCACCCAGGATGGCGGCGGGCAGGGCGCGGTGCACAGCCGCCTCGGTGTAGTCGTAGAGCTGGTGGTACTCGGCGGGTGTGCCCTTCCAGTAGCCGATGTTGGGCTCGTTCCAGAGCTCCCAGCGCCAGGTTTTTACCTCAGCCTCGCCGTAGCGCACCACGCTGTGCTTCACCCATTGGTACACCAGCTCGCCCCATTTCTTATAGTCTTGGGGGGGGTAGGCCCAGCCGGTGTAAACGTCGTTGTAGTTATCACCTGGCTTCCAGTAGTGCCGGTAGGGCGTAGGGTGCGTCGACATCGCCTCAGGCATGAAGCCCAGCTGAGCAATCGGCTTCATGCCTCGCTGCACGTAGGCATCAAAAATCTGGTCCACAATTTTCCAATCGTACACGGGCCGGCCTTTTTTGTCCTCGGTGTAGGCATTGGTCGAGCCCCATTTTAGGGCCGCTGTGCCGTCGCCGGTGGTTAGCAGGTTGTGGGCGCGCACGTACACGGGGGTAGGGCTAAGCGCCGCCAGCTCGGTAAGCAGCTGCTGGCCATCCTTCATGTAGGTGTAGTTGGGCTCGTCGTAGCCAAAGTAGGCCCACACAGGCGGCATGGGCCCCAGCGGCTTGACCAGGTCCACGGCAATGGCTACCGGCGCGGGCGCAGGTGCCGTTTGAGCACTGGCTACTAGCGGAAGCCCCATCGCCACCGCTAGTAGTAGCCGGTTGAAAGCAAAGCAGGAGATGTGATGCATAAACTACTAGTGAATAGGTTCTTATTACTAATAAAACAGCACGTCATGCGGCGCCTGCGGTAGCGATGCTTCGGCAGGCGCCGCATGACGTGCTGTTTAAACTTTTCACCTACCTGAGGGGGTAGGCGCTTATTTCGCCCCCGCTACCTCGGCCGTGGTAGGCTGGCTCAGCAGGTCGAGGTCGGTGAGCTTTTCGGGAAACCAGACCGTCATCTCACCCTTGCCGCGGTTGGCCCAGGCGTAGTACGGAATGGCCACCAGCGGGCGCGGCACCGTGCTTACCGATGTGCCACTGGCATCGAGCTGCACCACCGGCACAGTGGCCGTGAGGGTCGTTACGCCGTGCAGCAGGCTTGGCTGGTAGCTGGCCGTAAAGGCCGCATTTGCTGGCACCACAATGTTGCTGGCCTTGCCATTATTATCTTGCCATTCAGCACAATACATCACTGGCCCACGCTGCAAGGCTACCTTGCCCAGGTCGTCTTTCACGAGCGGGTTGGCGTGCACGCGGCGCACTTCCATGGGCAGCGTCACGGCTACCACATCGTGCTGGTGCCACTTGCGGCTGAGCACCGCGTAGCCGTTTTGCAGCTTATAGGGGGTAGGCTTGCCATTAATTGTGATGGTAGCCCGCTGCGCCGACGGCTGCTCGAAGGTATACAAATCGGACGGCATGGCCTCGTTGCGGGCCCAACCGGGGATACGGACCAGCAAGTCAAAATCGGCGGCCGACTTGGCCGGGTCCACCGTAAATTTCAAGCCACCATCCCAGGGATAATTGTTCTCCTGCGTGAGCTGGACTTGCTGCTTGTTTACCGTGAGGTTGGCTTTGCCGCTCACAAACAGGTTGGCGTACAGGGCCCTACCCCGCTCGGCGTACACGTAGCCGGGCAGCGCGGGCATGAGGCGCGCCAGGTTGGTGGGGCAGCACGAGCACTCAAACCAGCCCGCCCGGGCCGGCTCGGTGTCGTGATAGCCCAGGCTCTTTATCTGCATGGCATTGCTGTAAAAGAACGACTTACCGTCGAGCCCTACCCCCGAAATCAGGCCGTTGTAGAGCACCTTCTCCATTACGTCCACGTACTTGGCGTCGCCGTGCAGTTGGAACATGCGCTCGTTCCAGAACACGTCGGCCACCGAGGCGCAGGTTTCGTTGTAGGCCGTGGTGTTGGGCAGCTCGTAGTTGGCTCCGAAACGCTCGCCGCCGGGCACCGCGCCGGTGCCGCCCGTCACGTACATCTTATTGGCTACCATGTTATTCCAGATGGTGTCCACGGCAGCCAGCAGCTGCTTGTCGCCGGTGAGGGCGGCTACGTCAGCCATGGCCGAGTAGAGGTATTCGGCGCGCACGGCGTGGCCCTCGGCCTCGTTTTGGGCCACCACGGGCTTGTCGTCTTGCCAGTACGAGCCGTTTTTCCACACGTCGGGGCTCTTGGGGTCGTAGCCGGGGTAGTGGCCCCGCGCGTCCAGGAAAAACTTGGCGGTAGTCAAGTACTTAGCCTGGCCCGTGACGCGGTAGAGCTTCACGAGGCCCATCTCCACTATCTCGTGGCCGGGCGCCACGGTGCGCTTGCCGGGGCCAAAAACGGAGCACACGAGGTCGGCGTTTTTGAGGGCAATGTTGAGCAGCGTTTTCTTGCCGGTGGCCTCGTAGTGCGCCACGGCCGACTCATAGAGGTGTCCGGCATTATACAGTTCGTGGCTCAGCTCGCGCTCCTTCTCCCAGCGCTCCTTGCCAGCCCAGCCGTGCGGATGCGCGGGGTCGATGGTGCGGGCCGTGTAGAGGTAGCCGTCGGGCTCCTGGGCCGCGCCAACTTTGGCAATCAACTCATCCAGATAAGCCGAAAGCTTGGCATCAGGGTACACACTGAGCGAGTACGATGCGCCCTCAATGGTCTTGTAGATGTCGGTGTCATCAAACGGGTACACCGTGGCAAACTTTCCCTGGCGGGCCGCAGCCATCTCGAAGTTCTTCACCCGGTTGGTGCTTTCGCAACGCGCAAACGAGGCCGGAATGGTCACGTTGGTGTTGGTTTTGAGGCGGGGTAGCCAAAAGCTATCCGTCAGTTTAACTTGCGTAAACGGCACAGCCTGGATGGGGTAATCCATTTTCTGGCCCAGGGCCGCTGTGCTCCAGCCGAGGCCAAGCATCAAAAGCAATGACTTATGCATGAGGGAATTCAGAGGAGTAAAAGACAAGTAGCTAGCCTGCAACGCGCGGCCCACGGCGAATAATTCAGCTTATCAGGGCTTAGGCCGGCGCGCCGACAGGCGGTAGAAGCCCGCGCTGTGCCGCCGGATGTAGGGCGCAAACTCCTGGCTGAAGACGCCCACTTGGCGGCCACTCCATAGGTCTTGCACCACCATACCGCTCGCCATACCCAACTCTTGCAGGGTCACGGGTACGCGCACCGAGTCGGCCGGCGCGGGCAGCAGCGGGCTTTTAGTGAATACCAACGCCTGAAACGTGCCGCCCGTATTTTGCCCCGCGGCGGCCTGGTCGAGCCCCACGGTAGCCCGAAAGCGGGTGTAGCCCGCTGGCAGCGTGTACTCAATCACGGAGTTGGCGTGAGTGCCGATGCCGGCCGGGTAGGTTTGGTTGCGCACTACCAGCGGACCGCCACTCACGCTTTTGCCCACCGTAGTCTTGCCCCAACCAGCACTTGCGCTTTGCCAGGGCAAGGAGGTGAGGTCAAGCGTCTTACCGGCGTTGTTAAGGAGCACCGGGTTCAGCCAATCGGCGTGGTCCCAGGCGGTACCATCATTGCCGCCGCGCACCACCAAGTACAGCTTTTGGGCGTCGGTGATATTCACGTCGAGCGGAGCATCCGACACCTCGCGGCTGATGGGCGGCCCGGCCAGCGCCGCTTCGCTGGCGGGAGCCTGCTGCTGGTCCTGGGCATTAAACAGCGCCAGGTATTTATCGCCCGTGGTGGGGTCGTCGGCCACCCAGCCCACCAGGTCGCCGCGCCGGAATAGCTGGCGGTTGTGCGTGCTGGCTTTGTTCACGGCCAGCACCCGCGGGTTGGTAAGTAGCGCCAGCGTGGCGGGGGTAGTGCTGGGCAAGTCGCCGCCAAACATGAGCGGCGAGCGGAAGATGCTCCACAACGTCATCAGCGTGCGCTGCTCGTCGGGGGTGAAGCGCGTTTGGCGGTCGTCGCCGCGCTCGGCCCTTATACCCAGGCGGCCCAGCGGCAGCATGTCGGCGTCGGGCCATGCCCCGGTCATGATGAACGGCGCCCAGCGCGCGCACACGTCGAAGTGCTCCTTCAGCTGCTCCCACGAATCCCAGAAGTCGCCCACCGTGCGCCACATATTGGCGTGCTGCTGGGCGTGCTGGGCGTTGGCAATCGGCGTTTCGCCGGGCGACATGCTAAACACGATGTTGCGGCCGGTGCGGTCGATGGCCTTCCGAATCATCGCAATCTCGGCCGTGTGGTAGGGCTCCGAAAGGTCGTCAATCTTCACCAGGTCCACGCCCCAGCTTGCGTACAGCTCAAATAAGGAGTTGTAGTATTCCTGCGCGCCGGGCCGGCCACCGACGACTGTGTACATGTCGTGCAGCCACGCCGCCTGGCCCTCTTTGCTGTAAATATCAGCCGCCGTGAGCTTGGTGCCCTTGATGGGCAGCTTGCGCTGCACCGCAATCACGGGCACGCCGCGCATGAGGTGAATGCCAAATTTCAGCCCCTGGGCATGCATGTAGTCGGCCAGCGGCTTGAAGCCCCTACCCCCCGCTGCCGACGGAAAACGGTTGGGCGCGGGCACGAAGCGGCCGTACTGGTCGATATTCCAGGCGGGGTCTTTCTCGTTGTAGCCGTGGGCAGTGTCGTTGCCCACGTACCAGCGAATATCGACCACCACATACTCCCAGCCGCTGCTCTTCAGGTTTTTGGCCATGTAGTCGGCGTTGGCCTTGGTTTCGGCCTCCGTCACAGTCGGGCCGTAGCAATCCCAACTATTCCAGCCCATGGGGGGGGTAGGCGCCCACTGGTGGAAGTCGGTTTTGGGCGCCGCTTTTTGGGCAGCAACTGGGCCGGCCAGCAACAAGGCACTACCAAGCAAAAGGTTATGTAGTTTGGTCATTCACAGAAGGAGAAAAAAGCCGGGTAAATAAGCTGGCTAGTTCGATAAAAATCTCTACCTCTTCTACACGCGGCCCTACTTCTTCTTGCCCCACACAGCCGTTCCGGCATTGTCGAGGCCCGTAAAAATGATAGTGGATTTCTTGTTCTCCCAGTCGCGGCCTTTCTGCACGTATACCTGGGCGACGGCACCGCCCGCAAGGCGCAGCGTCAGCCACGGCGCCGCGTAGGTCCAAGTGTTGGCCGCGTTGCCGTTGAAGGTGCCATCGGCCGCCAGGGTTAGCGGAGTGCTATACTGGAAGTTGGGCGTGAGCTGCTCATTGCCATAGCCAGGAATGATGACGTAGTTGAGCGTGATCTGCTCCCAGGCGCCTGCCAGGTCGGCCGAGGCTACGGCGCTGTTGTCCTCACCCGCGTAGCGCTCGGGCGAAACCACTGGCCAGCCCGAGGGCGTCCAGAAAACTTTGCGCACGTGCAAGTCCATGTAGTACGAGTCGATGCCCGGCCGGCCCTGGTGCGCCATGTAGTACTGGCCATTGCCATCGCTGAACACGCCGCAGTGGCCCGTGCCCTGCCAGCCGCTGTGGCCCTCAAACTGGTAGGGCGCCAAAATCATGGGGCCGTGGTCTTCAGCCAGGTTAATGTCGCGGCCCTTGAAATCGAGGAAAGGCCCGGCAGGCGAATCGGCGCGGCCCACGCGCACGTTGTACTTGGTTTGGAGCCAGTCGTAAGAAAGGAACAGGTAGTACTTGCCCTGCTCTTTGTTATAGATAATTTCTGGGCCTTCGATGTTGCCGTTGATTTGGCCACCCGTGAAGCCGCGCTGCGCAATGCGCGGGCCGCGGTCGCCGGTAGTGGCATTCAGGCCGGTAGCGGCATCGAGCTTCACCATGTGAATGCCGTCGAAGGCCGAGCCGTAGTACAGGCGGTGCTGGCCCTGCTGGTCGATGATAACCGTGGGGTCGATGCCATTGGTAATATCGGGCGATGAGTTGTCGGTAGTCACTACCAGGCCCTTCTCCGTCCAAGGCCCGGTGGGCGAGCTGGACGTGGCCAAGCCGATGGTACTCAGCTTAAATACATTAGAAGCCAGCGAGTAGTACAAGCGGTATTCGCTACCCACCTTTAGCACGTAGGGCGCCCACAGCAGCTTGTTGGGGGTGCCGCCGCGCTGCGTGATGTAGGCGACGCCCATCGCAGGCAGGCCTTTAAGTGCCCAGCCCACAAACTGCCACTCCACCAAGTCCTTCGAACGGCGTATCTGCAAGCCGGGCGTTAGGTTGGCGTCCGAAATACCGTAGCCCACGTCGGTGCTATACATATAGTAGTAGCCATCGTCGGCCTTGATAACGGCCGGGTCGTGCACGTTGTAGGGGCCCCACTGCGCCGAGGAGCTTAGCGGCGCCACGCTCGCATACGTGTCGGTGATAGTGTTAATATCAAACGCGACCGCCGGGGTGGGAGGCGTGGGGGTGGGCGGCGTGGGCGTAGGCGCGCTGCTGGTAGTATCGTCTTTCTTGCACGAGGCTGCACCGAGCAGCAAGACAAGTAACAGACTGCGCCAGGGCCGCGAAACCAGACTAAGCTTTTTCATA
>CAZZDR010000097.1:4783-11897 GCA_964652535.1 uncultured Hymenobacter sp. | reverse complement strand
GCGTCTTCGCAAGCGTAATCGCTGACGGCAGCCGGCGCGAGGTCGGCCATCGTTTTCTGGCTTTTGCCTTTCGGCCCGATGAGGTCCGTGATGGGCACCGGCGTGTAGTGCAGGTAGGTTTCGGCCAGCACGTCCATGTTGTGGCGCATGTCGGGCTCGATGAGGTAGTGCGCCAGCATAGTATCGAAGAACGGTCCCGCGATGCGTACCTGGTAGTTCTTGAGAATCAGCAGGTCATACTTAATGTTTTGTCCGATTTTGAGGATGGTTTCGCTTTCAAAAAATGGCCGAAACTCGTCTACCACGGCCTGCGCTGCCGCGGTGTCCTCTACCGGCACGGGCACGTAGTAGGCCTCGCCGGCCAGCCAGCTGAACGAGAGGCCTACCAGTCGGGCCGTCATAGTGTTGAGGCCCGTGGTTTCGGTATCGAAGCTGACTTCGGCCTGCTGCAACAGAAACTCCAGCAGCGACTTGCGCAGCTCCGGCGTATCGACCAAGTGGTAGTTGTGCGGCACATCGGCCAGTGTTTTGCGCGGGCCGTCGTAGTACGCGCTATGGTCGCTACCCCCCTCTAGCTCGCCGTTTTCGGCAGCATTGATTAGGGCCGTGCTGCCCTCGCCAAACAACGAGCCCTGTGCCGTGGGCGCGGCCACCTTGGGCCGGCGGGCGCCGCGGCCCACCGGGCCAGCCGGCCGCTCAGCGGGTGCGGCGGCGCTGCCGCTGCCAAGCACCCGTGCCGCCAGTTGCCGAAACTCTAGCTCGTCGAAAAGCTGACGTAGTTGTGCCTCGTCGGGTGCGTCTAATGTCAGGCTCTCGGGCTCAAAGTCGATGGGCACGTTCACATGAATCGTGGCCAGCTCCTTGCTCAGCAGGCCTTGCTCGGCGAAGGTGCGCACGTTTTCCTGCTGCTTGCCCTTGAGCTGGTCCACGTTGGCAATCAGGTTTTCGACCGAGCCATACTTCTGAATCAGCGTCTTGGCCGTTTTTTCGCCAATGCCGGGGATGCCAGGAATGTTGTCGCTCGCATCGCCCTGCAGACCCAGAATATCAATTACCTGCTCGACCCGCTCAATTTCGAAGCGCTCGAGCACGTGGGCCACGTCGAGCACCTCGGCGGCGTTGCCCATGAAGGCAGGCTTGTAGATTTTGATGCGCTCGGTCACCAGCTGGCAATAGTCCTTATCGGGCGTCATCATAAACACCTCGAAGCCGTGCGACTCGGCCCGCTGCGCGATGGTGCCAATGACGTCGTCGGCCTCGTAGCCCGGCATCATCAAGATGGGAATATGAAAGGCAGTGATAATCTGCTTGATATAGGGGATAGCCGTGCCAATATCTTCGGGCATGGCCTGGCGCTGCGCCTTATAGGCCGGAAACTGCTCGTGCCGAAACGTCTTGCCTGCATCGAAGCACACGCCGATGTGCGTGGGTTTTTCCTTCAGCAGCACCTCCACCAGCGTGTTGGTGAAGCCCAAAATGGCGCCCGTATTCAGCCCCTTGGAGTTGACGCGCGGGTTTTTGGAAAAGGCAAAGTGCGAACGATAAATGAGGGCAAATGCGTCGAGCAGGAAAAGCTTGGGCGCGGGCGTGGGGGTAGGGGCAGTTTCGGACATAGGTGGGGCAAAGGTCGGGGCGGCAGGCAGCGCGCGGCTAGCTTACCTCTTACGAGTATCCAACAAAAAAGCCGGGCGTTTCCGTCCGGCTTTTATAAGCAATTACTAGAACCTAGAAGTTAGGCGAGAGCGAGTATTTGTGGTAGAAATCGTCGATAATTTTTACGGCTTCGCTGGCGTCGTCCACTATCTGCACGAGGTTCATGTCTTCGGGCGAAATGTTGTGCTCTTCGGTCAGCATCACGTTCTTAATCCACTCGAAGAGGCCGCCCCAGTAGGCCGAGCCCACCAGCACGATGGGGAAGCGGCCGATTTTCTTGGTTTGGATGAGCGTGAGGGCTTCAAACAGCTCGTCGATGGTGCCGAAGCCGCCGGGCATGCCCACGAAGGCCTGCGCATATTTCACAAACATCACTTTGCGCACGAAGAAGTAATCGAAATCGATGCACTTGTCTTGGTCAATGTAGATGTTGTGGGTTTGCTCGAAGGGCAGCTCGATGTTGAGGCCCACTGACTTGCCACCCTCGGCGCGGGCGCCCTTATTGCCGGCTTCCATAATGCCAGGGCCACCGCCCGTAATGACGCCGTAGCCGTGGCGCACCAGCTTGGAAGCGATTTCTTCGGCTTGCTGGTAGTAGGGGTTATCGGGCTTGGTGCGGGCCGAGCCGAAGATGCTCACGCAGGGGCCGATTTTGGACATCTTCTCGAAGCCCTCCACAAACTCGGCCATCACCTTGAAAATCTGCCAGCTATCGGCGATTTTAATCTCGTTCCAGTCTTTGTCCACAAACGCTTTGCGGATGCGCTGCTCGTCGGGGTCTTGGCCGGTTTTGGCCAGGCCGCCGGTTTGCTGGCGCAGCTCCGTGATGCTGGTGAGCTTGTTATCGTTGACGTTGGGCTGCACGATGGTCTTGCCGGAGCCCGCGTTCAGGGCTTCGTCGGAAGACTTGGTCTTGCTAGTTTTTTTGAGTTTAGACATGGTGCCTGGGTGGGGGAAAACGAAACCGCCCCGGCTCCTAAAAGTGGGGCGGTCAAAAGTAGGGGGGCGAAGATAAGGCGCTGTGACGCTTCGTTTACCATTGGACTTCCTATAGTAAACGCTTTGTTGCCTACCCCCTTTATTTGGCCCGAATGGCGATAACGGGGTCGAGGTTGGCCGCCAGCACCGCCGGGATGATACCGGCCAGAATACCGATGCCCACCGACACCAGCAGGCCCAGCGAAATATTGCCCGCGCTCAAGGTCAGGGCCAGCGCGTCTTGCGGGTAAAGGGTGATAAGCCAGACCAGCAGAATCCCTACCCCCCCGCCGAGCAGGCATAAAAACACGGCTTCGAATAGAAACTGGAAGAGGATAAAGTAGTTTTTGGCGCCCAGCGACTTCTGAATCCCGATGATGTTGGTGCGCTCGCGCACCGACACAAACATGATATTGGCAATGCCGAAGCCGCCCACCAGCATGGCAAACGAACCGATGATGCCGCCCGCTATCCCAATAACACTGAAAAGCTTACCGATAGTGTCCGCTATCATTTCGGGGCGGTTGAGGGCAAAATTTTCTTCTTCGCGAGGCTTGAGGCCGCGGATGATGCGCATGTCGCCGCGCATCTCGGCCTCCAGGTTGAGCAGGCCGGGGTCGTCGTCGCGGCCCTTCACGCCGAGCTGTGGCGAGGGGCCGCCCATGCCGGTGCTGCTCATGGCAAACATGCTGGCGAACGAGGCGTAGGGAATCAGGCAGTTGGCATCGTTGCTGGGCGTGCCAAGCAGGTTTTTGCCCTCCTTCTTCATTACCCCAATAACGGTGAAGTAGCGGCCCTTGGTCTTGAACTGGCGGCCCACGGGCTCGCCCTGCGGGTAGAGGTTTTCGGCAATAGTAGCCCCAATGATAGCGACTGGCCTACCCCCATCCATTTCTTGCACTGTGAAGTAGCGGCCCTGCTCGATGGGCACGCTAGAAATGATGCGGTAATCGTAGCTCACGCCCTGCAAGGCGCAGTCGCTCACCGAGTTCACACCGGCCTTGAGGGTGTTGCCGCCCTTGGGCACAAAGATGGCAATACCCTTTTGGCTGCTGGCAGGCAGCATGCGCTGCAGCTGCCGAAACTCGCGCACCGTGGGCACGGGGCGGTTGAAGTACTTCCACCAGGGGCGGTTGGGGTCGAAGACCCAGGGCCACTTGCCCACGTACACCACCTTGTCGCCCAAGAAGTTCATGCTGCTGCGCACGTTGGTTTCGAGCGAATCGACGACCATGAACACGGCAATGATGGAGAAGATACCGACCGTGACGCCCAGCAGCGACAGGATGGTGCGCAGCAGATTGGCCCGCAGCGCCTGCCAGGCAAAGGCAAAGCTTTCGAGCACCAAGCGAAGCGTGAGCAGCATAAGCGAGAGTGGTAAGCCTGCGCTTGCCGTACTTAAATTGAGGTAAAAGAAAAACCGCGTAGCTGCCTGGGGGTAGGGAAGCCCGCCAGAAATTAAGTCAGGTGGCTAAAATCGCCTAAAAGTATTAGGTATTCGCGCAGCAAGCTAGGGTAGGCACCTTAAAGAATGTGCGCCTCAAAAAAAACTCGTACCTTTGCCCCCCGAATTTTCGGTAACTTCCCCCTAGTACTGCCCATCATGGCGATGAAACTGCATGAGTTCAAGTTCGAACTCCCCGAAGAGCTGATTGCCAGTCACCCTGCCCGCCACCGCGACGAATCGCGCCTGATGGTGGTAAACCGCGCCACCGGCCAATTTGAGCACCGGATGTTCAAAGACATCCTAGACTATTTTGTGGAGGGTGACGTCTTCGTTTTCAACGACACCAAGGTATTTCCGGCCCGCATGTATGGCCAAAAAGAGCGCACTGGTGCCCAAATTGAGGTATTCCTGCTGCGCGAACTCAATAAAGAAGGCCGCCTGTGGGACGTGCTTGTTGACCCGGCCCGCAAAATCCGGGTGGGCAACAAGCTGTACTTCGGCGAGTCCGACATCGTGGCCGAGGTCATCGACAACACCACGTCGCGCGGGCGCACCATCAAATTCTTATTTGATGGCACCGACGAAGAATTCCGCAAGGCCCTGCACGAACTCGGCGAAACGCCCGTGCCCAAAGACGTGCTGAAGCGCGAAACTGAGCCCGCTGACAAAGAGCGTTACCAAACCATTTTTGCCGAGAACATCGGCGCGGTGGCTGCCCCAAGCGCGGGCCTGCACTTCTCGCGCGAAGTGATGAAGCGCATGGAAATTAAGGGGGTAGAGAAAGCCTACATCACGCTGCACGTGGGCCTCGGCACCTACCGCAACGTGGACGTGGAGGACCTCACCAAGCACAAGATGGACTCGGAGCAGTTCTTCGTGAACCCCGACGCCGTACAGGTCGTCAACAAAGCAATGGATGCCAAAAAGCAGGTGTGCGCCATTGGCACTACTACCATGCGGGCGCTCGACGCCTCGGTATCGGCCAATAGCCGCATTAAGGTGACTTCGGGCTGGAACGACAAGTTTATCTACCCGCCCTACGATTTCAAAATTGCTAATTCGCTACTCACCAACTTCCACTTGCCCGAAAGCACGTTGGTGATGATGGCTTCGGCCTTCGCCGGCTACAAGCTGCTGATGGAAGCCTACCAGGAAGCTATTAAGGAGAAATATCGCTTTTTCGCCTTCGGCGACGCGATGCTAATTCTGTAATGCCGGCTAGCTTGCCTGGCTACCCCGAAAGAAAACGTCTGTCATTGCAAGCGTAACGAAAGTAGAGCGCGGCAATCTTTCCTTGTCGTCCTTATCCTTATATAGGTTGGATTACTAACCCTAGCGGGAAGGAAAGATTGCCGCGCTTTACTTTGTTACGCTCGCAATGACAGACGTTTTTGCTTCCGCTGCTGGTGCTTCCGCCAGCCCTACCCCCCCTCGCTACGCCATTGTGGTGGCCGGAGGCAGCGGGCTGCGCATGGGCGCCGACCGGCCCAAGCAGTTTTTGCTGCTGCGGGGCGAGCCGGTGCTGCTGCACACGCTGCGGCGCTTTGCCGAGCCTGCGCTGGGTGTGGCGCAGCTGGTGGTGGTGCTGCCCTTCGACCAGCTCGATTATTGGCGCCAACTCGCTGCAGAACATAACGTTATTATTCCGCACCAATTGGTGGCGGGCGGGGCCACGCGTTGGGCCTCGGTGAAAGCCGGGCTAGCTGCCCTACCCCCCGAGGCGCCGACAGGCGCGCTGGTAGCGGTGCACGATGGCGTGCGCCCGCTCATCACGCCGGCCGTGATTGAGGCCGCTTACCAGGCGGCGGCCACCCATGGCGCGGCCGCTGTAGCGGTGCCTCCCAAAGACTCGGTACGTATGTTGGGTGCGGCGGGCTCCTCGCCGCTCGACCGCCGCCGCTTGCGCCTGATGCAGACGCCTCAAACCTTTGACTTGGCCCTGCTACGCCGCGCCTACCGCTTACCTGAGCTGACTACCTTCACCGACGACGCTAGCGTGGTCGACGACCTGCACCCCGTGCAGTTGGTAGAGGGTGACTACCGCAACCTCAAAATCACGACGCCGGAAGACTTGCTACTGGCCGAGGCGCTACTAGCTCGTTGATTAAGGCAGGTGCGTGCTACTGGGTTTTATGACTTAGCGAAGTGGCCAACAGCCCTACCCTTGTAAAGAATATCACCCAACAAAAAAGGCCTGCGATGACAGGCCTTTTTTGTTGGGTAACATAATGTAACAGAGCAGAAGGAGGTGTTTTGGTAATTTATATGGCGAGGGGTGATAGAGTAGCTGTAGGTGGTGACTGTAGCGAGTATGGCCTGTGATGGCACAAGATGCAAGTGCCGTAGCGCTAGCTATGTATTAGTGCAGAAGCACCTGAGAGGTAGTGCCGACGCTAGTGGCAAAGATGATGCTAACATTTTTGCTTGTTCAACCAGAAGACGCCGAGCAGGTGCTGCAAAACGTGGGTTGCAGCTAATCAGCGGGTAGCAAGACTGGGAAATAAAATAGGTTCGCTACTGCCTGAACAGCAACGCGCCCGAGGAGTGGTGGTAACCAAGTAGTTAGCCAAAAGGCAAAACCTTACGCTAAGCTATTCGTAATCAGCTTATTTACTACCTAATTCCTTTTCCCATGAATCGTCTTTTCCTGCCCCTGCTGGGGGCTACACTCCTGTCCTTACAAGCTTGTAACACTGCTTCGGAGGGCACGGGCAACAATACTGCTTCTAAGTCGGGCAACATGAGTGACTCGGTGAAAACCTCGATGCCCGCAGGCGAAGGAGCCCAAAATATTGAGAACACGCAGGCCAACGCTGGCTCGGCCGCTGCTAATGGCCAGCCCGACCCCAATGGCCCGACCGCTCCGCACGCCAACGACGCTGAGTTTATGAAGTCGGCTGCGCATTCGGACCAAAACGAAATTCAGCTCAGCAAAATGGCTTTAGCTAAAGGCGTGACGGGCACGACTAAAACCTTTGCGGAGAAGATGATAGCTGACCACACTAAGAGCACAGCGGCCCTCAAGCCTATCGCGGC
>CAZZDR010000097.1:0-4683 GCA_964652535.1 uncultured Hymenobacter sp. | reverse complement strand
TCTACCTTAGCCTTAGCCGCCGCGCTGATGGAGCAGGTAGTGCTGTGCTTGAAGATGAGTACCGGATGCTCGTGCGACTCTTGCACGATGGATTGCAGTTGCTCGGGCTGGGTAAGCGGAAGCCAGGGAGTAGCCATAAAGAAGTAATGCTGATTTTATAAGAAGCGCAGTGGGGTAGCAGCCCCGCGCGCCAGGCCCTTTAACTACGGAGCTAGGGCTTGGGTTCGTTTTTGGGGTGGCGGTGCCAGTTCCAGAAGCCCGACTTTGTCTTGCGCGGCCGGCCGCGGTGGTCAAAGCGGGGCTCGTTGGCCACGGGCAGGTTGGGCGGGCTGCCACCGCGGGGCAGTTGCTGATGCACCCTATCAAAATGGCTGGCCTGGTAAGGCAATTCGGTGCGGCTAGCCTCGCGCACGGCGCGGCGGTTGTCGGCGCGCTGGCGGGCTGGGCTGGTGGGCGCAATTTGAGCCGAGGCCACCGTAGCCAGCAGCCATAGGCTAGCCACCAAGCAGTGAAAAAGGGACGGCATAGGCGAAGTAGGCAAGGCGCTAGGGAGTGCCGCTGGGGGCGGGCTGGGTCGGGTCGGGCTTCGGAATGGGCACCTTTTTGGCCTTTACCTTGGGCGCCTTGGCGGGTTTGGGCGCCGGGGCGGTGGTAGGGTCGGTGGGCTGGGTGGGGTCGGGAGCTGGCTCGGCGGGCACGTCTTTGCTGCGGGCCGGAGCTGGGTCCTTGGCATTTTTGCCGTGGTCTTGGTGGCCTTTCTTGCGCAGCTTGCGGTTTTCTCGGCTCGCCTCGCGCGGGGTCAGGGGGCGAGTGTCGTAGCGGTGTAGCTGGCGGCGGTTGGCCTCCAGGTGCTCCAGCTTGCTCTTTTTTACCAGGCCCTGCTTATCGTATTTGAGCTTAGTGCCTTCGGGCAATTCGCTGTACGACATCGTTTTCTTTTTCTCGTCGGGCGCGCTGGCGCCTGCGCTGGGCTCGGTTGCGCCGGCCGCGTCATCGGCGGCGGGCTCGGCGGCCTTTAAAGTAGTGCCCTTGTGGCGCGCTTTTTCGGCGGCGCGCGCTTTGGCCTTGGCCGTAGGGCTCATGGGGGGGGTAGGCAGCCGGTGCGGATGAAACACGCGGTCGTACACCGCACAGCTGCTCAGCAGCCCGAGCAGCAGCAGCATCGGCAGCGTGGCCCAACTAGCGGAGTAGCGTACGTTTTTCACAATAGCATAAAATAAGCAGTCGGTATCAATAGGCTCACTGGCTGCCGCCTACCGCGCTAGTAGTCGCGCAGGGCGCGCAGCTGCTCGCGCAGGCGCTGCTGCGGCAAAAACCCTGCCTCAAGCGTGGGCGCAAAGGGCACGGCCGTGTCGAGCGAGGCTACGCGGCGCACTGGCGCATCGAGGCTGCTAAAGCAATTTTCGGCAATCCAGGCCGCGATTTCACCGCCCAGGCCGCCGGTCAGCGTGTCTTCGTGCAGGATGAGGACGCGGCCGGTCTTGCGCACCGAGCGGCCCACAGCCTCGGTATCCCAGGGCAACAGCGTGCGCAGGTCCAGGATGTCGGCCTGCACGCCTAGCTCCTGGCAGGCAGCCAGCGCCCAGTGCACACCCAGGCCGTAGGTAATGATGCTCAGGTCATTGCCTTCCTGCGCCAGCGCCGCCTGGCCGATGGGGGTAGTATAATACGCCGCCGGCACCGGCCCGCTCAGCGAGCGGTAGAGCAGCTTATGCTCGAAATACATCACTGGGTTCGGGTCTTCGAGCGCGGCGCAGAGCAGGCCCTTGGCGTCGTGCGGGTTGCTGGGGTACACCACTTTCAGGCCCGGCACGTGCGTAAACCACGCCTCGGTGCTTTGCGAGTGAAACGGACCGGCGGCAGTGCCCGCGCCGGTGGGCATGCGTACCACCACATCGGCGTTTTGGCCCCAACGGTAGTGGCTCTTGGCCAGGTTATTAACAATTTGATTGAAGCCGCAGGTCACGAAATCAGCAAACTGCATTTCCACCATCGCTTTCTTGCCCCGGACGCTCAGGCCCAGTGCCGCCCCTACAATGGCCGACTCGCACAGCGGCGTGTTGCGCACCCTACCCTTCCCAAATTCGGCCACGAAGCCTTCGGTTATCTTAAACACCCCGCCGTACTCGGCGATGTCCTGGCCCATAAGCACCAGTTCGGGGAAGCGCACCATGCTCTGGCGCAGCCCCTGCTGAATGGCATCGATAAAACGCAGGGTAGGCGCTTCAGCCTCCTTCACCGCCTCCTGCTCCTGGCCTTTTACCAAAGGCGCGTACATGTCGGTTAGCTCCTGCTTGGCCTCGGTGAGGGGGGTAGGGGCCGCTTCCGACTCCTGCCAGCCTTTCTCAATTTCCTGCTTAATGGCCTCGCGCACCTGCGCCCGGCCCGTTTCGCTGAGGATACCCTCGGCCAGCAGCCACTGCTCGTAGTTCTCGACCGGGTCCTTGGCCGCCCATTCTTGCAGCAGCTCGGCGGGCACGTACTTGGTGCCGCTGGCTTCTTCGTGGCCGCGCATCCTGAACGTGAGGGCCTCTACCAGCACCGGGCGCGGGTTTTGGCGCAAGTCGGCGGCCAGGGCAGCTATTTTAGCATACACATCGAGCACGTTGTTGCCGTCTACCTGCACGGCCTCCATGCCGTAGGCGGGACCTTTGTCTACAAACGATTTGAACCGAAACTGCTCGTTGCTGGGCGTACTGAGGCCATAGCCGTTGTTTTCGACTAGGAAAATGACCGGCAGCTGCCACACCGCCGCCACGTTCAGGGCCTCGTGAAAGTCGCCCTCGCTGGCCCCGCCATCGCCCGAGTAGGTGAGCGTCACGCGGGGTTTCTGGTCCAGCAAGTCGGCCAGCGCAATGCCATCGGCCACAGCCAGCTGCGGGCCGAGGTGCGAAATCATACCCACAATGTGGTGCTCGTTGGTGCCGAAGTGAAACGAGCGGTCGCGGCCCTGGGTGTAGCCCGTGGCCTTGCCCTGCCACTGCGCAAAGAGCCGCCCCAGCGGCACCCCGCGCCCCGTAAACACGCCCAGATTGCGGTGCAGCGGCAAGATGTACTCGTCTGGGTTTAGCGCCAGCGTGCTGCCCACCGAAATGGCTTCCTGCCCGATACCCGAAAACCACTTGCTCACCTTGCCCTGGCGCAAGAGTATCAGCATCTTTTCCTCTATCAGGCGGGGCTTCAGCAGCTCGCGATAGAGGCGCAGCAGCAGGTCGTTGGGGTAGTCGCGGCGGTCAAACGTCATGGGGCAGGGTAGGGCAGGTTGGGGGTGGCAAAGGTAGCGGCAGCCGGCGCCCTCGCCGGTTGGCCGTGACTACTTGCCACCTCGCGGCTTCGATAAGCCTTAGCGCAACTAGGTTAGCCAGTCGAGATAGTATCATAGTAGCGAGGCACCTGCTGCCTGCCAGGTAGCTAATACTGGCACGCCTACCGCTTTCTAACTGTTAAGCCGCTAAGTTTGTACTTAACTATAACGTCGTTTTTGCCCTGTCTATCCGCTATGATTCACTACCAAGAGTTTACCCTGGCCAATGGCCTGCGCTGCCTGGTGCACGAAGATTTTACTACCCCCCTGGCTGTGCTCAACATTCTGTACGATGTGGGCTCACGCGATGAGAATCCGAGCCGTACGGGGTTTGCTCATTTATTTGAGCATCTGATGTTTAGTGGCTCAGTAAACGTACCCAACTACGACGAGCCGTTGCAGAAAGTGGGCGGCGAAAATAACGCGTTCACCTCGCAAGACATCACCAATTACTACCTCTCGCTACCGGCCGCCAACCTCGAAACTGGCTTTTGGCTCGAAAGCGACCGCATGCTGGACCTGGCCTTCTCCGAAACCGGCCTCGACGTGCAGCGCAAAGTAGTAGTGGAGGAGTTCAAGCAGAGCTATCTCAACCAGCCCTACGGCGACGTGTGGCTGAAGCTCAAGCCCTTAGCCTACACCACGCACCCCTACCAGTGGAACACCATTGGCAAGGAAATTCGCCATATCGAAGAAGCCGAGATGACCGACGTGCGGGCGTTTTTCCGGGAGCACTACGCCCCCCAAAACGCCATTTTAGTAGTAGCCGGGGCCGTGTCGCTGGCCGAAGTGCAGCGCCTGGCCGAAAAGTGGTTTGGGCCCATCGCCGGCGGCGAGCGCCGGGCGCGCCAGCTACCCCAGGAGCCAGTGCAAACCGCTGCCCGCCACGCCACTACCACCGCCCCGGTGCCGATGAGCGCGCTCTACAAAGCGTGGCACATGCCCGCCCGCCTCGACCCGCGCTACCACGCCCTCGACCTACTCGGCGACCTGCTGGGCCAGGGCAAATCGAGCCGCCTGCACCAGCGCCTAGTCAAAGACCTTCAGCTATTTAATAATATTTCAGCCTCCGTTACGGGTGCCCTCGACCCCGGCTTGTTTGTGGTCAGTGGCAAGCTCAACGCGGGCGTGGCCCTCGAAGAAGCCGACCGCGCCGTAGAGGCTGTGGTAGCCGAGCTACTGCGCGATGAGGTGCCGGCCACCGAACTGCAAAAGGTAAAAAACCAAGCCGAAGCGGGCCTGGTTTTTGGCGAAATCGAACTACTAAACCGGGCCCTGGCTCTGGCTATCGGCAAGCTGCTGGGCAATGCCAACCTGGTGAACGAGGAGCCTGCCCAACTGCAAGCCGTCACGCCCGCCGACCTGCGCGCCGCCGCCGA
>CAZZDR010000096.1:0-11944 GCA_964652535.1 uncultured Hymenobacter sp. | reverse complement strand
CCAGCCACTGCCGAATCTCGCGCACGGCGATGGCCGCAGCCTCGGCCTTTGGGTAGCCATAAATGCCAGTGCTGATGCCGGGAAAGGCCACGGATTCAAGTTGGTTTTCCAGCGCCAGGCGCAGGCAGTTGCGGTAGCAACTCGCCAAAAGCTCGGGCTCTCCCTTGTGGCCTCCGTTCCAAACTGGCCCTACGGTGTGAATAACGTGGGCCGCTGGCAGCCGTCCGCCGGTGGTGATAACTGCTTCGCCAGTTTTGCAACCACCCTGCCGGGCCCTTATTTTTTGGCACTCTTCCAGAATTTTTGGCCCGCCGGCGCGGTGTATGGCCCCATCGACCCCACCGCCGCCAAGCAGCGACGAGTTGGCCGCGTTGACGATGGCCGTGGTGGCGAGCTTGGTAATATCGCCTTGTTCAACGCGCAGACGGGGGGTAGCAGACATCAGCCAAAAAGAAGGGGGTAGGGACCGGTGTACGCAACGCTTCGGGCGGCGTTTGGGCGGCTTGAGGGAGGTATAGCGGCGGTTCGGTAACGGTTAATTGCGGCGAGGCAGGGTGAAAAAGTACTTTTGAGCATCATCCTCAACTACTTAAGCGCCCCAGCTATGCAGCCGATCAGCCCGATGCCCGCCTCCCTCCGCGACCAGCGCCTGTGGCAGATTGCCCGCGCTCGCACCAAGTTTCAGAGCCACGCGCTTGTGTTTCTTATCATCAATGCCGGCCTGTGGCTACTGTGGGCCTTTGCGCCCGAAAGCCACGGCCGCCACAGCGAGCTGCCCTGGCCCATCTGGACGAGTGTATTCTGGGGCTTCGGGCTGGTGCTGCAAGGTATGGCCGCCTACACCTCTCTCAGCAGTGGCGAGCGCACCCAGCGCGAGTATGAGCGCCTGTTAGCCGAGGAGAAATAGCGCGGTTTCCGTTTGTCATTGCGGGCGCAGGGCGGCAAGCGCACCAGAACGAGTCGTTCGGACGTTGTGCTGGTGCGATTGCCGCACTGCGCTCGCAATGACAATTCCTGCCTTTCTTTACAGACGATGACAGTGAAAAAGCGCCCCGCCAAACGCCTGCTCGGCCGCCGCGAGCTAATCGACTTGCCTGGCCTGCACCTGCGGGGCGTAGTGGCCAAGGTCGATACCGGGGCCTACACCAGCGCCATTCACTGCGCCGACCTGCACCTGGCGCCCGACCCCGCCACCGGCCAGCCTGTGCTGCACGTGCGCCTACTCGATCCTGAGCATCCCGCCACCGACGGCCAGCCGCTGGCTTTTCGCGAGTTTGCGCAGCGCGACATCCGCTCTTCCAACGGCGAGGTGCAGGCCCGCTACGTCATCCGCACCGTGGTGCGCCTCTACGGGCAGGACTTCGATACCGAGTTTTCGCTGGCCAATCGCTCCGACCTGCGCCACCCCGTGCTGCTGGGCCGCGCGCTGCTGCGCCAGGGCCGCTTCGTGGTCGATGTAGCGCGCCGCGAACTCTCGTATAAGGCTGAGTGCCGGGCTGCTGACAAAGTACGCCGGGCCGCCGCCGCGTCCGATGGAACAGTTCAGGCGTAGTTTGGCAGTGAAATTCAGCCAGAAAAAGCTGGTAGTAGCAACTTAGCTCCTGCTTACAGCCGCGCTTGAATTTCACGAACCTGCCCGCCATTTTACTAAACCGGGCGCTGATTAGCTGTATTTTATGAAACTGGCCATTCTCTCGCGCGAACCCAATTCGTACTCCACCAAGCGGCTGGTGGAAGCGGCCACTGCGCGGGGCCACGAGGCGCAGGTGCTCGACCACCTGCGCTGCAACCTGGTGCTCGAAAAGGGCCAGCCCAGCATCCTCTACCGAGGGCAAGTGCTGGAGCGGCCCGACGCCGTGATTCCGCGCATTGGAGCCTCCGTAACGTTTTACGGCACGGCCGTGGTGCGGCAATTTGAGATGATGAAGGTGCGAACAGCCGTAGATAGCCAAGCCATTGTGCGCTCGCGCGATAAGCTGCGCTCGATGCAAATCCTGAGCCGGGCGGGGGTAGGGATGCCCAAAACGGCCTTCACCAACGACACCGACGAGCTGCCCGCCCTCATCGAGCACGTGGGCGGCGCGCCCGTCATCATCAAGCTCCTGGAAGGCACGCAGGGCCTGGGTGTAGTGCTAGCCGAAAGCGCCAAAGCCGCGCAATCGGTCATTGAGGCTTTTCACAACCTCAAAGCCCGCATCTTGGTGCAAGAGTTCATTGGCGAGGCCAAAGGTGCCGACGTGCGCGCCTTCGTGGTCGATGGTGAGGTAGTAGGTGCCATGCGCCGGCAAGGCAAGGAGGGCGAGTTTCGCTCGAACCTGCACCGCGGCGGTACTGGCACGCTCGTGAAGCTGAGCCGCGCCGAAAAAGCCGCTGCCCTGCTCGCCACCAAGGCGCTCGGCCTGGGCGTGGCCGGCGTCGATATGCTGCAAAGCAAGCGCGGCCCGCTGGTGCTGGAAGTCAACTCATCGCCGGGCCTCGAAGGCATCGAGAAGGCTACTGGCCTCGACATTGCTGGCCGCATCATCGACTACACGGCTGCCCTCACGCTGCGCAAGCGTGGCGGCAAAACCAAGCCCAAGCACAAAAAGCCTACCCCCGACCCCGCCGCCGAAGCTTAAAGTATCTTACTAAAACGGGTTCGCCCTGTTTTGACGGCGTTATTGGGTGGCGCGCCGCATTCTTTTATTGCTCACTACTACGGCTGGCCGGGGGCGGCACGCCGGTAGTCTTTACCAGATGGTTTCTGATAACTCACTGGCTATAAACGGCCTGCATATTCAGCCCGGCGAGCGGGTACTTACGCGCCTAGTCATTTCGCGCCTTCCCTCGGGTACGGTCATCGACGTGCCAGTGCACATTATCCGCTCTGTGGAGCCTGGCCCAGTACTGCTGCTGATGGCCGGCATGCACGGCGACGAGGTGAACGGCGTCGAAACCATCCGGCGGCTCATTCGGCGCGATTTGCTGCAGCCCACGTGCGGCACCGTCATCGCCATTCCGATTCTCAATATCTACGGCTTTCTCAATTTTAGCCGCGAAGTGCCCGATGGCAAGGATGTAAACCGCTTGTTTCCGGGCCACCCGCGCGGGTCGCTGGCCAGCCGCGTGGCGCACCGCTTCATGCGCGAGATTATGCCGCTCGTGGACTACGGCATCGACTTCCACACCGGCGGCAAGGCGCGGGCCAACCACCCGCAGCTGCGCTGCCTGCTGGGCCAGGAGCCCACAATTGACGCGCTGGCGGCCGCGTTTTGCGCGCCCTTCACGCTGCATTCGCGGCTGCGCACGGGCTCGTTGCGGGCTACGGCCCACGCGCTGGGCAAACCTATTATCGTGTACGAAACCGGCGAAAGCCTGCGCTTCGACGAGGCGGGCATCGAAGAAGCTATTGCGGGCACGCTGCGGGTGCTGCACCACCTGGGCATGGGCCCCGCGGGCCCTACCCCCGCCCGCCCCAACATCGTGTGCCACCGCCACCGCTGGCTGCGCGCCCGCTACGCCGGCTTGTTTCGGACGCACGTGGCACTGGGCGATTATGTGCAGGAAGGCCAGATTTACGGCTCCATTGCCGACCCTTATGGCGAGCAGGCTGTGCGCCTCGAATCGACGCTTAGTGGCTACGTTATTGGCCTCAACCACATGCCCGTCGTCAATCAAGGCGATGCGCTGCTGCACCTAGCTGTGCCGATTCAATGAATAAGTAGCAAGTAACAGGGAATGAGAATAGCCTACTTGTTCTTTTTGCACTACGCATTGTTCATTGCAAGGCTACTTTTGTGCGCATGAAACAACACCCTGTTCAACTTATTTTTAATGCGGTACTGCTACTGGCTGTGGTCGCGCTCACCTTCGGGTACGTCAACCTGAACAAGAAGCTGCAAGCGGCCTCGCCCGTCGTCGCCGCTGCCCCCGAAGCTGGGGCGATGGCCGACTCCCCCGCCGACACCGCCAGCACTGCCACGCCTACCCCCGCCGCCGAGCCCGAAACTGCTGCTCCAGTAGCAGCTGCTGCGCCAGCCGGACCAGCCCCAGCGGCTGGTGCCATTGTGTACGTCGAGTCGGCTAAGCTGCTCGATGGCTACCAAGGCATGAAGGATGCCCGCCGCGCATTTGAGGGCAAGGCCAAGGGCTGGGAGCGCCAAAACCAGGCACTGGTCAGCAGCTTCCGCACCGCCGTGGAAGCGTACCAGAAATCGGCTCCTACCCTTACCCCCGAGCAGCGTGCTGCTGCCGAGCAAAAGCTGCAACAGCAGCAACAGCAGGGCGCCGTGGAGCAGCAGAAAATTCAGCAGCAGGCCCAAGAAGCGGAAGGCAAGCTGACCCAAACCGTGCTTGAGAGCGTGAATAAAAAGGTAGAAGCCTACGGCAAAACCCACGGCTACAAGATGATACTCATCGCGTCGCCCAGCGGCACCATCGCCTACGGCGAGAAGGGTCTCGACATTACCACGCCCGTACTGGCGTACCTGAACAGCTCGTACCGGAAGAAATAGCCGGCCCCACGGCACATACAAAAGCGCGTCGAGTCTACTAGGCTTGACGCGCTTTTGCGTTTAAAAAATTATTTGTCATGGCAAGCCCTGCGCTCGCCATGACAAATGACTTAAAAAATTTCAACTAAATAAGGGGGGTAGGGCCTAGCCGGCCAGCACCACCTTGCCCAGCTGCTGGCCGGCTTCGAGGTAGCGTAGGGCAGCTTCGCCCTCGGCCAGCGGGAATACCTTGTCTACCACTGGCACGAGCTGGTGCTCGTTGACCAGGGCCAGCATGTCGTCAAAATCCTGGAGCGAACCCATCGACGAGCCCAGGATGCTGAGCTGCTTCCAGAACACTTTGGCGGCCGGCAGCTGCGGCACGTTGCCCAGCGTGGCGCCGTAGAACACGAGGCGCCCGCCCGGCGCAGCCACGTCGAGCAGCGTACCAAAGGCGTCGCCGGCCGCGCTGTCAATAATTACGTCGAAGCTGCCGCCGGCCTGCTTGGTGAGGGTGCGGCCCCAGTTTTCTTGCTTGTAGCTAATGCCGCCCCGCAGGCCCAGCGGCAGAGCCAGGGCACGGGCCAGCTTCTCCTCATCGCCCGAGGTCACCCACACGTCGGCCCCGCGGGCGGCGCAAAACTGCGCGGCCACCTGCGCCACGCCGCCGCCTACCCCCGTCACCAGCACCCGCTCACCGGCCTGCACCTGCGCCCGCCCAAAGGCTGCCCGGTAGGCCGTAAGGCCCGCCAGCGGTAGCGCGGCGGCCTGCTCCCAATTCAGGTGTGCGGGGCGGGGCCGTAGGTAGGTGGCCGGCACCGCGCTGTACTCAGCAAAAGTGCCGGGGTCAGGCATGCCCAGCACCCGAAAGTCGCGCCCTTGCGCCCGCTGCTCGTCGCCCCACTCCACGCCAGGGTAAATGATGACTGGCGCGCCCACTTGCCAGTCGGTCACGCCCGCGCCCAGGGCCGCGATTTCGCCGCTGCCATCAGCACCTAGCGTGCAGGGAAGCTTGATGCCCGCGTACTGGCCTTTCTGAATCCAAACGTCGCGGTGGTTGAGAGCGGCGGCGTGCAGCCGCACCAGCACTTCGTTGGCAGCGGGCTGGGGGGTAGGGATTTCCCGCGCCACGGCGGGTTGGTGCGGAGCGTCGAGTTGGAGCGCAAGCATGGGGGTAGTAAAAAAGAGTGAAGGGGAATTTTAGTCTCAGTGGATAGCCAGCAACTAATTGGTAGTCAACTTCTGCGAAATCTTGGGCAGCGTTTGCGAGCTTAGACTCAGCTGGATTTCACGCATTCTCTTTCACCGACGGAAGAGAGAAAGCCACCAGCGGCCCGGCTACACACAGCCCCAGTAGCAAGCCGCCGAGGTGGGCAATGTTGTCAATATTGCCCGTAAGCCCCGAAATCAAATTGCTGAGCACTAGGTATAAAACGAGGCCCAGCAGTCCACGGCGGTCCCACTTGTCGAGCACCGTCTTTTTGCTGAGCAGTAGCGTCAGCAGCAAGCCGTAGAGCCCAAAAATGGCCCCGCTGGCCCCCGTCGAATTGATGCCGCCGCTGTGGTACCAGAGCGTAGCCGCCGAGGCCGCCACGCCGCTAGCTAGGTACGTGGCCAGCAGGCGCCACCCGCCAGTGCGTACCTCTAGTAGCACGCCCAGCAGCCACAGGCTAGCCATATTTAGCAGTAAGTGCGTGATGCCGCCGTGCACAAACAAGCTGGTAACCAGCCGCCAGGGCTGGTGTGGCCAGGTGAGGCCCGACACGTTGGAGCCCCAACGGGCCAGCGCGTGGCCGGTGGGTGCGGTGCCCGACACGCCGCTCAGCGTCATGGCCAGCCACACCAGTAGGTTGAGGTCGAGTAGCAGCGGCACCACCCAGTACTGCCGCGTGGGCCAAAACAGCCCGCGCAGCACCGGCCGCAGCAGCTGGGCCCAAGTTTCTTCGGGTGGGTTGGGGGCGGCAAGGGGGGGGAGGGGCGGGGCGGCCTCGGGCACCAGCCCCCGCCGCTGCAACTCGGCCACAGCGGCGGCTCCCACGGCGGGTGGGTAGCGGCTGGCGTGCCGGGCCAGGTACAGCAACTCGGCGTCGGGGCGCTGAGCAAAGTGCGCGGCGGCCGCCTCGGGGGTGGATACATCCATGGCCTCTTAACCAGCAAGCCTACCGCTTGGGTTTTGGCGGCCGTGCCTACAGGTGGGCCTTGAGCACAACAGCCTGGTAGGGCCGGCCCGTGACTGGCGACACCGGCCGCAGTCCCCGCATGAGGTCCTGAATATCAGTTCCGCGGGCTACCAGCTCTTTGTCGGTCAAGAACTTGCGACCGGCTAGTTGGCTGGGTAGGCGGTCCAGCACGTGCTGCTGGCTACCAGCTACCTGGCTCATGCGCTCAAACTGGTCCTTCATTTTGGGCCCAAACGCAAAACCGTACACGGCCGCCTTGTTCCAGTCGCGCCAAGTGCCGCGCACTACCAGCGCTTGGTCGGCAAACAAGTCGCCGGCTTTGCCAGCCTGGGCCTGGTCGGTGAGGTATTCGGTCTGCGTTTCGGCCGTCCAGAAGCGGCGGCACAACTCCCGAAACTGGCGCAACGCCGCCGCCTGTCGTTTCTCGGTGGCCGGAATGGTGGCAACCTGGGTTTCTACGAGGCGGTCGATATCGAAGGTAGGCAGGGGGTGGGCCACTACTTCCACCAGCTTCAGCGAGTCGGGCGAGCGGTGGGTGGGGCGGCCGGCCGTCACGGGCGTGGCGGCCGGCGTGCGCTTTTGCCACAGCCATACCCCAGCCAGTACCAGTGCCAGCAGCGCCACCCACAGCAAGGGACTGCGGCGGGCAGGTGCCTCCTCGTCGTAGTCGTAGCTAGTTGGCGCGGCATACGTAGCCGCGGGGGCCGGCTCGGCGGCTGGGATAGGAGTAGGGCGGCTGGAAGGCGCCGCGCCATTTTCAGGTGCAGCAGGGGGGGTAGGGCGGCTGGTCGACGTCGGGCTAACTTCGGGTGCGGCAGGGGGGATAGGGCTCGCTGCCGGCCGCGCCGCCGCGGGCCCACGGCGCGCTAGCTCGCGCTGAGCGGCGGCCACGATGTCGGCGTGGTAAAAGCTAGGGTTATCAACGAAAAACTGAAGTTCCGCGTCCGTTTTGGCGCGCAGTGCGTCGGTAGGAGAAGCCATAGGGTAAGCAGCCGTTGCGGCCGGGGCGCTGGTTCGAGGCAGTAAGTTGGGCATAAATCTTTGAATGCCGCCACGAACCAGCCACGCCCGGCTGCGTACACCTGGCTACATCCTTTTCCCTTGACCTATGTCTACCACCCGCCCCGAAAAAGACCAGGCTACCCAGCCCGCGCAGTCTGACGACTACCAGCCCCTCGGCCGCCAGGAAGCCCCCACCAATTCTGATGCCCTCTACGGCGGCAATGCCGACGATAATTCGGGCAGCGGTGGCAATGCCCACTCCAGCAGCAACGCCCAGGACAAGAAAGCCGCTAAGCTCGAAACCGACGCTGACGACAGTGCTGGCGAGAAAAACGACAGCGCCATTTCTGGCCCCGGCGTAAGCAGCGGCACCGGCGTCAGCGGCTCCAGCATGGGCCAGGTAAATCTCTAGCTTAAAAACTCCAGATTACTTACCCAATGCTGCGCAACTACTAGCAATCTAACTAATACAGCCGTTTTAAAATCTTTTTAAGCAGCTGTGTTAGTCTCTTGAGCAGCAGCTAGCAGTAAGTAATCACCACCTACTATCTATCCGAAAATCATGGTAACTCCTAATCCCGCTCCCATCGAGGAAGGCGCGCAGCCCAGCACCGCTGGCCCCATCACCAACCCCGACGCTGACCGCGACCAAAACGCCAGCGGCAACCCCGAAACTGCTACCCAGGAAGACCTGGCTAGCAGCGATGGCGCCGGCATCCGGGGCGACTACGGCGACGCCGAGCAAACCAACGGCCTCGAAGGTGGCGAAAATGCGCCTACCGACGCTAGCCCTGATCGCGCCGACCACAACCCTACCAACGCCGCCGAGTCGAGCGAGGTATAGCTTTCAAAATTGCCTTGGCCGCTGGCCAAAACCATGAGCCCGTTTTGCCCCGCAAAACGGGCTTTTTGTGGCCCCACCGCTTTAGGAGCGCGCCAGCAGCCCGTACTTTGTCCTTGTGTTGAGTTTCTTGTTTTCCTACCCCCGCCTTCTTTTCTACTGTCTTCTAAGCTGGCTGCCCCTCGCTGCGTGGGCGCAAGTGCCGCCTACCCTCGGGGCCATTGCGGGCGCCGAAGACCTGCGCCCCGCCCCGCCCAAGCGCGAGCTGCGCGGCTTCTGGGTAGCCACGGTGGCCAATATCGACTGGCCCAACCAGCGCGGCGAAGCCCCCGAGCAGTACCGCCGCGAGTACCGCCGCCTCCTCGACGCGGGCCAGCGCGCTGGCCTCAATGCCGTGTTTGTGCAAATCAGGCCCGCGTCAGACGCCTTCTATAAGTCTGACCTAGAGCCTTGGAGCAAGTACCTAACTGGCCGCCAGGGCCGTGCGCCGAGCGGCAACGACGACCCGCTGCCCTTTCTCATCAATGAGGCGCACCGCCGCGGTATGGAATTCCACGCCTGGTTTAACCCCTACCGCGCTTCCCTCGACACTGTGACGCGGGCGCTGGCCCCGCTGCACCCCTACAAGCGCCACCCCGAGTGGTTTATCAAGTATGCGGGCCAGTACCTCTACAACCCCGGCCTGCCCGAAGTGCGCAATCACATCGAGCGCGTTATCCTGGACGTGGTGCGGCGTTATGATATTGACGGCGTGCACTTTGATGACTATTTCTATCCCTACCCCGAGCCGGGCCAGGTATTTCACGACGAGCAGGCTTTTCGCCGCCAAAACCCCGACAGCCTGAAGCTGGCCGACTGGCGCCGCCAAAACGTGAATATCCTGGTGCACGACCTGCACGATAGCATTCAGGCCGCCAAGCGCTGGGTAAAATTCGGGATTTCGCCCTTCGGCGTGTGGATGAACAAAAGCGCCAACCCGCTCGGCTCCGACACCCGCGCCGGCCAGCCCAGCTACGCCAACCTCTACGCCGACTCGCGCCTGTGGCTGGAAAAGGGCTGGGTTGACTACATCCTGCCGCAGCTGTACTGGAGCACTAAGTTTCGGCTTGTGCCCTACGCCACGCTGCTAGAGTGGTGGACGCGCAACCGCTTTCAGCGCCACCTCTACATCGGGCACGGTACCTACCGCATGCTCGAAAGCACCCGTTCGGACACGGCCTGGCGCAACTCGCGCGAGCTGCTGCGCCAGGTGCGCCTCAACCGCGACTACCCCGCCGACGTGCAGGGCAGCGTGTTTTTCTCGGCCAAGTCGGTGGCTACCAACCCGCTGCATACTACCGACTCGCTGCGCCGCGATGCCTACCGCGCCCCGGCCCTAGTGCCCGTGATGCCCTGGCTCGATAGCCTGGCCCCGCGCCCGGTGCGCGAGCTGGTGCTCAACCGGCTGGGCCACACCGCTACTCTCACCTGGCAGCCCGACCTGCGCCCCGCCGCCGACGGCGACCTGGCCACGTACTACGTACTCTACCGCTTCGAGCGCGGCCAAGTGATGGGCCCCAACGACCCGCGCCGCATCCTGGCCGTGGTGCGGCCCGCCACCCTGGCCCAGCCCGCTGCTTTTGCCGATACTACCGCCCAGCCCGGTGTGGCCTATGCCTACTACCTCACGGCCGTAGACCGCCTGCACAATGAGAGCATACCGGTGCGCATTTTTAGCGAAGGCAAACTGCCCGTCGAAACGCTGGCTGCTGCGCCGCCCGCCGTGGCTTCGGCACCGCCGGTGGCGGCTACCCGCCCTGCCCCGCGCCCGCCGGTGGCAGCAGCGCCCCGCCCACTGCCGCGCACCGCTGCCGAAACGGCTCCTAAAACGCAGGCTAAAGTTAAGGAAAGACCCCGGCGTCGCGGCTTTTTTGCTCGCCTCTTTGGGCTGAAGTAAGGGGTAGGGATGGTAAAACAAAAAAGAACGTCAGGCTTGCTGAGCGAAGCGAACCATGACGTTCTTTAGGGCCTATGCCAAACAGTTCCTCGTCTACGCTCCCTACCCGCCTGGTTTCGCTCGATGTGTTCCGAGGCCTCACCGTGATGTTGATGACGGTGGTGAATAACCCCGGCGACTGGGGCCACATCTACCCGCCCTTAGAGCACGCCGAGTGGAACGGCTGCACGCCTACCGACCTCGTCTTTCCGTTTTTCCTGTTCATCGTGGGCGTGAGCTTGGCCTACGCGCTGGCTGGCGCCCGGCGCAGCGGCGCCCCGCTAGGGCCGGTGCTAGCGCGGGTGGCGCGGCGGGCAGCGCTGCTGTTTGGGCTGGGCGTGCTCACGTCGCTCTACCCGCACTTCGACTTTGCCACCGTGCGCATCATGGGCGTGCTGCAACGCATTGCGCTGGTGTATTTTGGGTGCAGCCTTATCTATCTCGTTACCACTTGGCGCACGCAACTTCTACTGCTGGTGGTGTTCTTGGCTGGCTACGCCGTGCTGATGCAGCTAGTACCAGTGCCCGGCTTCGGCCCCGCCAACCTGGAGCCTACCACCAACCTCGGCGCCTGGCTCGACCGCACCGTGCTCACCGAGCCGCACCTCTGGCAAACTTCCCGTACCTGGGACCCCGAAGGCCTATTGGGCACACTGCCTGCGCTGGGTACCGGGCTCCTAGGCCTGTTGGCCGGCACCTGGCTGCGTTGGCCCGGTGCCGCTCGACTCAGCAAGCCGATGGGCCTCGCGGCGGCGGGCGCACTAGCCGTAGTGGCCGGTTTGGTTTGGAATACATGGTTCCCCATCAACAAGGCTCTGTGGACTAGCTCCTACGTGCTGGTTGCGGGTGGGCTGGCGCTGTGGCTGCTAGCGCTGCTCTACTGGCTTTGCGACGAGCGGGGCTACCGGAGGGGGGTAGGGCCGGCGCTGGCCTTCGGAGTCAATGCCATCGCGGTCTTTTTCTTCTCCGCTATTCTGTCGCGCACCTTTGGGCTGCTGCGTCTACCGGGGCCAGCGGGCCAGTCAGTAGGTCTGAAGGAATGGCTTTATGAGTGGGGCATTGCGCCATTTTTCAGCGACCCACGCAACGCTTCGCTGGCGGGCGCGGTGGTATGTTTGCTCATCTGGTGGGGCGTTCTTAGCTTTTTGCGGCGTCGGCACTGGGTCTGGAAAGTCTAACTTTATATTTTTGACACATCGTTGCATTACAGTGTAAAGCGATAATGCAACGATGTGTCGTTTTAAATAAATCGTTGATTTTCAGTAATTAGAAACAACATACTCAATCAATTCTCTTTCGGCTGCCTGTTAGTAGCGCTTGACGGGCTAGCCAGCCAAGTAGTAAGCCTGCGCGGCTGCTGACTTTTTTACTGCATGAAAATTCTTATTATCGGCGGCGGCAACATGGGCCTGACCTACGCCCGCAGCTTCGTGCGCGCCCACATTACTTCGCGCCTCGATTTGCGCCTGTTGGC
>CAZZDR010000095.1:5695-12048 GCA_964652535.1 uncultured Hymenobacter sp. | reverse complement strand
GCTCCGGCCTCGGCATACGCACTGAAGTCGTGAATAAAGGCTAAATGGATAACGCCATCGGCCGCTGCCGCGCCACTGCGCAGGCTAGCCAAGTCGGTGAGCGAGCCCCGATGCACCTGGGCACCAGCCGCGGCCAATGCCTGCGCCGACGCATCGGAGCGGGCTAGGCCGAGCACCTGATGGCCCGCGCCGAGTAATTCTTGAACAACAGCAGAGCCAATGAAGCCCGAAGCGCCGGTTACGAAAACACGCATGTGAAAGTCCTTTAAAAGTGAAGCGTAAGTACTCCACAAAGGACCGGCCGACCGGTAGCGAGCGCATTGCGCGGGTCAAACCATCTACTGAATAATTCAAACAATTGCCCTACCCCCTAAATTCTCCCGGCGTCAGGCTAGCTTGGCGCTTAAAGAAGTTGCAGAAGTGCGCCGCATCGGCAAAGCCCAGGCTATCGGCAATCTCTGAAATGGTCCAGCTTGTTTGCTTGAGCAGGATTTTGGCTTCCTGCGCCACCCGGCCGCCAATGAGGGCAGTGGTGGTGTAGCCGGTCGTGTCCTTCAGCACCCGGTTGAGGTGGTTGACGTGCACGGCTAGCTGGGCGGCGTAGTCGGTGGCGGTGCGCAGGCCCAGCCGCTGCTGGGGCGATTCCAGCGGAAACTGCCGCTCCAGCAGGTCGGCAAATTGGGCCGCTAGCCGGGCCGCTGCCGTGTGAGTAGGCGCCGCGGCTAGGGCTGGCTGGAGCTTCTGCACGTAGTGAATCATCTCCACCAGGTAGGCGCGAAGCAGGTCGTATTTATGAGCGTAGTCAGACGCGATTTCCTGCGTCATCTTGCATAAAATGGTTTCGATAGCGGCAAATTCAGCATCCGTTACTTGCACCACCGGACAGGCACCCGGCTGGTAGAAAGGCAATTCTGCCAGGGCTACCCGTCCTTTGGTAGGCTGCAAAAACTCGTCGGTGAAGATGCAGAAATGACCGGTCTGCTCCCGGTCGTGCGGCAGCCAGCGGTAGGGCACGCGCGAAGAGGCAAACCACAGGGCGCCGGCTGTTACCTCCACTACTTGGTCGGCGTACTCTATCCGGCTGCGCCCACGAATGAGGCTGATTTTGTAGAACGCCCGTCGGTCGAACGTCATGGGCGGCCGGTCGCGGTTGGCAAGCATCAGGTCGGCCACGTTAAACACGTTAAAATGGCCGACCTCTCGTTGCTGCTCCGGCCGCAATAGCGCGTCCGCAGCAGTGGGTGCCAGTTTGGTATAGAGTTCTTCGAGCGGGCGGGGCATGGCGGGTAGCTGTAAAAATCAAAGGTATGCCCTAGCACCCTGCCCTACCCCTCCTGAATCAATAACAGAGAATGGCAGGGCGCCAGCGTCCTACCCCTCCCTACCCCTTAAAAAGCCGCCGCGAACTCCTTGGCAAACTCTGCCAGCTTTACCTTACCGAGGGCGGGCTTGTGTTGCTCGTAGTCTTCGGCTAGGGCGCCGCTGTTCATGCTAGCGTAGATGTCCACGATATCGGCGGCGGTGCTGGCGGGCAGGCCGTTTTGCAAGAGGTTAGCGCGCATTTGCTCATCCGTGAAGGCTACCCAGCGCAGGTCGGGCTGGCCGATGGCGGCGCCCAGGGCTTGCGCAACTTCGTTTTGGGTGTGCTCGCCGCTCGCTACGTAGCGGATGGTGCGGCCGACCGGGGCGGCGGAGTTGGTCAGCTCTTCGGCAGCCGCGGCGGCAATATCTCGGGGGTGCACCAGCGCCACGCGGTAGTCGCCGGCGCAGTTGGCACCCAGAAACCCGGCGCCTTTTATCATGCCCACGAAGCTGTAGTAGTTGGTGTAGAAGGAGGTGGGGCGCAGGTGCGTGAGCGCTAGGCCCGGCAGCGCCGCCAAGATTTCCTCCACATCGTGCGAGCCCAGGATGCCGCCGGTGCCGTGGTCGCGGTGCGCGCCCCAGCTGCTAAGTTGCACTACCCGCCGCACGCCTGCTTGCTGGATGGCCTGCGCATAGTGGCGGCCAATGCGTTGGGAATATGCCCGCGCATCGGACTCGCGGTAGCCACCCGCCACCATGGCGTACAAGGCGTCTGCCCCAACGAAGGTGGTGGCCAAGAAGTCCGCATCTTCGAACGAGCCAATGGCGGCGGTGGCCCCTATAGCTTCGATGGCGGCGCGGCGGTCGGGCTGGCTGCTGATGACCGTGACGGCGTGGCCTTGCTGCACTAGCTCGGTGGCGAGCGGCTGGCTGATGTTCCCGAGGGAACCAGTGACGATGATTTTCATAGTGCAAAGCTCCGGCTGGCCGGGGCGCGTTGGAAGGGCGAAAGGGCGGGAAGATTGGGCCAAAGGGCGGGGGTAGCGCGGACTTTTAGTCCGCGAATCAGGTGCAGCCTACCAACTGGCGGACTGAAAGTCCGCGCTACACCTTACAACCGCTGGCGGTAGCTGGCGGGCGACACGCCGATATTATTCCGAAAAAACCGGCCGAACGTGGACTGGTCGGCAAAGTGCAACGTGTCCGCAATCTGGCCGATGGTGAGGGCGGGATTTTGCAGCAGCACGCGGGCTTCGAGCAGCACGGCTTCGGCCAGCCACTCTACGGCGCGCTTGCCGGTGGCTTCGCGTACGGTTTCGGCGAGGTGCTTGGGGCTGATGCACAGCTTGTCGGCGTAGAAAGCCAGGCTACGCTCGGTGGCGTAGTGGGTGTTGACTAGCTTCTTAAAATCAGCCGCAATGAGTTGGCTGCGCGGCTGAATTGTGGGCGGCGAGGTATGCTGTGCGCTGTAGATGGGCGCGGTTTCGTGCAGCAGAATGTGGATGAGGCTGCGCAGAATCTCCTCGCGGTAGGCGTGCGGCGCGTCGTATTTCTGCTCGATGGTGCGCAGCAGGGCCGTGATACTCGCCGCTTCGGCGGGGGGTAGGGTGAGCACGTGGCGGGCGTCGCGCTCAAAAAACGAGAACGCATCCAGGTTCGGGCCGCCGCCCGCCGAGATAAATTCCTTGGTAAAAAAGATACTGAGCGAGTCGCAGTCTTCCGACATAAAGGGCCACTGCTTGATGACATAGGGCGAGAGCACCATCAGCGAATTGGGCCCTAGGTCGTAGGTTTCGAGGTTGACTTGCAGGCGGGCGCTGCCGCGCAAGACGATGCCGATTTTATAATAATCGCTGCGGTACGGCAAGTCGATAGGCAAGTGCGGCGCCGTAGAATTTGGCCCGAGGAAGAACACAGCCGCCGGTTTTTCCTCGGTTTCGGCGAGCGCGTTTAGCTGGTAGATGGGGACGGTGGCGCTCATAAAGGCAAAGTACGCGCTGCTGGAGGGGTGCTAGCACGGAAGCTGTTTGATAGACATTTATAGCGTATGCAAAAGTCATTTATCCTTGCGAGCGCGCCGCGAGACAAGCGCATCACAACGAGCCGCTCAGATGTGGTTGCTTCGCGGCGCTCGCAAGGATAAATGACTTTTGCGTAGTACTAACGCAGCACGTGCGGTGCTCCGTAGCACGCTGCCTGACGGCTAAAAGACCCCGCTCGGAAACCCCGCCTCCCGCCAAGCGGTTCACATAACCACATCCCGCCGCCGGGCGTACTGCCTACCTGGCTTTTTTTGCTGCAATGACTGAACTCCAACGCCTGTTTCTCGCCTACGACCACCACCGTGCTGCCAGCCGCCCCTGCGCTCTGGCCACCGTGGTGGAGGTGCTGGGCTCGGCCTATCGCCGCCCCGGTGCCCGCATGCTCGTGACCGAAGACGGCGAATTGACCGGCGCCATCAGCGGTGGCTGCCTCGAAGGCGATGCCCGGCAGCGCGCCCGGCGGGCCATTTTTCAGGGCGAGCCGGCGCTCGTGACCTACGACACCCGCGACGAAGACGACCCGCGCCACGGCCTAGGCCCCGGCTGCCAGGGCGTAGTGCGCATCTTGCTGGAGCCGTTGGATTTTACCAACCCCGACAACCCCTTGGAATTGCTGCGCGGCTTTGCGCAGTACCCTACCCCCGCTGTGCTGGCCACTGTGTTTGAAACTGATGCCAGCGGCCTAAAAGCGGCGGTGGGTCAGCGCGTACTGCTATCCGAAATGGGGGTAGTACGCGGTACGCCACTGTTGGCCGCCCCGCTAGCCGAGGCCGCCCGCGCCACGCTGGCGCAGCGCCAACCCCAGATTTTGACAATCGAAACTGACGCCGGCCCAGTACGCGCGTCACTGGAAATGCTACTGCCACCGCTGCGCCTGGTGGTGTACGGCGCTGGCAATGATGCTCAGCCCTTGGTGCACCTAGCCGGCTCGCTGGGCTGGCACATTACGGTGGTCGATGGCCGGCCCAACCTGGCCACCGCCGCCCGTTTTCCCGAAGCGGCCGAGGTACGCATTGTGCCCGTGCGCGAGCTTGAAACCGCTACGCCCGACTCGCTCGCCTACCACGTGCTGCTGAGCCACAACTACGCCTACGACCTAGCGGCGCTGCAAACCTTGCTGGCTTCGCCCGCGCCCTACATCGGCTTGCTGGGGCCGCGCCTCAAGGCGCAACGCTTGCTCGATGAGCTCGACACCTTTCCTACCGAGCTGGTAGCACAGCTTCGGGAAAGGCTGCACAGTCCCATCGGCCTCGACCTGGGCAGCGAGACCCCGGAAGAAATTGCGCTAGCCATCGTGGCCGAGATTCAGGCGCAGCACAGTGGGCGCCAGGGGCGGCCGTTGCGCGAGCGGGCGGGCACGGTGCACATCCCGGCCAGCGCATGATTTTAGGGTTCAACGAAGCATTTGTGCCGGCCATCCTAGCGGGCACCAAAGTTCACACCATACGTGCGGGCCAGCGCTGGCAAGTAGGCGAGCTAGCGCAGTTCTGCGTAAATGCCGGGCAGCCCACGCAACGCGAGTTTTGGCCGCCCCAACCGGTGCAGTCAATCCAAGACATCGAGCTGACTGCCGCTGAGCTACGTGTAGACGGTCGCTTGCTACCCCCCGTCGAGCTACTAACCTTGGCCCAAGCCGACGGATTCCCCACAGCAGCGGAGCTGTTCGCCTTTTTTGCCGATAAGCCCCTACCCTTCCGCGGCCAGCTTTTACACTGGACTACCTGCCGGTACTAGCGCGGCCCTACCCCTACTATTCCCATACTTTCGGGTTGATTATCATCCTCCTCATGAGCAGGCCGCAACCCTAGGGGCAGGCGAGGGTTGTGGTTAGTAATCTTTGCCCAACTTCATGCGCTTCCAAACCGGCCGGCGGGCCATTCGACTACGGCAGCAGGCCGCCGCACCGCTTCAGTTCAATCCGTTCGTTTTTAGTCGCACCTTTTTCCTGTGGGTGCTGGTGGGGCTGGTGGGCGGCATTATTGCGGGCGCTTATTGGCTAGTACTAGCGCAGTTGCTGCGGCTCACAGCGCTCGTCACGGGTTGGTGGGTGGTGCCGCTGATGGGCGGCGCCGGGCTGCTAGCGGGCCTCATCATCCACCGCCTCGGCGACCCCGGCGAGATGAGCTTGCTAGTCAATAATATCCGTTTTCGGGGTGGGCGGCTAGAGCCCAAAAACAACCTTTCGATGGTACTCTCGTCGCTGCTCTGCATTGCTAGCGGCGGCAGCGCCGGCCCCGAGGCACCGCTGGTGCAAGTCACCGGCTCCACGGCCTCGTGGCTGGCCCAAAAGCTGCGGGTACGCGGCGAAAACCTGCGCACGCTCAGCATTGCGGGCATGGCGGCGGGGTTCACGGCGCTGTTTGGCGCGCCCCTAGGTGGCGGGCTATTTGCCCTCGAAATCCTGCACCACCGGCACTTAAGCGAGTATTTCCAGGCCCTAATACCGGCCTTTGTGGCCAGTTGCGCCAGCTTTATCATCTTCATTCTGATAACGCACATCGGCATTGGGCCTACCTGGCACTTTCCGGTGGGCGGCACGCCGCAGCTCAACGACGCCTTTTACGCCGTGGGCTATGGTGTGGTGGGCGCGGCCGTGGGCTGGGTATTCATTGCTACGGTGCGGCAGCTGCGGCGAGGCTTTGGCCAGTTGCGAGTGCCGATTTATGTGAAGATGGGCGGCGCGGGCCTGCTACTCGGCGTGCTGGCCTACTACGTACCGCTGGCGCGCTACTTTGGCCATGAAGAATTGGCTGAGCTGCTTGAAGGGCACTTCACGGTAGCCTTCTTATTGGGACTTTTGGCCGCCAAAATCGTGGCCATCGCCCTCACCGTGACCTCGGGCTGGCGTGGGGGTTTCATCATTCCGCTGTTTTTTGTGGGGGCCACTGTGGGGCTGCTCATTCACACCGTTTTTCCGGCGCAAAACCTGCCGCTGGCCATGATTTGCTGCATGGCGGCGCTCAATGCCTGCGCCACGCGCACGCCCATCAGCACGGCTATTTTGCTGGC
>CAZZDR010000095.1:4081-5595 GCA_964652535.1 uncultured Hymenobacter sp. | reverse complement strand
CAGCGAAAACAGAAACACTTGGCTGGCTACCGGGCCGGGTAGGCTCAGGCAGCGCTCAGTAGCATCGAGGGTAGTAAGGGCGTGGTGGCCGCAGCGCTCGGCCACGGTGCCGCGCCGCTGGCGCAGCTCGTGGGGCAGCAGGCGCAGGCCCACGTTGCCAAAGTAGAGGTGCAGGCAGCACCGGCCGGGGCATTGAGCGATACACCCCAGCGTGTTGTGATGAAGACAGCGTGACATAAGACGTAGTCTAGTAGATGAGTATGTGAGTGCTTGCCCGCTTAAAAACAAGAATCACCAGGCATCGGTAGCTAGGGTCCCTACCCTACTCAGCGAGCCCAGTGCCGGCACGCATGGCCTGCGCAGAATAGCCTCACCACAAGCGCTATTCACACCAACCCCATTAGCGTACGAGCCACGCGCACCGGACTTTTTAGCTTCCAACTCATGCCAGCTAGTAACCTTTCGGGGCTGCCAGCTGCGCAATGGGCTATTCTTTATTTAGACATGTTCTAAACATTAGCAAATGTATAAAACGAGTCAGCGCTGGGCAAGCTTTATTTAGAAAATATCTAAAGAAAGCTTGCCCAGCGCTGACTTACTTACCATTATGGGCTAGCGTACGAGTTTCACTGTTCTCTTATTTAGAATTAAAGCAGCTGAATATCAGATCACCCAAACCAGGCGCGGCGCACAGTCACCGCTTAACGAAACGTGATAGGCACGATAAACCGCACCGCCGTGGGCTGGCCGTACTGCCGGCCTGGCTGCCAGCGGGGTAGGGCAGCCACGGCCCGTAATGCCTCCGCATCGCAGGCGGGATCGAAGCCCTTGACGATGCGGGTGCTGGTGATATTGCCCTGCGGCCCCACCACAAATTGCACGTACACTTTGCCACCGCCCGGCGGCACTTGAGCTGGCCGGCGCGTGGTGGCCCCGAGGTACTGCGCAAAGGGCAGCGGACCCAGGAACTCGGGCATCTGCTCCACCAGCTGCGGCACGTTGTCGTCGGCGGTTGCCGTAGAGACATAGGTAGCAAGGACCTTGCTGCCAGCGTGCCACGTTATCTTTTGGCGCAGGCCACCATCCTCGTTCCAGTATTGCCACACGCCTTCGCGCTTGCCGTTGGCAAACTGCCCGGTGGTGCTCCTGGGCCCCGAGCGGAAGTAATACGTCACCGGTCCGTCCTTCACCGTGGGCGGGCCCAGCCAGCCGCTGCCTTCCATTTGCCGCTCGCCGCCGCGGTAGAAGTCCTGGATGCGGCAGCGGCCCGAGTCGAGCGGTGTCACCCAGCCGTAGTACACGGCGTTGGTTCGGCCCACGTGCCGCCAGTTGCTGTCGTAAAAAGTAGTATCGAGGGCTAACTTCGGAGGAGCAGCCAGCGCGAGCAACAGGGCCAGAGCAGTCATGACTAAGGGGCTAGTAGCGAGCAGTGTACAGTCAGCTCGCAAAGCAAAACAGGCCGCCTGAATACCACATGAATCGCCAGCCCCTACCCCCCTTTCCTACTCAAACCC
>CAZZDR010000095.1:0-3981 GCA_964652535.1 uncultured Hymenobacter sp. | reverse complement strand
GCTGGTGTACACGAAGTTGGCGTTGGTAATATCGCTATTGGCCACGCTGCCCTGAATGATGCGCCGAAAGGCCGAAGCCGTGCCATTGACCTTCCAAAACGAAGCCAGGGGTAGGGAGCCCACCACTTCGAGGCCGTAGTTGATTTCGTCGCCCAAGTTGATGCGACTAGTACTCGTGACTTGATTGCCGGTGAGTGGGTCGGTAATAATCTGGCGGAAAGGCTTAATAGTCTGGCTCTCGACGCTGTAAAAAACGGTAGTAGCCAGCGTAGCCTTATTGTCAAATGACTTCTGGTGGCCCAGCTCCACGAGGTCGATGTACTCGGGCAGCAGGCTAGGGTTGCCAGCGCTGAGATTGAGCGGGTCGGAACGGTCAGCGAATGGGTTCAGCTCACCCTGGTCGGGGCGCTGCACCCGGCGCGAGTAGCCGAGCTGGGCGCGCTGCTCGTGCGGCAGTTCGCGGGCCAGCGTGGCGCTGGGAAATAAATTCAGGTAGCTGCGCCGAAACTCCTCCCCGGTTATAACTTGCAGCCCATGCGTATTGGTCTGTTCCAAGCGCAAGCCGCCCTGGTAGTGCCACTTGCCGCGCTCACCGCCCAGGTTAGCGTAGGCCGCCTGTATGTACTCTTGGTACATAAAAACAGACTGTTGGTATAAAACCGGCTGGGTACTGATGAAGTCGTACTGATTGTTGTAGCGCCGCCAAGTGCTTTTGGCCCCGGTTTCGAGGCGCCCTTTTTCGCCCAGCGGCTGCGTAAAATCAACCTGCGCCGCGCCCTGGTCGAGGCGGTTGTGAAAGGTTTGCTGCTGCACAGCCCGCACATTATCACCCACATACACCAAGTTGGACGTGATGGCATTATCGCTGCGCAAGGGCGTGTACACGGCCCCGGCCGTGAGTTCGCGGCCGGGGCTAGCGGGCCATACGCGGCGGTAGTCAAGCGTGAAATCAGCCGAATGGTTGTGGCCAGTGGTCGCATTCTGGCGGTCGGTGCTACCCACGTACACGGGCTGGCCGAGGGTCAGGTCTTGCTGGCGCGAGCGCAGCGCCTCGTCGGCAGTGCTTTGGTTGAAGCGCGGCTGCACGGCCAGGCTCAGCGTTTGGTCGGCGGGCAGGCTATATTCGAGGCCCAGGCGCACGGCGTGCGAGGTCTGGTAGGTTTGGCCGCTGCGGTCTTGGCGTAGGTAGAGGCTGTGCGCCAGCGTGGTGGGTAGGCCAGTGGCAACCGGCGCGGTAGTAGTCTGGTCGAGGCTGCCAGTGGTGAAGCGCTGGTCGTGCCGGAAGTCGTAGGAGCCAAACGCATTCAGCTTACCGTGGCGGTAGTTGAGCGTGAGCGAGGTGTTGTACTTGTTGCGGGTGCCCACGCCGGCGGCGGCCACACCGTTGAGGCCGTCGCGCTGATTTTTCTTGAGAATGATGTTGATGATGCCGCCCGAGCCGGCCGCGTCGTAGCGAGCCGACGGATTCGTAATCACCTCGATGCGGTCGATGCTGCTGGCCGGAATCTGGTCGAGGCTGGTGGCGCCGCCCCCGCCGGCCGCCCCGCTGGGCTTACCATCAATGAAAATGGTTACGCTGGGGTTGCCGCGTAGACTCACCGCGCCGGTTTGGTCTACGCTCACCGAGGGCACATTCTGGAGCACGTCGGTGGCGGTGCCGCCCACGGCGGTGAGGTCCTTGGCCACGTTTACCACGCGCTTGTCGAGGTTGGCCGTCACGGGCGGGCGCTCGCCCTGCACCACTACTTCGGTGAGCTGGGTGGCGGCCGGACGCAGCCGCAGTTGGCCCAGCTGCGCCACTGGCGTGGCCTCGCTAAGGGTGAGCGCGCGCCGTCCGGGCCGGTAGCCCAGCACGTTGGCGCGCAGCACGTAGGTACCGAGCCGCAACTTTTCGAGGGCAAAGGCACCGGCCTCCGTCGTTTGAGCATCGGCCATGGCCGTGGAGTCTGGCAGGTGCAGCAACACCACTGAGGCAAAGGGAATAGGCTGGCCAGTAGCCGCATCGAGCAGCGTGCCACGTACGGCGCCGGCTTGGGCCTGGGCCAACCGAGGCACGGCCGCGAGGACCGTGAGTGCCAATAATCCGGCTAATTTTTTAGTAACAAATGGCATAACAGCTATAGGCAACGCGTAAAATTATTGGCCAATTCTGGGCAAAAACTGAGCGTAATGCAGGAGCTTGGTAAGCTTTCCTTTGGCTGGCGGCCGAACATATGCCCCGCTAGGCCGTTTGGGCAGCAAACTTTCTTTTGCTTATATGCCGCTTCGCTACTTATTGCTGGCCGGACTGAGCCTGCCGGCCTTGCGCCTGGCGGCCCAGCAGGCCCCTACCCCCCTTGATACGCTAAATGCCCGCGCCCTGCCCGGCGCCACGGTGGTGGGCTATGGCCAGCGGCTGCCGCTGCGCCGCACGGCCGCCGCGGTGGGCGTCGTCGATAACACGATTATCGGGCGGTTTAATGAGAACTCGCTGGCCTCGGCGGTGAACACGCTGCCGGGCGTGCGGCTGGAGGAGCGCGCCACTGGCAGCTACCGCATCAGCGTGCGGGGCAGCACGTTGCGGTCGCCCTTTGGGGTGCGCAATGTGAAGATGTATTACTTTGATATTCCCTTTACGGAGGCTAATGGCACGAGCCCGCTCAACATTCTGGACCCCGCGCAGCTCGGCCGTATCGAGGTGCTGAAGGGGCCAGCGGGCAGCGTGTACGGGGCCGGCACGGGCGGCGTGGTGCGCCTCGAAAATCGGCGCCCTACCCCCTCGGGGGCAGCTAACCAGGGCCAGGCGCAGGTGGGCTATTCGGTGGGCTCGTATGGGCTGCGGCGCTTCACGGCCTCGGCCGAGGCCAGCAAAGCCAACGGCGACTACTGGCGCGCCCAGTATGCGCACCAGCAGCTGCACGGCTACCGCGAGCAGAGCGCGCTGCGCCGCGACGTGTTTGCGCTCGATGGCCAGACTTCGCCCTCCGACCGGCAGACGCTGGCCGTACATGCGCTCTACACCGACCTCTACTACCAGCTGCCGGGCGGCCTCACCCGTGCGCAGTACGAGCAGAACCCGCGCCAGGCGCGGCCGGGCACGGCGGCGGCCGCTGGCACAGTGGCCCAGCGGGCCAGCTACGCCTCCCAAACTGGTTTGCTGGGGCTCACGCACGAGTACCGGTTTTCGGATAAATGGCGCACGGTGGCTACGCTTTACGGCCGCAGCACCAATGTTCAAACGCCTTATTTGGTTGACTGGGAGCGCGATGCCATTCTGGGCGGCGGCGGGCGCGTGGCGCTCAACTACCGGGGGTTGCTGGCCGGGCGCACGCTGCGGGTGCAGGGCGGCGGCGAGTTTCAGGCGTCGTTTACCGATTCGCGCAGCTACCTCAATGTGGGCGGTGCACCCACCACGCTGCGCTACGACGATGAGATAACGACCCGCACTGGGTTCGTATTTGCGCAGGCTGACTATGAGTTGCCCGCCGGCTTTTTGCTTACGGCCGGGGCCAGCTACAACCGCCTGCGCTACCAGATTGCCCGCATCTCATCGGCCGCTGCTAACCCCACGGGCTACGGCGTGGCGCGCGATTTTCAGCCCCAGATATCGCCGCGGCTAGCCTTACTCAAGGAAATAACGCCCCAGATTTCAGCTTACGCTAGTGTAAGCACTGGCTTTTCGCCGCCCACCGAGGCCGAGCTACGGCCCTCCGATGGCACCATCAGCCGCGATTTGCAGGCCGAGCGCGGCACCAGCTACGAAGTGGGCAGCCGCGGCACGCTGCTAGGCGGCCGGCTGGTGTTCGACGTGGCGCTGTTTGATTTTGAATTGAAAAACACCATTGTTTCGCGCTCCAATGCGCAGGGCATCCAGCTCTTTGCCAATACCGGCGACACCCACCAGCGCGGCGCTGAGGTGGCGGCCAGCGGCTGGCTATGGCAGCCCGCCGCGCCAGCCGAGGCAGCTAGCCCGGCGGCGGGCCTGCGCGCCTGGGGCAGCTA
>CAZZDR010000094.1:1863-12121 GCA_964652535.1 uncultured Hymenobacter sp. | reverse complement strand
TAGCAGCTAGTCTAGGTAGATTTGGCTCGTCAAGCACTCGCTTGAAGGTGTCCTCCCGAGTTGTGCAACAGCCACTTGTGTTATCATAACGTTAGAGCGTGTTTAGCTCTTTAAACACGCTCTTAGTTGGATGTAGTAACCGTCACATTTTTGAAGGTGGCCGTGGCGTTATCGGCAAACAGGCCCCATGAGCTTTGGGGGGCGCGGTATACCCGGCAGGTCAGGGCTGCGGTGTTGTTGAGGTATACCACTACTACCGAGTTTTCTTCCACGATATCTACCGTGTAGTCGGTGTTGGGGCTCAGTTTGAAAGGCACATCCACGGTGGTGGAACTGGTGGTGACGTTGCGGCGGTCGGTTTTATCGAGGCTGAACCGGTTTTGCGACGGGATAAAACGTAGGCTATAGAAACCGTTGTAGTTGTCGCAGGCCCCTAGTATAAACCCAAAATCTTTGTCAGCGCTGGCGTAGTTCACGGTAGTGCTTACCTTAAAATGGGTAGCCGTGATGGGGTCAAATACAACACTATTGAGGAAGCTGCCCGCGGCCGAAGCCAGCGTGAAGGTATTGGCCGCCCCGGTGGTGATGGTGCCGGCCTGCGCGTTTACGTGCAGCGTCAGGGGCTTGGCTTCAAGGTTGGCCTTGAGCGTATGCGGGATGGTCACGGCCAGGTCGCCGTTACTTTGCTGGTAGAGTTTGTGCACCACTAGGTTGCCGCCGTACATGCGGTTGCCGGTATCGGAACTGCCATCCTGCCGGTTTACCCAGCCCAGTAGGTAGTTGTCATTGTACTTGTCGGTGAAGTGCTTGGCCGCGTAAAACCCAGTGCCATCGAGCCGGCTGGTGCCGCTAGGGGTGCTCCAAGGACCATTGAGGGAGGTGCTTTTGCGGTACACAACCCGCTGGCTGCCCTGGTCTGAAAACAGCAGGTAGTAGGTGCTGCCGAGCTTAAACAGGTCAGCGCATTCCATGTTGAAGAAATTGTCGTTGCCGCCGTCGTAGAACACGCCCTGGTAGCTCCAATTGAGCAGATTGGTCGAGGTATACTTAGCTAGCACCCCCTTCCAGTTACCGCCGCCCACGTCTTTGCGGGCCGTTACCAGCATCAGGTACTGGTTGCTAGCCGCGTCGAAGTAAACAAAGGGGTCCCGAAAATTATCGTTGAAATCGTAGCTGAGGTTGCTCGGCGCGTAGATGGTGGCGAAGCTAGGCTGCTTAGTAAACTTCTGCGTGGGGCTGCTCGAGGTGGCCAGCATTATGCCCTCTTTCTGGCCGGTACAGCTGTTGCCGTTGTTGCCGGTGTAGAAAAAGAAATACGTGCCATTGCGCTGCACCACGCTACCCGTGCCGATGGCAAAGTCCTGCGCGCAAGTGGCTGAGTTGCTACTCAGCACTTCGCCCGCAGCAGTCTGCGCATAGCTCACAAAATCAGTGGTAGTAAAGGCGTTAACCGGGTGATGCTGGGCGGTGGCGTCATTCCAGATATCGCGCAGGTAGTAGATATAGGAGGTGTTGGTGGCCGCATCGTAATAGGGCATTGGGTCGCCCACCCCCGCGCCGCCGCTGCCCAGCGGATAGATGCTGTAGTTGGTGCCTTCAGCTGGGGCAGCGCAGGCAAAGGCGTTGAGGGGCTTGGTTGGGTCAACCTCGGGCGAAGTGCCGGAATCCTTCTTGCAAGCGCCCAAAAAGAGCACAGCAAGGCTAGCCGCGCCGAGCGCGGAAGTAAAAAGGGTTTTCATAAAAAGAATTGGGTGGGAATGCGTTAGCGCAGGCCGACTACGGTTGGCTTGCCAGAGGCTTTGGGTACTAGTGGGGCATTGCTTACCTCTTGAAAAACAGTGCCTTTGGCGGCGCGCAACTTAATAGAGGTCAGCGGCTTGGAGGCAAAGAAGATATCGGTCATTGCCGTTAGGCCGTTGTCAGCGAACAGCTCTACTGAGGCCGCATCGAAGTACAACGTCAGCGTGGTACCGGCCGCCTGGCTGAGGCGCGGGGCCGTAGCCCGGCCCGTAAACTTGGAGCTGAAGCTGGCGGGCCCCGCCTTGCTGCGGTCAATAAAGTACTGATTGGCAGCTTTATCGAAACCCACTACCAGCTCCTCGCCCGCCGCGTTACCCAGAACTAACTCGAAGCTACCGAGCTGCTGGGTGCGCAGAGTGAGTTGGTGCTTGTCGGTGGTGCTGTGGAGGCGGGCGGTGAGGTCTAGCGCGGCCTGCACAGTTACGTTCTTCAGCGTGGTGGCTTTGGCCGCTAGCCGGTTCAGCTCGGCGGCGGGCTGCGAGGTGAGGTAGACTTCACTACCCTCCTGGCGCAGGCCCAACTCGCGCGGGATAGTCATAGCACTGCGCCAGGGCGAGGTGGGTACCTGGTTGGCGTATTCCCAATTGCTCATCCAGCCCAGAAAGAGGCGGCGGTTGCCAGTGTTGGCCCACGTTACGCCGGCGTACTCATCCGGGCCGTAGTCAGCCCACTTCGTTTTTTGATTGAGGGGTGTAAAGGTGTGGCCATCAAAACCGCCCACAAAATATTGCGTGGCCGAGCCGCCGTTGGGGCCGCCGGGGTTCAGGTTTACCAGCAGCACCCAGTGCGTTTTGCCGTTAAGGGTGAGCGGAAACAGGTCGGGGCATTCCCACACGCCGCCGTGGGCGCCCAGCTGCTGGCCAAACTCGCTTTCCTTGGTCCAGTCCTTGAGGTTGGGCGAGGAGTAGAACGTGATGCGGTCGAGCGTGGCTAGGGTCATTACCCACTTCTTGGTTTGCTCGTGCCAGCTCACCTTGGGGTCGCGAAAATCCTTGATACCGGGGTTTTTCAGCACGGGATTTTGCGCGTACTTCGTCCAGGTTTTGCCCGCGTCGAGGCTGTAAGCCAAGCTTTGGGTTTGAAACGTGTTGGTGCCGGCCTTTTCGCCCTTGGGGTCGTGGTGGGTGAAAATGGCCACCAGCGGCACTTGCCCATTTTTGCCAAAGCCACTGGTGTTTTTGGTATCGACCACGGCCGAGCCCGAGAAGATGTAGCCTAGGCTATCGGGGGCTAGCGCCACGGGCTGCTCCTGCCAGCTCACCATATCGGGGCTGGTGGCGTGGCCCCAGTGCATGGGCCCCCACACCATGCCGCCGGGGTAATACTGAAAGAAGAGGTGGTAGGTGCCCTGGTAGTATACCATGCCGTTGGGGTCGTTCATCCAGTGGGCAGCGGGCGTAAAGTGGTAGGCTGGCCGATACTGGGGCGTGGGCACTGGGCCAGACTGCGCAACGGCCGCCGTAGCGAGCAGCGAGCAACCTAGCAGGGCAAGAAACTTTTTCATGGTTGAAAACAGGGGTGGGAAAAGAAAAAACGCGGGCTAGGTAGTTTGCAGCGCCAGTAGCTCCGCTACGTCGGCCGCGGTGAGGGCCGGCGTGGCTCCTTGCTGCGTGGCTACCAGCGCCCCCGCCGCGCAGGCAAAGCGCAGCATGGCGGCCGGCTCCGTGCCCGCTAGCCACCCCGTGAGCAGGGCCGCCAGAAACGCGTCGCCACTGCCAATCGTGTCGCAAACCTCTACGGATAGGCCGGGGGCCCGGTAGAGTTGACCGCCGGTCCAGAGCAAGGCCCCGTCGGCGCCGCAGGTTACGCACACGCCTTGTAGCTGGTAGCGCTCGGCTAGCCACTGCATGGCTTCGGCCCGGTCCTGCACCGGCCCGCGGCCAAACCACTCCATCACCTCTGCCAGCTCGTGGTGGTTCATTTTCACGAGGTTGGCCTTGCTGAGCAGGTACTTGGTTACCTCCTTGGTGTAGTGCGGGGGGCGCAGGTTCACGTCGAACACGCGCAGGCGGGCGTGGGGGAGCAGGCGGTAGAGCGTTTCGCGGGTATCGACCTGGCGCGCGGCCAGGCTGCCGTACACGAGCACGTCGGCGTTTGCCACCAGCTCCGCTAGCTTGTCGTCGTACTGAATGTAGTCCCAGGCTACCGGTTGTACTATCTTGTATACTACCTCGTTGGCATCGTCCACATTTGCCTTGACAATGCCCGTGAGGTGCGTTTTGCCGCGCTGCACCTGAGGGGTATCGATGCCTTTGGATTCGACAAAGGCTAGTAGCTCGCGGCCCAACTCGTCGTCGCCCACCCGGCTAATGAGTTGCACCGGCTGGCCCAGCTGGTGCAGGTGAACCGCTACGTTGAAGGGGGCCCCGCCCGGCTGCTGCCCGGTAGGTAAAATATCCCACAGGATTTCACCAAAGCAAATAATGGACTTCTTCATCTGATAAGTAAAAATTTAGTAGTGAAGTAGTAATGGCGCGGCTACCCCCCTAGTGCAGCACCAATACCCGGTCGGCTTCCTCCAGGGTTTTACCCTTGGTTTCGGGCATCAGCTTCCACACGTAGAGCAGCTGCAGCACCATCATGGCGCAGAAGAAAGCAAACGTGTTGCCGCCCCCCAGCTTCTCGGTCAGGGCCGGGAAGATGAAGGTGATGACGGCCGCCAGCACCCAGTGCGTGGAGGAGCCCAGCGCCTGCCCCTTGGCCCGCACGGCACTGGGGAAAATCTCGGAGATGAACACCCAGATAACTGCGCCCTGCGAAAAGGCGAAAAAGGCGATGTAGGCGAACAGCAGCAGGGGCACCAGCATGCCGCTCTGCTTGGTATAAAAGGCCCAGGATACCAGCGCCAACGTTACAATCAGGCCGTACGAGCCCACCAGCATCAGCTTGCGGCGCCCGAACTTGTCGATGATGTTGACGGCCACCAGGGTAAAGCAGAAATTGACCAAGCCAATGCCGGCCGACGACAGCAGCGCGGCGGCCTGCCCGATGCCCGTGAGTTCAAAAATGCGCGGGGCGTAGTAGATAATGGCATTAATGCCAGCCAGTTGATTGAACATCGCAAACAAGATGGCTAGCATCACTGGCCGCCGGTATTGCGGGGCCCACAGCGATTCGCCGGGCCCTTGCTCGGCCGCGTTCGCCACCAGGATAGTCGCCACATTTTGCTCGGCCGTAGCCGGGTCGATGCGCTCGAAGATGGCGCGCGCCGCCGCCGTTTGCCCCTGGCGCAGCAGCCAGCGGGGGCTTTCCGGAATGCGGAACAGCAACAGGAAGAAGATGATAGCCGGCACGGCCTGCACGCCCAGCATCCAGCGCCAAGCGTCGGGGCCAATGCCTTTGAGCAGGTAGTTGGAGAGGTAAGCCAGCAGGATGCCGAATACGACGTTGAACTGAAACATGCCCACCATGCGCCCCCGCGAAGCGGGCGGCGATACCTCCGAAATGTAGAGCGGGGCCGTGACCGACGAGGCGCCCACGCCCAGCCCGCCCAGAAAGCGGAAGACCATGAACGGCACCCACGCCGGCGACAGCGCCGCTCCCACCGCCGACACGAGATAGAGCACCGCAATCCAGCTCAGGGTGGTGCGGCGGCCCAGCGCATCGGAGGGCAGGCTGCCAAAAATAGCCCCTAGCACGGTGCCAATGAGGGCGATGGACATGGTCAGGCCGTGTTCCCAGGCGCTGAGGTGCCACACCTGCTGAATGGCCTTTTCGGCCCCCGAAATAACGGCCGTGTCGAAGCCGAACAGCAGGCCGCCCAGCGCCACTACTATCGACCAGAAGAAGACATTTCTTTTCACGAGAATATGTTAGAATGTTAAATACACGCACTTTGCCTAATCCGCTAGGCCCCGGCATCGCGGCGCGAACCCTGGCTGGTCCCACCCGCACGGGTCGGTTCGCAGCGCCGGAGCCTGGCGGCTAGGCCCTTACCACCCGTGGTTTTGCTTGTAAAGCCCCTTGCTCAAGTTGATTTGGTTTAGCGGAATGGGCATATATTCGTCGCGGCCCGCCGTGAATGTGGCCGTGGACAGGTACTGGCGCAGGTTCTTTTCCTTGGCGAAGTAGGCGTTCATGTAAGGGGCGCTGACGCCCCAGCGCACGAGGTCGAAGAAGCGGCAGCCTTCCATGGCAAATTCCATCCGGCGCTCGAAGCGCAGCGCTTCGCGGGCGTAGGATTGCGTGAAACCAGCGGTCGGATACAGGCCAATCTTGTAGTTGGAGGTAGCCGCGCCGTTCGCTTGCTTGAGGCGGCCGGTGCTGTTCATAGCCCGCTGCCGAATCTGATTGATGAGCGGTAGGGCATCGGCCGAGCGGTTTAGCTCAATCAGCGCCTCGGCTTTCCACAGCAGCACGTCGGCGTAGCGAATGACAGCCCAGTTCTTCGACGAGCTCATAAACGGCGGCGTTTTCTGAAAGCTCGGGTCGGTGGGCAGCACGCTCTCCTTCATCGAGAGATTGAGGCCGTACACTTGCGGCACGCGCACCCACGAGTTGTCAAACACGAAGGTGGGGCTGTACTTGAAGGGGTGGCCCACGACGGCCACGGTGTGGTCAACGCGTGGGTCAACGGTAGTGGCTAGAAAGTCGCCCGCCGTCACGAGGTCGCCCGACGTGTTGAAGTCCGTGAAGCGCGGCAGGCCATTGGCGTCGGTCTTAAAGGCATTAATTAGGTTCTGGCTAGGCTGATGAAACGAGCAGCAGCCGTAATCGGGGTTCATGGGGTAGTTCAGCTCGTTGCCCCGGTCGGTGCGGCCCTTGGGCGTGCCGTCGTTGCGCGAGAACTGAATGGCAAATACCGACTCCACTCCGTTGTCACCCTCCGTCAGGAAGTTGGTAGCAAAGTCGCTGTGCAGTGAATACTTACCCGAAGCAATTACCTGGTCGCAGAGCGAGTTTACTTCCGCTAGCTTGCCGGCGTCAATCCCCGTTACCGCGTTATTATCGTCTTGGTTATAGGCTTGGTAGAGCAGCGTTTTGGCCAGGTAGGCCTGCGCAGCCGACTTGTTGGCGCGCCCAATCTCGGGCTGGGTAGCTGGCAGCGCAGCCACGGCAGCGCGGAAGTCGTCGGCAATCTTGCTCCAGAGCGCATCGTTGCTCAGGGCCACGTTCGACACGGTGGGGTACTGGTCGGTAGCCAGGTTCTCGTCGATGTAGGGCACGTATTTGAACATTTCCTTCAGCAGGAAATAGAAGTGCCCGCGCAAAAAGCGCACTTCGCCCTGGCGCACCGCTTTGTTGGGCATCGCGCTGGCATCCAAGGCGTTGAGGCGGCGCAGGGCATCGTTGCAACGCGAGATGCTCAGGTACATGCGGTACCAGAACTCGTCGGTGTTGCTGATATCGACGCGGTTGAAGGTGAAGGTTTCGTAGAAGTGAAACGCATCCACGTCGGCCGTGCCGCCCCCGCCCTTGTAGGCGTCGCCCCCGCGCACGTTGCCGTAAGGCCACATCGAGGTGTAGGGCACATAGTAGATGTCGTTGCCAAGCTGCGAATAGGCGGCGATTACTTGCTTGTCAGCATTTTCTGCTGTATTCAACTGCGCATCACCCAGCGCACCGGTGGGGTCTACGTTAAGAAATTCTTTGTCGTGGCAGGCCACCGACAGCGAACTCAGCGACAGGGCTAGCAGGGAAGTTTTAATAAATTTCATGGGAATTCTGGGCTAGCAAACCGTTAGAAAGAGACGTTGAGGCCGGTGGTGAACACGTGCGGAATCGGGTACTGGTAGTTGGTTACTTCGGGGTCGGGGCCGGAGAATTGCTTGCTCTTGAGCGTGAAGAGGTTCTGGCCCTGCACGTAGACGCGCACGCCTTGCAGCCGAATCTTGCTGACCAGCGCGGTGGGCAGGTTATAGCCCAGCTGGAAGTTGCGCAGCTTCAGGTAAGAGGCGTTCTCCACGAAGTAGGTCGAGGAGCGCCCTTCGTTGTTGGAGTTGACGAGCGTGGGCGCCGGAATGCCCGAGCCGGTGTTGGTCGGCGACCAGGCGTCGAGCAGGCGGGTGCCCCAGTTCTCACCCGAGGCTAGCGACGAGAAATCGGTGCGGAATTTCGAGTTGTTGAAGGCGTAGATTCCCTGCACGCCTTGCAGGAAAATCTGCACGTCGAAGCCCTTCCACGAGGCCCCCAGATTGAGGCCGTAGTTGAAATCCGGGATGGCTTCCGAAATCCAGGTCTGGTCGAAGTTGTCGATTTTACCGTCGCTGTTCAGGTCTTTGTAGCGGATGCGGCCGGGGGCGGCGCCCACCTGGGTGGGCGCGCCGCTCACTTCACCAGCTGTTTGAAACAGCCCGTCGGCCACGTAACCGTACACCGCGTTCACCGAGTGGCCCAGGCGCGTCACGTCCTGGCCATTGCCGCCGTAGGCATTAATCACCTCGTCTGGCAAGTAGGTGAGCTTGTTGCGGTAGGTCGCGAGGTTGCCGGTGATGTTGAAGCTCAGTCCGTTGGCTAGCGTATTCTGGTAGCTCAGCAGGAACTCCCAGCCCGAGTTGCGAATGGAAGCGCCGTTGACGAACTTATCGCCGCCCTCGCCCACCACGCCTATGTAGGGCAGGTTCACCAGGATGTCGGTGCTGTTCTTGATGAAATAGTCAACCGAGCCGGTGATCTTGTTTTGCAGAAAGCCAAAGTCGGCCCCGATGTTGGTCTGGGTGGTAGTTTCCCACTTCAGGTTGGGGTTGGCCTGCTGCACGCGGCGGTAGCCGGAAGGCAGGTTCGTATCGTTGCCGTAGATGTCGTAGGCGGTGCCGATGTCGTAGGCAAAATTGGGGTCTAGCGTACCCAGCGACGACTGGTACACGGCCCGCGAGGCGAAGTTGGCGATGTCCTGGTTACCGGTCTGGCCCCAGCCGGCGCGCAGCTTTAGGTCAGAGATAAAGGCCACGTTGTCCTTCAGAAAGCTTTCCTCGCTCAGGCGCCAGCCACCCGACACGGCCGGGAATATACCGAACTGATTATCAGCCCCGAAACGCGACGAACCATCGCGCCGAATAGTGCCCGAGAGCAGGTACCGGTCATTGAACGCGTAGTTGACCTTGGCGAAATACGAGGCTAGCCGGTAGGAAGTGGCCGAGCCGCCGTTATCCTTGTTGGCCGAGCCGGCATCGAGCACGATGTAGTTGGGGTCCTGGCTGGCGAAGTTGGTGCGGGACGCGTAGAAGCTCTCGTTGACGTAGCTCAGGCGCTCGGAGCCCAGCAAAAAGCTCATCACGTGCTTGCCGTCGCCCAGGGTCAGGTCGTAGTTCAGCGTGTTCTGCCACACCCAGTTGCCGAAAGTGCTTTCGTTGTTGGTTACGCGGTTGTTGGCATTAGAGAGGTAGCCCGCCTGGAAGGTCTTGTACAGCTCGTTGTACTTATACAGCGAGTAGTCGATGCCGAAGCTGGTGCGCAGGTGCAGGCCTTTGAGTATTTCTGCATCGGCGTAGGCATTGCCGAAGGCGCGGTAGAGGTCGGCGCGGTTCTGCTGGTTGTCGGTGAGCAGGCGCACGGGGTTGTCGCGGTCGCCAATGCCGTTGACTGGGCCGCCCCAGCCCACGCCGTCCACGGTGTGCACCGGCACGATGTTGAGGAGCTGGCTGCTGCGGTCGCGCACGTTGTTGAGGTCAAACTGGGCGTATTGCAGCTTGCTCACCGCTAGGTTTTGTCCAATTTTCAAGCGACTACCAAACAGGCCGTAGTCCGAGTTGAGGCGTCCCGTCCAGCGCTCGGAGCCGCTGTACTTGAGCGTGCCCGTGTTCTTGTAGTAGTTCAGCGAAAACAAGACCCCGCCGTGCTCGCCGCCGTTGCTCACATTCACGTTGTACTGCTGCACGATGGCCGTCTGCTGTGTTTCCTTAAACCAGTCGGTATCAGCCGTGCGCTGTGTTTTGGCGGCGTCCAGAAACTCCGGCACTACTACCTGGTCTAGCACCGGCCGGCCCGCGGGGCCCTGGTGCGACTGAAAGCTGTAGAACGGGATATTCGGCGTCGTCCCGTCGTTGATGGAGGCCTGCCAGTAGACGCGGCCGTAGTCCTGCGTGTTGAGCATTTGCAGGTGCGGCCCCGGCGTTTGGGCCGATACGAAGCTCGTAATATCTACCCGCGTCACGCCCTTTTTGGCCTTACGGGTGGTGATAATGATGACCCCGTTACCCGCCCGCGAGCCGTAGATGCTGGCCGCCGAAGCGTCCTTCAACACCTGAATGCTCTCAATATCGTTCTGATTGATTTGGTTGATGCCCTCCTTGGTCGGGATGCCGTCGATGACGTACAGCGGGTCGTTGTTGCCCAGTGTGCCGAAGCCCCGGATGCGCACGGCCGTGTTGGCCCCGCTCGGCGAGCCGTCGGTGGTAATCTGCACGCCCGGCACCCGTCCTTGCAGGTTCACGGCTACGCTTTGCGAGGTCATGCCCTTAATCTCTTCGGGCTTGATAACCGATACGGCACCCGTCAGGTCGGCCTTGCGCTGGGTCTG
>CAZZDR010000094.1:0-1763 GCA_964652535.1 uncultured Hymenobacter sp. | reverse complement strand
ACTTCCGCGATGGTGAGCCCGTCTTCGAGCAGGAGCTGGCGGCTTTTGGTGAGGCGCAGCCCCTGGATGAAGTCAGTAACACCGGTGCCCAGCACTGCCTTCACTTTCCGGTAGAGCTGCACCCGCGACAAGCCCAGGCTGTGGGCAATGTCCTCCACGCTCAGTTCGGGGCGCGCCAGGTTAGCCTCCACAATAGCCGTGAGGTCGGCCATGAACTTCTGGTCTACCCGCTGCTGGGGCGGCACTGTCGCGGTATCGGTACTCAGCTCGCGGCGAAAGTGCTCGCGCTGGCGCTGCCGGTTGCTGAGCAGCGTGCGCAGGCTTTCGAGCAGAAATGCCGGGTTGAAGGGCTTGGTTAGGTAGAGGTCGGCCCCGGCCTGCACGCCCTCTAGCTGCTGCTCGGGGGCCGAGCGGGCCGTGAGTAGCACCACCGGAATATGGGAAGTGCGCCAATCCCCTTTGAGTTGATTTACGACCTCGAGCCCGCTTAGGTCGGGCAGCATTACGTCGCACACTACTAAGTCGGGGATGGTATCGGCGGCTAGCCGCAACCCCCCCGCGCCATCGAGGGCCGTCTGCACCTGGAAGTGGGGGCGCAGCTTGCGGGCCAGAAAAGCATTGACCTCGGGGTTGTCCTCAATCACCAGCACAAGCGCGGCGCTGTTGTCGCCGGTCGCAAAAGCCGCTTCGGGCAGCATTTCAGCCAGGTCCTCATCCAGAGTAAAGGCCGTCGAGACGGGCATGGACACGGGCACCACCGAGCGCAACGTCTCGGGCAAAGTCAGCGGCAGCGTCACCACGAACGTGGTACCCTGGCCCGGCTGGCTCCGAAAAGTTAGCTGCCCCTGGTGCAGCCGCGTGAGGCCTAGTGAGAGCGCCAGACCCATACCCGAACCCGAGCCCCCAGGGGCCTGCCCCTGGTAAAACCACTCGAAGATGTGCGCCTGGTCGTGGGTACTGATGCCGGGGCCGGTGTCCTCCACGCTTATCCGCACCTGGTTTTCGGCGGGCAGCGTCTCGATACTAACCGTAATTTGACCTCGCTCAGGAGTGAATTTCAAAGCATTAGCCAACAGGTTGAAAAACACCTTGTCGAGAATATTGACGTCGAACCACAGCCATATTTCTGGCTCAGCTGGCAGAAATCGTAGCCTGACGCCCCGTTGCCGGGAGGTTTTCTCGAATACATCTATGATTTCGCGCACGAAAGCCACCAGATTTCCCTCGGTAGCACGCACCGGCATTTTACCCACGTCAATCTTGCGAAAGTCCATAAGCTGATTCACCAGCTGCAGAAGGCGCTGTGTATTGCGCCGCACCAAACTCAGCTCGTGGCGCTGGCTGGTGGCTAGCGGTGGCCCCGTGGTAAGCACCTCCTCCAACGGCCCTAGCATAAGGGTGAGTGGCGTGCGGAGCTCGTGCGAGAAATTAGTAAAGAAGCGCAGCTTGGCTTCTGTTTCCACCCGCGCCTGCTCGGCTAGTTCCTCAATCTGGTTGCGCTGCGAGCGAATTTCCTTATTCTGCTGTGCCAGCATCCGGGTGATGCGGCGGTTAGCGCGTAGCGCGCGCCACACGAGCAGGCCCAATACGGCAGCCATCAGCAGCGCCGCCCCCAGCACATATAGCCCGCGCTGCTGGCTGGCGAAGGTGTGGCGCTGGGTTTGCAGCAGTTCCTGCTGCCGCTGAATGTCGCGCTGCTGGCTAGCCAGCTTTTCCGTCTGCATCTTCATCGTCAGCACATTGGTGGAGTCAATCACCATGGT
>CAZZDR010000093.1:0-12146 GCA_964652535.1 uncultured Hymenobacter sp. | reverse complement strand
CCCTACCCCCCGCCAGCTTCGACATCGTGACGCTGTGGCACGTGCTCGAACACGTGCATACCCTGCACGAGACGCTGGCCCAGCTGGTGGCCGCGCTCAAGCCGGGCGGCCGGCTGCTCATTGCGGTGCCCAACCCCGACAGCCTCGACGCCCAGCACTACCGCCAAGACTGGGCGGCCTACGATGTGCCGCGCCACCTCTATCACTTTGTGCCGGCCACCATGCGCCGGCTGCTGGCCAGCCACGGCCTGCACATCACCCAAACCCTACCGCTGGTGCTTGACGCCTACTACGTGAGTATGCTGAGCGAGCAGCTGCGCGGTCCCGGCCAGTCGGCCGGGCCGCTGGGCGTGCTGCGCGCCGGCCTGCGCTCCAACCAGTACGCGGCCCAACACGGCGGGCAATATTCGAGCTTGCTGTACGTAGCCGAGCGGGCCACCGGCTAGCCCCGCCAGCCGCGGTGGTTCCCCGTACTTTTACTGCGTTTTTCCGCCGCTTTTTGCTGATGAGTTTTCGCGCTGCTTTTCGTTTTTTGTTGGGTGAAGAGGGGGGTAGGACCTCCCAGCTGCGGGCGGGCCAGCGGGCGGCGGGCGCCCTGGCGGCGCTGCTGGCGCTGGGTAGCTGCGCCGCCATTAGCTCGCCACAGGGCGGCCCGCGCGACAAAACGCCGCCGCGCCTGGTGGCTACCTCGCCCGACAGCGCCGCCCGCAACGTGAAGCAGCAGTTCATCCGGCTCACGTTTTCGGAGGCTATTCAGCTCAAGGACCTGTCTAAAAACCTGCTTATCACCCCGCAACTGCCGCCCGATAACCTGTACTCGGTGCGGCAAGACCGCGACGCCGTGACGCTGCTTTTCAAAAAGCCGCTGGAGGCGAACACGACTTACTCGTTCAACTTCCGCAAGGCCATCGTGGATGCCAACGAGAGCCTGCCGGCCAAGTACCAGGCCCTGAGTTTTAGCACCGGTGCTACGCTCGACTCGGGCGTGGTGCGCGGTAGCGTGGTAGACCAGCTTACGCTGCGCGCGGCCCCCGATGCCGTGGTGGGCCTTTACCGCACCACCGACACGGTAGGCGTGCGCCGGGGCCAGCCCTACTACCTCACCCGCGCCGACGAAAAGGGCCAGTTTCAAGTCAATTTTGTGCGGGCTGCGCCCTACAATATCTACGCCTGGGCCGATAAGAATAACAACAGCCGCTTCGACGATGGCGAAAAAATCGCCTACCTGCCCGCGCCGCTGACTGTGAGCGATACCACCGCGCCGCGCACCCTGGTGCTGGTGCGCCCCGACCGCCTGCCCCCCCGCCGCACCGGCCTCGAAACCAGCGCCACTCAGGCCCGCGTGACCTTTAACGAGGGCCTGCGCACCGCTACGCTCTCGACCCTGGCGCCCGGCGACGCTGCCGCCCAGGCGGCCGTGCAAGCCGCCACCGAACTCACCGACCAGGCCCGCACGATTGTTATCTATAAAACGCCCAGCCTGGGCGACGGCCGCTACTTGCTAGCTACTGCCGACAGTGTGGGCAACGCGCGCCGCGACACCCTCAACCTGCGCTTTCCGGTGCCTACAGCGGCGGGCAAAAAAGCGCCGCCCGTGGGCACTACCGTGGTGGGCGGCGCGCGCTCGGTGTACCGGCAAGGGCAAGTTAAATTTCGCTTTCCGGTGCCGGTGCAGCTAGTGACGGGCAAAAGCCCTGGCACGCTCGCCGAGGACTCCATAAAAACTCACACCCTGCGCGTACCTACCGAGGCCAACCTCAGCCCCGACCGTACCGTGCTCACGGTGAACCTCGATACTAAGGCGCTCAAAACCGTGGAGATTCGCCTTGATACTACGGCCATCTTGGCCGTAACGGGCCAAAGCCTGCTGCTGCGCCGCCCAGTGCGCCTGGCCGTGACCGACCAAGACCCGAGCGGTCTCATCACGGGCAGCATCACGAGCAAGTACCCACAGTTTGACTTGCAGCTGCTGAACGACCAGTTTCAGGTAGTGGCGCAGCTGCGCTCGCCGCGCGGCACCTACCGCTTCGACCACCTAGCACCTGGCAAATACCGCCTGCGCGCCCTCATCGACCAAGACGGCGACGGCCACTGGCGCGGCGGCGACCCCAACCTACGCCAGCCCGCCGAGCCCATTTACCTCTACCCCAAGACGCTCGATGTGCGCGCCGGCTGGGAAGCAGAGGAAAAGCTCAGCTTTTGAGCTTAAGCCAGGTCTGCTACTCACGCAGGCTGTTGGTAACTCGCAAAAGCCCGCAATACAGGTGCAGCGGCTTCAGCACTAGGCTGCGTAGGTTTTAGCTTCCTCCTTATCTCACGGTTTCGCATATGGAGCGGGCTGCCGGCTTTTGGCGGGCTATCCGCTTGTCGTTCTCACGCCTCCTTGCGATGAGCGGATAGCCAACCGCCCGCCCCGCGGCTACTCTACACTGCCTTCGAAATTGAGCTAGGAAGTCACTGACTAGCTGCTGAAGCTACTTTTCACCAGGTTTGCTCGTTTTCGGGTCTGTTATGTGCATAAACGGCCGCAACTGGTGAGTTGCGGCCGTTTTGCGTGGTAGGCGGTGGATAACTCACCTGCATTTCCAGTTACTGAGGGTAGTTTCTGCCCATTATCCACTAGTTATCCACCGGGTTTCCCACAGCCGGGCCATTGGCCCGGCTTTTTTGTGGATAACCGTGGGGAAAGATGTTGGCAACCGGTGGATAAAATGCGGACAAGTTTTTTTGGTAATGCGGCTTGCCAGGCAGTTCACCAGCGCTGTGGATAACCGTGGATAACTCCGCCACCCTACGCACACTATCCACACTGCCTACCTCCTGTGGATTGTGAATACGTGGATAACCCCTGTGAATAGTGGATAACCCAGGTAAGTTGTTGTGGAATAGCGCTATGATATGCACATTGCCTGTGGATAGCCGGTGCATAAGCCCATAGTTACTCACCTCTTATCCACGCTGTGGATAACTCCGAATTGTTATCCACTTATCCACTGCCCTGATGGATGAAAACAAAAAGGGATTTTTAAAAAAAGAAATTAATTCACAATTTAGGTTTGTGGAAAACTCCCGGCCGGTGGATTCCCTACCCCTCAGCCAGCGGCCAACCTTGGCCAGCGGGCGGCCGTTGAGCAAAGCCCGCGGCTACTCGCGGCTCACTTGCTCTCTTCCCGAAAATGCCGTTCGACTACGACCTTGATTTTGCTACCACCGACTTCCGGGCGCACCCCGAGCTGTACCGGGTGGGCAAGGGCGAGCAGGGCGTGCTGCTGGTGCAGCCCTACAAGGGCGAAATCCTGCCCCACTGGCGCTTTAAGGACGCGGCGACGGCCCGGGCGTCGTCGGCAGCTATTTGGGCGCTCTTCGAGGCTTATTTGGCCCAGGAGGATTTTGTGGGGGCCGACATGGCACGCAAGTTTTTGCAGATGGGCTTTACCCGTGCCCGGCGCTACGCCAACCACGCGGGCGGCAAGAAATACGCCGGCCCCGTGCCCGACGACAAAAAAGGCCAGAGCGGCGCCCACGGCCGCGCCGAATTGCCCCGTAATCCACACCCCGATGTGGATAAAGTAGAAGCCGCTGCTATTTTCAAGCAGAAGTGGGACGAAGCCAAATCCCTACCCGAATACCAACGCCAGAAAGCCGCCTTCGAGGCACAATACGGGAAGTAGGATAAGCTTTAGCTTGCCGCCGGTTGGCCCGGCACTGCCGGCAGCAAGCTAAAGCTTACCCTACTTTCTACCTTTGTCCTAACTTTAAAACCCTACCCCCCATGAGCACCCCAACGACCAACCCCAGCAGCATCGAGGAAAACGAAATCATCCTGGGCACCGGCATGGGCCCGCTGCGCTTCGGCACTACCATGGACGAGGTGCGCACCCTGGTGGGTGAGCCCGAGGAAATCGACGAGTCGGAGGACGAGGACGAGTTTGAGCACCAGGCTTGGAACTACTACGAGGACGACCACCTGCTGTCACTCTACTTCGACCGCGAAGACGACTTCCGCCTCAGCTGCATCGAAACCGACAACCCCGGCCTGCGCCTTTTCGGCGAGGTTATCCACGGCCAGCCCCTGGATAAGATAAAGGACCTGATGAAGCGCCACAACCAAGCTGCCCCCGAGGTCGAAACTATGGAAGGCGGCGAGGTGCGCCTCTCCTACGAAAAGTCGATGATTGACATGTACTTCGAGGAAGGCTTGCTGCAATTCGTCAACTTTGGCGTCTTCATCAACGACGACCTCGAGGTACAATGGCCCAAGTAGGGCTTCTTGGTTGAGAACCTGAAAGTTCCCGGCATTGTCCACTAACGCCAAAAGTTATCCACAAAAAGACCGTTTTTGAGTGTTGATAAGTGGATAACTCCGTGAAGCAGGGATTATTCCCACGTTATCACTAGCAAGCTTGGCCAAGCAGCCTAGCAAAAAAGCCAACCCTAATCGGGTTGGCTTTTTTGGTTTCAAGAGCAGGGGTAGGGGCTGGTAGCCTATCCCATAAGGGAGCGGAAAAGCAGGAACAGCGCCCCCGACAGCACCATGGTCACGGGCAGCGTGAGCACCCAGGCCAGGGCAATGCTGCGCACCATATCGGGGTTGATGTTCTTGACGCCACGGCTGGCCACCATGCTGCCCGCGATAGACGAGGTGAGCACGTGCGTAGTAGAAGTGGGCAGGCCCGACTGCGTGCTAAGGCCAATCATGGCCGCAGCTACCAGCTCCGAGCTGGCGCCCTGGGCGTAGGTGAGGTGCTCCTTGCCGATGCGCTCGCCGATGGTCTTCACGATGCGCTGCCAGCCGATGGTGGTGCCGCAGGCCAAGGACAGCGACACCATAAGCAGTACCTGCCAGGGTGCGTAGTCGGTGAAGGTTTTCATATTGGCTAGGGCATCGTCATACGTTTTGCGGTCGGCTGTGCTCACGCTCACGCGCTCGGAGCTGAGTAGCTTTTTGCCGCGGTTGGCGAGCAGCAGGATGTCGCGCCGAATCTCGAAGCGGGCTTGCTTGGGCAAGTCTTCGACCTTGTTTTTGCCCGCAAATACGCGGTCGAGGTCGGCGGTTTGGGCGCGCACCTGGGCCAGCAGCTGCTGGTCGGGAGCGTTGAGGTCGGCTGGGTTCAGGCGGTTGATCACGTACTCGACGCGGGTGAGCGAGTCGCGCAAATCGAGCGGATTCTTGCTGCTGTCGAGGGCAAAGTGAATGGGCACGATGCCAATGAGGATGAGCATAATCAGCCCTACCCCCTTCTGGCCATCGTTGGAGCCGTGAAAAAAGCTCACCAGCGTGCAGGTGGTAATGAGGGTGAGGCGGATGAACAAGGGTGGTGGCTTGCGCTTGTGGGGCTCCTTAAATAGCGCCTTGCTCGGGAAAAACCGCTTGAGCAAGAACATCATCAGGATGGTGAACGTGAAGCCCAGGATGGGACTCAGGAGCAGCGCCAGGCCGCTTTCGCCAGCTTTGCCCCAGTTTACGGCCGCGCCCTGGCCGCCAGGCAGCAGCGAAAACGCAATACCGACGCCCAGAATGGAGCCGATAAGCGCGTGCGACGACGACGACGGAATGCCGTAGTACCAGGTGCCGATGTTCCAGATGATGGCCGCCACGATGAGGGCGCCCACCATGGCAATGCCGTGGTACACGTTCTGGTCTACCAGGCTTTCGACGGGCAGCAGGTACACAATACCCATGGCCACGCCGATGCCGCCTGAGAAGACGCCGATAAAATTCCAAAACGCCGACCATACCACTGCCACCCAGGGCCGCAGGGTATTGGTATAAATGACCGTGGCCACGGCGTTGGCCGTGTCGTGAAAGCCATTGACAAATTCAAATGCACAAGCTGCTAGCAAACAGACGGCTAGCAGCAGTAAAACATGGGGTTCAAGTCCGAACATAAAAAGGAGCCGAAGTGGGTAGTCGGCCCACAAAATTAGTGCGGTATCACGCTAGCGTCATGTTACCGAATTGTTGTCTCCCCGGGTTTTGTGGTAGCTGGTTCTTGGTTTGTCAATAAAGAAGGGTAGTAAACAGCGTCTAGCCTAGCCAATAAGCCCTACAGCGGGAGGCGTACCACTACATCGCTGGCTCCGCCAAAGAGGCCAAGGCCACCCTGCACATTGGAGCGCAGCGGCGCGGGCTCGGCAAACGGGTTGTCGTTGGCCTCGCGGTAGCGCTGCACCGACTGGTAAAAGTCGTAGGTGCTGGCCGGCACGCTGCTCACCGTCAGCTCGAGGTAGGCGGGCGGCGCGGGAGTAGGGTTGCGCGAGTCATAGCCGCGGCCGTAGTAGACTCCCACCGGCGCGCTGTACACGATGCGCTGGCCTTGGCGGCCGGCATCGCTAATGGGCATAATGCCGTTAATATTACCCGCCGAAGACAGCTTAAATTGATTGAGCTTGACCTCGGGGCCGTTGGAGTTTTGCAGGCCTTCATCCTCAAAGGCATAGCCCCAGTATTGGCCGGCCGCATCCAGCGCCCTGATGTAGGCCACGTAATAATCGGTAGTAGCTGCCTGGTCGGCGATGGCAAACGTCAGCTGCCCGTACTTGGTTGGCGTGATAAAGGTGCTGCTGCTGGCCGTGGCGGGCTGCTGCACATAGCTGACAGCCTCCAAGGTCGGCAGGGAGGGGAGGGTCAGCGTGGCCTCCACGGCCTCGACGCCGGGCGCGCTGGCGCGCAGCTGGTAGGCCTGGCCCGGCACGCCCACGTAGCCGCGCACCGGGATATAGATGCCGTAGCGGTAGTCGGTAGGCTTTTGGGCGTAGCGGCTGGTATCGGGCCGAAACTCCTCCACGACTTGCCCGCTGGCGTCGCGCAGTTCCACGGTAGCATCGGTGCGGCCCTGGAATTTTTTATTCACCAAGATGGCTTGGCTAGTGCTCACAAACGGGTTTCGAGACAGAAAGGCACTCTGTTCCTGGTAGGCGGCCGTAGGAGCCTGGTTGCTGAGCGTATAGTCGAGCGCGAGGCGCGGCGTGAAGGCGGGCGGCGTCACGGTCACTACGCTTTCGCAGCTGGCCAGGGCCGCTAGGGTGAGCAGGAGCAAAGCTGGTTTCATGGAGTAAGAGGGGGGTAGGGACTTAAAACTTAAACGCCTTGCTGACCGACGGAATAATGGGAAACAGCGACACCTGCTTGTAGGTGGCCGGCTGCACCACCGTGCCATCAGTGTTCACTAAGGCCGCGTCGAAATACAGATAATACGGGTTGTTGCGGCTATACACGTTGTAGATAGACAGGCTGTTAACTACTTCGCCCCAGCGCTTTTTCTTGGTCTTGCTCAGGTCGAGGTCGAAGCGGTGGTAGGCCGCCATGCGGTACGAGTTGCGGTCGCCGTAGTCATTGAAAATGGCGTTATTTCCCACCTGGTAGCGCGCTGAGCCCAGGGTAGTGGCGTTGCCGGTGCCATATACCCAGGTGCCCGACAGCGTGAGGGTGGGGCTGAAATGGTGAATGACCACCACCGAAATGTCGTGCCGCCGGTCGTACTTGTAAGGGAAAATTCGGCCCTTGTTCAGGTCCGGAAACTGGCGGTTGCTCCAGGCCAGGGTGTAGCCTATCCAGCCGGTAGTGCGGCCGGTTTTCTTCTGCAAAAACAGCTCGCCGCCGTAGGCCCAGCCCCGGCCGCTCACCACCTGGCTTTGCCAGTCGCCGTCGGTGGTGTTCAAAAAGCTGGCGCCCTCGCGGTACTCCACCAGGTTTTGCATGGGCTTGTAGTAGGTCTCGAAGCTGAACTCGAACGCCTCGCCTCCGCGGTGCAGCGTGCGGGCTACCCCCAGGCTAATCTGATGCGCCACCTGCGGCCGCACTTGCGCGGTAGCCGGCACCCACAGGTCGGTGGGCAGCCCAATGCCGCTGTTCGTGAGCAGGTGGATGTACTGCGTGGTGCGGGCGTAGGAGCCCTTCAGGGCCCACTCGTCCGTGAGCAGGTAGCGGGCAGCCAGCCGCGGCTCCAGGGAGGGGTAGAGCTTGTTCTCGACGTAAAAGCTGCTTAGGCGCAGGCCGGCATTCACCTTCAGGCGGGCGCTGAAGCGGTAGTCGTCTTCCACGTACACGGCGCTTTCGGTGCCCGCGGTGCGCGTGCCCGAGGCCGAAGCGGTAGCCAGGTCGGTCGTTTGGCTGCTTTGCACCACCGCCCCCGGCCGAAACGCGTGCCGGATGATTTGCCCCCCAAACCGCAGGTAGTGGTTGGGCGAGGGCACGTAGTCGAAGTCAGTTTTCAGGCTGAAATCCCGGATGTTCGACAAGTAATTGAGCGTGCTGGTGCTAGTGGTGGACTGGCCCTGGTCGAGGTAGCGGCGGGTGTTGCTCTCACCGATGTCGAACTGGTACTGGCTGTAGGTGAGGTGGGTGTTCATAAACAGCCGGTCGTTCACTACGTGGTTCCAGCGCAGCGCGCCGGTGAGGTTGCCCCAACCCAAGCTGCTGTTGGAGCGCCGAAAGTTGTCGCGGCCCTCATCGATATCGCGCAGGTTGGCGTAGAAGTTATCGTAGCCGCGGTAGGCACTCAGGTAGAGACGGTCGCGCGGGCTCACCTTCCAGTTCAGCTTGGCGTTGAGGTCGTAGAAATAGTAGCCCAGCGTACCCGCCTGGTCTTGGTGCTTCAGCTGCGCCTGAATAAAGGGCCGGGCTACCACGTCGATATATGTGCGCCGCGCCGACACGATAAACGAGGCCACGTCTTTCTTGATGGGCCCTTCCAGTGTAAAGCGCGTAGCCACCAGCCCGATGGCGCCCTCGCCGTGCAGCGCCTGGTCGTTGCCCTCTTTCATCGAAATATCGAGCACCGACGACAGCCTACCCCCATACCGCGCCGGAAAGCCGCCCTTTATCAGCTCCACGTTATTCAAAGCGTCAGCATTAAACACCGAGAAGAAGCCGAACAAGTGCGCCGCATTGTACACCGGCGTGCCATCGAGCAGAATCAGGTTTTGGTCGGGCGAGCCGCCGCGCACGTACAGGCCGCTGCTACCCTCGCCACCGCTCTGCACGCCGGGCAGCAGCTGTAGCACCTTCAGCACGTCGGTTTCACCCATAAACTTGGGTAGGCTCTTGATTTGGGCAATCGGCACATTGATGGTGCCCATGCGGGTGCTGCGCGGCCCGTGGTCGTCGGCGGCCTGGCGGTCGCCCACCACCTCTACGCCGGCCAGCTCGTTGGCTGCGGCGGGCAGCAGGAAATCGTGCCGGGCACTGCTAGTAGTGGGCACGGCCCAGCGGCGGCGCTCGTAGCCCACGTAGTTGGCCACCAGCCGCACCGAGTCGAGCCCCGCCGTGGGCAAGGTGAGCGAGTAAAAGCCGTAGGTATTGGTAGCGGTGCCTTGGCCGGTGCCCGCCTGCACCACGGCCACCCCAATCAGGTTTTCGCCCGTGGCCTGGTCGCGCACGTAGCCGCTGATGGTAACGCGCGCCGGCGGGGGGGTAGGGGCTTGCGCGTGCCCTACCCCCCCGCCCAGCACCAAGCCCGGCAGCAGGAAGCGTAAGCAGTGCTTCATAGCAGAAAAGGAAAAGAGTAGAATTGACTTATTGCTACCAAAGGTAGGGGTAGGGCCCAGGCTCGTGTGCGTAGGAGGAGGCCCCAGGCGCCAAATTGGTTGCGTGCGGCTGCTACCGTCACCAGGTCAGCTAGCCCGCGCAGCGGGCGTATCGGCGCAATCCGTTTAATCCGTTAAATCTGCGGTCTACCTTTGCGGCTTATGAGCAAGCCCGCAGCTACTGCTGAGAATACTCAGCTAAAGGATATTGTCGCCCACGCCAAAGAGTACGGCTTCGTATTCCAGTCTTCCGAAATCTATGACGGCCTCGCCGCCGTGTACGACTACGGCCCCAACGGCGTAGAGCTGAAAAACAACCTCAAGCGCCTGTGGTGGGAAGCCATGACCCAGCTGCATGGCAACGTGGTCGGCATCGACGCGGCCATCTTTATGGACCCGCGCACCTGGGAGGCCAGCGGCCACGTGGCGGGCTTCAACGACCCGCTCATTGACAACCTCGACAGCAAGAAGCGCTACCGCGCCGATGTGCTGCTCGAAGAAAAAGCTGCTGAGTACGAAAAGGCCGGCGACCCCGCCCGCGGCGCGGCGCTCACCGCCGAGATGGGCCGCCTGCTCACCGCCAACGACCTGGCCGGCGTGCGCCAGCTCATCATCGACGAAGAAATTAAGTGCCCCGTTTCGGGCACCGGCAAGTGGACCGAGGTGCGCCAGTTCAACCTGATGTTCTCGACCCAAGGCTCGGCCGTGGATTCGGACGCGCCGCCCGTGTACCTGCGCCCCGAAACGGCCCAAGGCATTTTCGTGAACTTCCTGAACGTGCAGAAGTCGGCACGGATGAAAATCCCGTTCGGCATCGCCCAAATCGGTAAGGCGTTCCGCAACGAGATTGTGGCTCGTCAGTTCATCTTCCGCATGCGCGAATTCGAGCAAATGGAGATGCAATTCTTCGTGCGTCCTGGCACCGAAGGCGAGTGGTACGACACCTGGAAGGCTTCGCGCCGCCGCTTCCACGAAGCTATTGGCCTGCCGGCTGAGAAGCTGCGCTTCCACGACCACGACAAGCTCGCCCACTACGCCAAGGCGGCCGTGGACATCGAGTACGAATTTCCCTTCGGCTTCAAGGAAATGGAAGGCATTCACTCGCGTGGTGATTTCGACCTGACCCAGCACCAGAACCTGAGCCGCAAAAAGCAGCAGTACTTCGACAACGACATCGACGAAACCACCGGCAAGCCCTACGGCAACTACGTGCCCTACGTGGTCGAAACGTCGGTCGGTGCCGACCGCCTCTTCCTAGCCACGCTCTGCCAGGCGTTCCAGGAAGAAACCATTACCGAAGGCGAGGGCGAAACCCAAACCACCAAGCAGCGCACCTTCCTGAAGCTGCACCCGGCGGTGGCGCCCATCAAGGCGGCCATCTTCCCGCTGGTGCGCAAGGACGGCATGCCCGAAAAAGCGCAGCAGATTTTTGATGAGTTGCGCTTCGATTTCCGGCTGGTAATCGAGGACAAAGACGCCATCGGCAAGCGCTACACGCGCCAGGACCTTATCGGCACGCCTTTTTGTATTGTCGTGGATGGCCAGACCCTGGAAGACGAAACCGTGACGGTGCGCCACCGCGATACCCGCGAGCAAACCCGGATGCCCATCAGCGCGTTGCGGGCGTACATCGGCGAAGCCGTAAGCTTTCGCCGGGTATTTGAAAAATTGTAATCGCGAGCCTGGGTGTAGCTAGTGGGCGGTACGAACTATTAATTGCTGAATCCTATGTGGGGACATATCGCCCTTTCTATCATCAAGTACAGACGTATTTTGCTGATACTCATTGCCGTTTCGACCCTGGGCATGGCCTGGGTGGCGAAAGACGTGCAGATGACCTACGACTTTGCCCAGGTGGTGAGCCCGAAGGACCCCGACATGGTGTACTTCCAGCAGTTCAAAAAGACCTTTGGGGAGGATGGCAACATCCTGGTGCTGGGTATGCAGGACAGCGCGGTGTACAAGCTCCCGCAGTTCCGGCTCTACGACCAGCTCGCCAACGAGCTGGTGAAGGTGCCGGGCGTGTCGGGCGTGCTAGGCTTGCCCAAGCTAATTCAGATTCAGAAGGATACAGTAAATAATAGCTTCGTAACGGCGCCCGTTTTTGCGCGGCCGCCTACCAGCCAAGCCCAGCTCGACTCGCTGATGCGGGTCGTGAACAGCATCGAGTTTTACCAAGGCCAGGTGATTGCGCCGCGCACCGGCGCCACGCTGCTGGCCGTGACGCTCGACCCCAAGTGGCTGAACTCGGACCGCCGCAAGGAGGTGATGAACAACATCTTGAACTTGAGCGCGAAGTTTGAAAAAGACTCCAAAATCAAGCTGCACTACGCGGGCCTACCCTACGTGCGCTCTACGATGACGAGCAAGGTATCGGCCGAGATGAAGTTCTTCGCCGGGCTGATGGTGGTGGTAATGGCCATCATTCTGTTCGTGTTTTTCCGCACCTGGTCGGCGGTGGTGGTTCCGCTGCTGGTCGTCATTATCGTGATGATATGGTGCGTGGCGAGCATCGTGCTGCTTGGGTTTAAAATCAACCTGCTCACGGGCCTGATACCGTCTATCCTGGTGGTTATCAGCGTGCCCAACTGCACGTACCTGCTCTCGCGCTACCACTA
>CAZZDR010000092.1:3144-12160 GCA_964652535.1 uncultured Hymenobacter sp. | reverse complement strand
AATATCAGCGATGAAGCCAGGGCCCCCGCCAGCAGCAAAGCCAGGAAATTCAACGGCCGGAGTGGATTGGACATGGGTAGGTGGGGCAGTGGCAACTGCCCACAAAGGACCCCCCATGACATTAAAACGGTATGAGAACCGTATTAGAAAAGATGAAAATAGGGTGAGGACCACTTTGCAGCCATCTATTACCTGTTGAAAGCTTACAAATCCGACAATGACAGGATTTCTAACTTTGGCTGAGCCAAAAGTGCTTGGGCTAAGTGCTTAGCGCAGCCCACAACCATGGGTGCTTCTTCACTTTGGTAGAAACACCAGGAATGGTCTGCAGCAAAAAAATACGTAGGTGGTCTTCCGCCCCAACGGCATATTTCTGGTAAATCAGCCGATAAGCCGTGCTTCAACCAATCAGCGCGGGAATCATCAGATTCCCAGTGTCCGTTACCCTCTTCATCAGCCCCATGAAAATAGCTTTCAACAGTAGGCCCTATCCCTTGTAGCAACTGCTGCACGAACGCCGCTTCAAGAGCTGGACTACTACCCAAATGAGGTGGCCAGCTGCCATAAGCCCGTGCAATAGCTGCGCCGCTGATTTGGGCATCATAATTTAAGTCTAGCGAGGCCGCCACTTCGCGGTAAGTAATTGCTTCTAGCTTTTCAGGCGAGGGCTGGCCGAGTACAATGCCATACTTATCCCAGAAAGCCACGCGGGCGTTTAACTCGGCCACTGTTTTGGTAGCGAAAGAGTATTCAGCAATTGGGATGCTGCGGTCGATGCCCAGCGGCGGCAATAGCTGGAGATAAACCTCATAACCTGGCGGTAAGCCCGGTGCGACAGCAACTGCAGCATAAGGCGTTCGCGGTAGCCAGTTAAGTTGGTCGGCAATAGGGATGAATGGAAGGCTCATATTCCCGCAAAGGTGAAAGGACAAAGTACTGCCCTTACTCCCTCCTACACCGGCGACGCTGGCAGCCACACCGTGGCCGTGGTCCCTACCCCCTCTGCCGAGGTCAACGCCAGCCGGCCCGCGTGGCGCTGCACAATGCGCTGCGTGAGGGGTAGGCCCAGGCCGTAGCCGGGGCGGCCCAGGGCGCCGGGGGCCCGGTACAGCGGCTCGTAGATGTGGCCTAGCTCATCGGGGCTGAGACCGGGGCCCTGGTCAACGACGCGCACGCGCAGCAGGGTAGGGCCGTCGTAGCCCAGCTCGGCCAGCACCGGACCGGCCGAGTATTTGCCGGCATTGTCGAGCAGGTTGAGCAGGGCCGTGGTGAGCAGCTCGGCGTTGCCGGGCAACATAAAAACATCGCCCTCCGCAGTGGGGGGTAGGGACCCGAAAGCCAGACGCAATTCACGGCTGGGGTACTTGGCGCGGGCAAAATCCAGGGCCTGGTTTAGGCATTCATCGAGCCTTACCGCCGCGAAGGGGGGTAGGGTGCCATCCGCTTTGGCCAAGGCCAAGAGGCTGGTGGTGAGGCTTTGCAGGTGGCGAGCCGCGTCGAGCGAGTGGGCCAGGCTCTCGCGGGCGTCGGGCAGGGTGGCATCGTAGGCCAGGGCGGTTTCGAGGGTGCCGGTGAGGGTGGTGAGCGGTGTGCGCAGCTCGTGCGAAGCGTGGGCCAGAAAGCTTTTCTGCGACTCGAAGGCCTGCTCTAGCCCAGCCAGCATCGTGTTGAAGGTGCGCGCCAGCTGCGCCAGCTCGTCGCGCCCGTTGCCCTCCGACAGCCGCCGGCCCAGGTTGGTGGCCGAAATGCGCCCCGCTTGCCGCCCAATGCGCGCCACCGGCGCCAGGGCCGCGCCCGCAAAGTACCAGCCCGCCAAAATGGTGAGCGCCAGTGCGCCCACGTTGCCCAGCAGCAGCAGCAAGCCCAGCTGGTGTAGCCGCGCCCAGCCCAGCTGGTCGTCGGCCGATACAAAAATGGCGTAGCGCTCGCCCTCGTGGTCGTAGGCCCGGCCCACCGCCTCGCGCCGCCCGCCGGCCCCAAAACCCATGAGCTGGCCCGGCTGCAAGCTGCCCAGCCGGGCCCGGTTGGGTCCCTGGTCGATGTCATCGGCGCTGCTGTAGCGCAGCTCGCCGCCGGGCCCGTAGATGCTGATTTGCTCGTTGGGCAGCGTCAGCAAGTCGCGGCGGCGCAAGCTGCCGAGCTGCCCGGTTTCGAGCTTGCCGGGCCTAATGAGCAGCCGCGCCGCCAGCGTGGCGCTGGTGCCCAGCCGGTGCTCAAAGCGCTGCGCCCGCGTGCTGGCATTGAAGTAGTAAATGAACGCCGAAAAGCTGACCTGAATAGCCAGTACCACCAGCGTAAAGCGCAGCATTAGCTTATTGCGAATCAGCATTTTGCTCTGAACGTAGCGCGAACTTTGTAGTTCGCGTTCCCGCGCCGTGGATGTCGTTCTAGTACGCGAACTACAAAGTTCGCGCTACGGCGCTACCCTTCGCGCATGACGTAGCCCATGCCTACCACCGTATGGATGAGCTTGGGCGAAAAATCGCGGTCTAGCTTCTTGCGCAAGTAGCTCACGTACACATCAATCACGTTGGTTGTCGTGTCAAAGTCCAGGTCCCAGACCCGCTCGGCAATATCTACGCGCGAGATGACGCGGCCGCGGTTGCGCAGCAGGTGTTCGAGCAGCGAATACTCGCGGGTGGTGAGGTCGATGCGCTGGCCGGCGCGAGCCACCGTTTTGGCGTCGAGGTCGAGCACTAGGTTGGCCATGCGCAGCTCGTGGCGCTCGCCGCTGGTGGCGGCGTAGCGCTGGGTGAGGGCGCGGGCCCGCATCAGCAGCTCTCTGAACTCAAAGGGCTTAACCAGGTAGTCGTCGGCCCCGGCCGCAAAACCAGCCTCCTTGTCGTCGAGGCTGTCGAGGGCCGTGAGTAGCAGCACTGGCACCAGCCGGCTGTGCGCCCGAATGCGCTGGCACAGCTCTACCCCATTCACGTAGGGCAGGTTTACATCCAGAATAACCAGGTCGTAGGGCTGCTGCTCGTAGAGCGACCAGCCCGTGCGCCCGTCGTAGGCCACGGTGAGGTCGTAGCCCTCGTGGGCAAAGCCTTTTTTGATGAACGAGGCCAGCGGCGGCTCGTCTTCGACCAACAGAATTTTCATAAGCGCAGCGTGCTACCCCCTATACGGCCCCACAAAAACAGGCTGCCCCGCCACCGGGGCGAAGCAGCCTGCCAAAAGTATCCAACGAATGACAGCGCCGATTTACAGCTGCGGTGCTACCTGGCCGCTCTGCTCGCGGCAGTAGGTGATGAAGTCAGAGTTGACCGGCTCTAAGCCGGCTTCGCGCATCTTGGTGGCTACCTGGCCGCGGTGATAGCTGGCGTGCACCACGCAGTGGGTCAAGATGTCGCTCACCTGCGAATCGAAAGCATCACCTTGGGAATTAGAGTATTGGATGTGGCGTACCAGCTCAGTGTCGTCGGCGTTGGCGCAGAGGTCAGCAAACTTCTGCGAGGTTTGCTCGTGCCAGTGGTGCAGGCCGGCGATATCGTGCTCCTGCCACACTTTTAGCGGGCTGGCCGTGCCGCTGAGGCGGGCAATCCAGATAGCCTGAGCGTTGATGACGTGGCTGAAAATGCGCAACGCCGGTTGCGGTGCTTCGTGGCCAGCGGCCACCGACGAGTCGAGGCGACGCAGCAGCGTTTCGTTGGCCCACACGTTGAACGCGCCGAGCTTGGCAATGGTGTTAATCATGAGTAGAGAGCAAATGGGGGATTTAGAGTGCAAAAGAACGTCATGCTTCGACAAGCGCAGCATGACGTTCTTTTAAGACAAGCAGCCGTTAGCGTGGGTCTTGCCACACCAGCTGCTCGTTGGTGCGGCGCTTGGCAAAGCTGCTGCACTGGCCATCGCCCCGGCCGGTGATGCCGCCTTCGGGGTGGCACAGCACTTTGCCCTCTGCGTCGTAGAGTGTCGATTGCTGGTCGCAGCACGGGGCCGACTCATAGTACACGGTTTCGCCCTCAAACTGGTAGCGCGAAATGCGGATGATGGGGTTGCGCTTGCGGGTAGCCAGGATATTCTGGATGCGACCTTGCAGCCATTGCGGGCGGGCGGTGCTGTCGAGGCGCATGTCGCGAGCGGGCACCGCGTCCACGGTGTTGGTACTGGTGGGCGCGGGCGTACTGGGCTCACTCACAAAGCCTTCGGAAGGCGGCGTGGTGGGCGTGTTTACGACCACGTCTTGCTGGCAAGAAACCAGCAGAAAGGCCAGTGCGGTAGCGATAAAAGGGATAGAAAAATGGCGCATAAGAAGGGGGTAGGGAAACACGAAGACAGGTGGGTAGCCTTACGTTATCCGGCCCGCATAGTTAGCGCGGCAGCAGAACCCAGAGTTTGGGGCCAAAAATGCAGCCGCCCACCACCACCGCGCCCGCGGCGGCCAGCAGCACCGCCCCAGCCGCCACGTCCTTGGCCTTGCCGGCCAGCGGGTGGTAGCCGGGCGATACGAGGTTGGTCAGCGTCTCGATGGCCGTGTTGAACAGCTCGGCGGCCCACACGCTCGCCACGGCCAGCGCCACCAGCGCCCACTCTACCGGGCTTAGCCCCAGATACCAGCCCAGCCCCAGCACCGCCACCGTAGCCACGGCATGAAACTGCAAGTGCAGCTCGGAGCGCAGCGCCGCCCCTACACCCCGAAACGCGTGCCCAAAGCTGGCCGCCCGGCGTTGCAGCAAGTTGGGCCGGGCGGGGGGGGGAGGGCTAGCCACGTGTATCGAACTCGGCAAAGGTGGTATGCCGCAGCTGGTTCCATTCGGGCCGGATGATACTGAAAATCACCGTGTCGCGCCGCATATTGCCCTGCGTGAGGCGGTGGCTACGCAGCGTGCCCTCCTCGGTGGCGCCCATGCGGCGCATGGCTTGCTGCGACTTGTGGTTGCGGCTGTCGGTTTCGAGCTCGACGCGCTCGCAGCCCATCTGGTCGAAGGCGTGGCACAGCAGCAGGTGCTTAGCCGCCCGGTTGAGGCCCGTGCGCTGAAAACCGGTGCCGACCCAGGTGTGGCCAATGCTCAGCTTCTGGTTGTCGAGGTCGATATTGTAGTAGCTGGTGCTGCCCGCCAGCCGCCCACTGGCCCGGTCGATGATAGCAAATGGGTAGCGCTGCCCCGCCTGCCGCGCCTGGCCAGCGGCGGTCACGTAGGCCGCCAGGCTCACCACATCGTCGGCGCGGGTCAGGGTGTATTGCCACAGCTCGGGGTCGAAGGCAATAAGCTTCAATTCTTCAAAATCAGTGGCTTCGAGCGGGCGTAGCCGCACCCGGCTGTTTTCCAGTACCAGGTTTTGGGTGAAGTCGAAGGGCATAGCCGCTAAAGAATGGTGACACTGCAAAGATGCAAGAAAACCAAAAGCCGCCCGGCACGGGGCCGGGCGGCTTTGCGGGCTGCGTGCCTAGCTAAGCTTGTGGCAGGCCGCCAGAGGAGCTTGGCGGCCACAAGCCTAGTCGCCATTACTTTATCTCACCTACCATGTCCTCGGGCTTCAGCCACTCGTCGAACTGCTCGGGCGTGACGTAGCCGAGCTGCACGGCGGTTTCCTTCAGGGTCGAGTTGTTTTTGTGGGCCGTTTGAGCAATTTCGGCGGCTTTGTAGTAGCCGATGTGCGGGTTGAGGGCCGTCACGAGCATCAGGCTGCTATCGACGTGCTTCTTGATATTGGGCAAAATGGGCGTGATGCCCACCGCGCACTTGTCGTTGAACGCCACGCACACGTCGCCGATGAGGCGGGCCGAGTGCAGAAAGTTGAAAATCATGACGGGCTTGAACACGTTCAGCTCGAAGTGGCCCATCGAGCCGCCCACCGTGATGGCCACGTCGTTGCCCATTACCTGGGCGGCCACCATCGTCATGGCCTCGCACTGGGTGGGGTTCACCTTGCCGGGCATGATGCTGGAACCGGGCTCGTTGTCCGGAATCGAGATTTCGCCGATGCCGGCGCGCGGGCCGCTGCTGAGCATGCGCACGTCGTTAGCGATTTTCATCAAGCTCACGGCCACAGTTTTGAGGGCGCCGTGGGCTTCCACGATGGCGTCGTGGGCGGCCAGGGCTTCAAACTTATTCTCGGCCGTGACGAAGGGTAGGCCCGTGAGGTCGGCAATGTGCTTGGCCACGTTCTCGGAGTAGCCAGCGGGCGTGTTGATGCCCGTGCCCACGGCGGTGCCGCCCAGCGCCAGCTCGCTCAGGTGCGCCAGCGTGTAGTTGATAGCGCGCAGGCCGTGGTCGAGCTGCGAGGCGTAGCCCGAAAATTCTTGCCCCAAGGTGAGGGGGGTAGCATCCATGAAGTGGGTGCGGCCGATTTTAACGATGTGCTTGAATTCTTCCGACTTCTGCTTCAGCGTGTCGCGCAGCTTGGTGATGCCCGGAATCGTGGTCTCGACCAAGATTTTGTAGGCCGCGATATGCATAGCCGTCGGGAACGTGTCGTTCGAGCTTTGGCTCTTGTTCACGTCATCGTTGGGCGCCAAAAACTTCTTCTCGTCGCTCAGCAGACCGCCGTGCAGCACGTGGCCGCGGTAGGCAATCACCTCGTTCATGTTCATGTTCGACTGCGTGCCCGAGCCAGTTTGCCACACCACCAGCGGAAACTGGTCGGCCAGCTGGCCCGCCAATATTTCGTCGGCTACCTGCCCAATGAGGGTCGCCTTATCGGCGTCGAGCACGCCCGCATCGCGGTTGGTGAAGGCGGCGGCTTTTTTGAGATAGGCGAAGGCTTTGATAATTTCCTTCGGCATCTTGTTGATATCCTGCGCAATCGGGAAGTTCTCGATGCTGCGCTGGGTTTGGGCGCCCCAATAGGCGTCGGCGGGCACTTGCACCTGGCCCATGGTATCTTTTTCGGTGCGGAACTGGCTCATTTGAACGAAGTAGGAGTGGGAAAACTGCCGCTGGCAACGCCGGCAAAAGTACGCTGCCCAGGCGGCGCGGCCCCACGCCCGGCAGCCATTGGGCGCGTTAGTCCGTACACCGGGTAGTTTCCCAAACGTTTTTCCCGATTATGAACCAGCCGCAGCCTACCCCCGACCCCCACACCGAGCCACCCGTACCCACCGAAGGCAACGGCGTGCCCGACTATAGCCACCTCGAAATCCATACCGAGTCGGACCTGCCCACCCCCGATAAAGCCGGCGGCAGCGCCACCGAGCCCGAAAGCGGCGGCGGCTACAGCGGCTAATTTTTAAGGTTTAGTTAGGTTATAGAAATACCCATTATGCTTGCTTAGCGTGATGGGTGTTTTTATAACCTCATCTAGTGTGCTAAGATGCTATACCCTATATATTGGCAGCATCTTTAAAAACCTAACTTGATGAATCCATTTGCTTTTCCTGTTGAAATACGTCCAGGTGGATATCAAAACTGGCGCATTAGATGGGTGCCACTTGTGTTTTGGGTAATCACAATAAATTTACTCATTATGGCAGCTATTTACATGATTAATAGATAGTCATTTCAACGATTGCCTTGCGGGTTTATCTGAGATTAGTAGAAATCCAAAAGGTCTATTCAGTCTTGACCCACTTTACTCGCCGCGCTGCCTGTTGTAAGGCTGTGCGGCGTTTTTGCATATCAGCAATTCCATAATAAGACGAAAAAACAGCAGGTTTCGGGGGCAGGCGGGCGCTATCTTTCGCCGGCCTACCCCCGGTTTTTGGGGCGGCTGGCTGCATCTCCTTTTCCCTACTAACCTGCTTATGCTGAAACGCTACCCTTTCCTGTTGCTCGCGTCAGGGCTGCTGGCCCGCCCACTGTTCGCCCAACCTGCCCCGCCCGCTGCCCTGCCGCTGCTAGGCTTTGCGCCCGCCGCGGCCGCGGCCGAGTACCAGCTCGAAACCAAGTTCGACGCCCAGCTCCGGGCCGACGAGCTGCGCCAATGGATGAAGCGCCTGGCCGCGCACCCGCACCACGTGGGCTCGCCCTACGACAAGGACAACGCGGAATTCATGGCTAGCTTGTTCAAATCTTGGGGCTACGCCACGCGCATCGACGTGTCGTACGTGCTGTTTCCGACGCCCAAGCTGCGCAAGTTGGAGCTGGTGGCGCCTACTCCCTTCACCGCCGGCCTTACCGAAAAACCAGTGGCCGAAGACGCCACTTCGGGCCAAACGAGCGAGCAGCTGCCTACCTATAACTGCTTCTCGAAGGATGGCAACGTGACGGCCGAGCTGGTGTTTGTGAACTACGGCATTCCGAAAGACTACGACGAGCTGGCCCGCCGCGGCATCGACGTAAAGGGTAAAATCGTGATTGCCAAGTACGGCGGCTCGTGGCGCGGCATCAAGCCCAAGGTGGCCGCCGAAATGGGCGCCATCGGCTGCCTCATCTACTCCGACCCCAAAGACGACGGCTACGCCCAGGGTGATGTGTACCCCAAAGGCCCTTTCAAGCCCGAAACCGGCGCCCAGCGCGGCTCGGTGCTCGACATGCCCACCTACCCCGGCGACCCGGTCACACCCGGCTACGGCTCGACCAAAAACGCCAAGCGCCTCGACTACCGCACCGCGCCCACGCTGACCCAGATACCCGTGCTGCCGATTTCGTACGGCGATGCCCTACCCCTGCTCTCGGCGCTGGCCGGGCCGATGGCGCCGCCCGACTGGCGCGGCGCGCTGCCCATCTCGTACCACCTCGGGCCGGGGCCAGCCAAGGTGCACTTGCAGCTGGAATTCAATTGGAAAACGGAGCCGGTTTACAACGTTATCGCCACGCTGAGGGGTAGGGAGCTGCCCGATGAGTGGATACTGCGCGGCAACCACCACGACGCCTGGGTGAATGGCGCCAGCGACCCGCTCAGTGGCATGGTGGCCGAGCTGGAAGAAGCCCGCGCCATCAGCGAGCTGGTGAAAACCGGCTGGCGCCCCAAGCGCACCATCATGTTTTGCGCCTGGGACGGCGAGGAGCCCGGCCTGCTAGGCTCGACCGAATGGGCCGAAACCAACGCCAAGGATATTCAAAAGCACGTGGTGGCGTACCTGAACACCGACAACAGCGACCGCGGCTTTCTGGGCGTGGCGGGCTCGCACACG
>CAZZDR010000092.1:0-3044 GCA_964652535.1 uncultured Hymenobacter sp. | reverse complement strand
GCGGGCGGCGAGTACCACTCGATTTTCGATTCGTACGACGACTTCGTGCGCTTCAAAGACCCCACGTTTGCCTACGGCGTGGCGCTGGCCCAAACCATGGGCCGCTGCGTGCTGCGCCTGGCCGATGCCGACGTGCTGCCCTTCGAGTTTCAGAACCTCTCGAACACTGTGGCTAAGTATGGCACCGAGGTTAAGAAACTAACCAACGACCTGCGCACCGAAACCGAGCGCCAAACCAAGCTGCTGGCCGAGAAGCGCTACGAGGCCGTGTCGAATCCCGACCAGCCGCTGCTACCCCCCAAGGCGCAGGCCGCCGTGCCCCAGCTAGATTTTGCGCCCCTCGACGCCGCTTTGCAGAAGCTGGCCCAAAGTGCCCAGGCCTACGAGCAGGCCCGCCAAGCTAGCCCTACCCCCCCCGCCGACCGCCAAAAAGCGCTCGACCAGCTCCTGTACCAAGCGGAGCAGCAGCTCCTGAGCGCCGAAGGCTTGCCCCGCCGCCCGTGGTATCGGCACCAGCTCTACGCGCCGGGCTTCTACACCGGCTACGGCGTGAAAACCCTACCCGGCATCCGCGAAGCCGTGGAAGAGCGCAAGTGGGCTGAGGCCGATGAGCAGATAAAGCGCACCGCCGCCGCCATCGACCGCTTGGCTGGCCAGGTTAATCGGGCGGCGGAAGTGGCTAGCCCAGCTACTTTATAACTATAAATCCGACTAGCGTGCGGGACTTGCCCCGCACGCTAGTGTTCTAAAAATGTGAGTATGAACAAATTTATCTTAGTCCTGCTGGGCTGCTGTGCCACGCTAGCGGCCCGCGGCCAAACGGCCCCCGAGCCGGTAAAAGTCACCGACTTGCTGAAGATTGAGCAACTCAACAACATCACCCTGACCCGCGACGGGCGGCGGGCGGCCTTTACGGTGCTGGCCGTGGTGCCCGACGAGAAAAGCAAGGCCGACTACAAGAACCTGAGCCAGCTCTATACCGTGGGCACCGAGGCGGGCGCCCAGCCCCGGCAGCTCACCTTCAGCAAAGACGGCGCCGCGCAGCCCGCCTGGAGCCCCGACGGCCGGCAGCTGGCCTTCGTGCGGCCCGTTGATGACAAGCCCCAGGTGTTTGTGATGCCCGCCGATGGCGGCGAGGCCCGGCAGCTCACGCGCTTCAAGTACGGCGCTACCAGCCCGCGGTGGTCGCCCGATGGCCGGCAAGTGCTGTTTGGGGCGGCCATTCCGCTGCGCGAATTGGTGAAAGACTCGCTGCTGAACGCCACCAAAGCCCTACCCCTCTGGTCGTTCGAGAAACCGGGCTTTGCCAAGAATTATGCGCTCGGCTCGGCCCGGCCCAACGCCAACGGCACGCTGGCCGAGGTGCGCGCCTACCTCGATAAAAACGAGCTGGACAAGAAAGCCAAAGTGCTCGATAATCTTGATTTTCAAGACGAAAAAGAGGTATCGGCCGACAAAAACCTGGCGCAGATTTTCCTGATTAGCGCCACCGACCCGGCGGCGCAGCCCGTGGCGCTCACCCACGGCTTCTATCGCTTCAGCCAGGCCGAGTTTACGCCCGATGGCCAGCACTTGCTGCTGCTCGCGGCCATCGACTCGGTGCGCCACCCCGACCGCGCCCAGGAAAACGCGGTGTTTCTGGCCGACCGCGATGGCCGCCACCTGCGCCGCCTGCTGGGCCAGGATAGCACCACGTACGCTACCCCGGCGGTGTCGCCCTCGGGCCGGTGGCTGGCGTTTCAGCAGTCGCCCACCGGGCGCGTGGCCGTGCCCAAGCTCCTGGTTATGCCGCTGGGTGGTGGCCCGGCTATCACTATTCCGCTCGACCGCACGCCGGCCGGCCTCACTTGGAGCAGCGATAGCAAGTATTTGTATTTTACGGCTCAGGCCAACGGCGGCGTGCCCCTGTACCGCACCAACATCAGCACGCGCAAAGTCGAAAAGCTGTCGGCTGACGATGCCGGTATCCTGAGCTTTGACGTAGCTCAGGGCCATGTGGTGTACGCCCAAACCGGCGTGCGCAACCCCTCCGACCTGTACGTGGCCGATGCCAGCCTGCACCAAGTGCGCCGCACCGGCACCTTCAACGACTGGGTGAAAACCCGCCGGCTGTCGATGCCCGAAAAGCATAGCTTTGTGAACGACAAGGGCTTGGCGGTAGACTATTGGGTGATGAAGCCTACCGCCTACCAGGCGGGCCAGAAGTACCCGCTGCTGCTCGACATCCACGGGGGGCCGGCGGCCATGTGGGGGCCGGGCGAGGCTAGTATGTGGCACGAGTTTCAGTACTTCGCCAGCCAGGGCTACGGCGTGGTGTATAGCAACCCGCGCGGCTCGGGCGGCTACGGCGAGCAGTTTCTGCGGGCAAATATCAACGACTGGGGCACCGGCCCGAGCAGCGATGTGCTCACCGCCCTCGACAAAACCGTGGCCGAAGGCTGGGCCGACTCCAACAAGCTGGTCGTGACGGGCGGCTCGTACGCGGGCTACCTCGTGGCCTGGATTGTGAGCCACGACCACCGCTTTCAGGCTGCCTGCTCGCAGCGCGGCGTATACGACCTGGCCACGTTCTTCGGCGAGGGCAATGCCTGGCGCCTGGTGCCCAACTACTTCGGTGGCTACCCATGGCAGCCGGCCGTGCGGGCGGTGCTCACCCGCGAGTCGCCCATCACCTACGTCGAGAATATCACGACGCCCTACATCCTTTTTCACGGTGAAAACGACCGCCGCACCGGCTTTGTGCAGGGCGAAATGCTATTTCGCAGCCTCAAGGTGCTGGGCCGCCCGGTCGAATACGTGCGCCACCCCGGCGGCACCCACGAGCTGACCCGCGCGGGCGACAACCGCCAGCGCATCGACCAGATGCTGCGCACCTACGAGTTTTTCGAGCGCTACCTCCATACCAAGGGGGTAGCCGCGCAGTAAGTTAGTAGTACGCTAAAGAGTCGATAAAGAACAGAAAAAGAACGTCGTGCTGAGCTTGCCGAAGCAGCTCGCTCGCGCCGCTTGAGTCACTAGCTCGACGATGCGGTAGCGATGCTTCG
>CAZZDR010000091.1:5383-12171 GCA_964652535.1 uncultured Hymenobacter sp. | reverse complement strand
CGCTTGCAGCACTTGGCTGACCTGCGCGGCGTGGCTAACGATAAGAAAATGCCCAGCGCCAGCCAAACGGTATTCGATGCGCGCCGCGCCAGCGGGTAGCAAACGGTCGTGGGTGCCCTGCAGGCGCACGGTATCCGGCAGCCCTGGGCCACGCCAGCTTAGTAGTTGCGCCGTAGCCCAGCGCGCAAAGGCAGGGTCGGTGTCGCGCAGTATTTGGCGAAGCAAGCGGTACTCGGTGCCGCCTCGTGCCCCAAAAAACCACTGCGCTAGCCGCGGCAGCCACCTAAGCAACCCGAAAGGCAGCACCCGATGCAGACCAATGGCACCGGCCAGCCGCAGCAGCGGAGGCAAGTCGTGCGGGCTGCCGAGGCTGGAAATGAGCACCACGCGCGCCCGCGGCCGCAGGCGGCCCATCTCTTGCGCCAGCAGCCCGCCGAAGGATACGCCCACTAGCCAGCAAGCTTCATCTACTGGCACGCCCTCGGCTAGGCGGGCGGCATAATGGGCGAGCGGTTCGGTTGGGGACTCGGGTGGCAGCCAAGTCATGACCTGCCAGGGGCCTGGTAGCTGCAGGCGCCGAAAGACCCGCTCATCAGCCCCTAAGCCCGGAATGAGGTACCACCTGGCTGTATTCTCTACCCCCGTCACGGAGCTAGCCGGGCATAGATCCCTTCCAGGTAGAAGATATTGTGTGGCTGCGGGTCATCGGCTTCGTCAACGTCAGCGGGGAAGGTGACGGCCAGTTTGAGGGCCACGCCGGGCAGGGCTACGGGCGGGTCGTCTTCGGTGGCGTATTCGAGCAGGCAGGGCCACTGCTCGGTGGTAGCTAAGGCATCGGCTACTTCTTCGGCCAGGGCATCGGCACGGTCGCCCGCCACGCGCAGCAGCGTGTCGAGGGCTTGGAAGGGCAGGCCAAGGTGGAAGAAGTGGTCGTCGTCGTCGCGATAGGTGGTGGCCCACACCGTCACATCGTCGGTATTATCGAAGACAATGGCCGTGAGCTGGACGTGTTCCACAAAAAAATCGTCGTTGCTGACCAGGGCATCACTAAGAAGCTTCACGGCGGCGAGGGGATAGGGGTGATACAAAGAAGAAACCAGCGGCCCGCCCGACCGCCACCGCAAGCTACAGCGCGGCAGCCGGCGCAGCGGCAAATAGCTCCAGCGTGATGTGGTCGGCCAGCAGCTTGCCGGCGTCGGTGAGGCGCAGCACGTCGCCGCTCAGCGTAGCCATGCCCTGGGCTGTGAGGCTGGCCAAGTACTCGGCACGCTCACCCAAAATATTGAGGCCCAGCGTGTCGCGTAGATACGCTAAGTCGCAGCCGCGGCTGGTGCGCAGCGTCGTGAGCAGGTATTCGTTGGCTTGGTCGAGGGGGGTAAGGAGCTCGACGGTGGCAGGCACTTGGCCTTCTTCCAGCACAGCAGTCACGTACTGCGGATTGTTGGCCACGGCATATTGGCGGCTGCGGCCGTCGAAGGAGTGAGCGCTCGGGCCCAGGCCCAGGTAGGGCACGCCGCGCCAGTAGTTGGCATTGTGGCGGCTTTCGCGGCCGGGCTGGCAGAAATTACTGATTTCGTACTGCTCGTAGCCGTGGGTACGCAGCTGGGCCAACAGCCGCTCAAACTGCTGGGCCACAAACTCTTCGGGTGGGGCCACGAAGGTGCCTTTTTGCAGCCGGCGGCCAAAGGCCGTGTCGGGCTCGATGGTGAGGGCGTAGGCCGACACGTGCGGCACGTTCAGCTCCAGCAAGCGCGCCAAATCAGCCTCCCAGATGGCGTGGCTAGGGGCCGGCACCCCGTAAATTAAATCTACTGAAATATTCTCAAAGCCAGCGGCTTGGGCCCGGCGCACGGCCTGCCAGGACTCTTCGGCCGAGTGGGCACGGTTCATCAGGCGCAGGTGCGGCTCGTGAAAGCTTTGTAGGCCAATGCTGAGGCGGTTGACGGGCGAGGCGGCCAGTTCGGCCAGCTTGGCCGCCGTGAGGTCGTCGGGGTTGGCTTCGAGGGTGATTTCGGCCTGGGGCGACACGTTGAAATTCAATTCGATAGCTGCAAAAATTCGAGCTAATTCCGCTCCCGTGAGCAGCGAGGGCGTGCCGCCACCAAAATAGATAGTTTCGAGCGGCGCGGCGGGGCTGGGCAGGTAGTTTTTGCGCAATTCCATTTCCCGGAGCAGCGCGTCCACAAATTGCCCTTTCAGCCCCAGCGAGGTGCTGAAGTGGAAGTCGCAGTAGTGGCAGGCCTGCTTGCAAAACGGAATATGGAGGTAGAGGCCGGGCATGAGGTTGGGAACAGCGCGATTTTTGCGGGCGTAACACTAACTCGCAGCGCCCACGTTATGCCCGCAAAAATCGGGCATCTGAAATTAAAAACAGCCCGGCACGTTTGCGTTCCCACCGATGGCCCGACTCGCTACCTTTCTTCTATGGAGCTGCTGGCTGGCGCTGGGCCTGCACGCCGGGCCCCTACGCGCCCAAACGCCCGACGCCGGGCCGGGCGTGGCCGTGCCTAACGCGCCCAAGCTAGCCTCGCCGCCCCTACCCCCCGCCGCCGACCCAACTACCGCCGTACTGCGCCGCCCAGTGCGCCCGCGGGTGCTGCGCATCGAGGCCGAGCCAGCTGGGCAGGCGCTGGTGCGCCGCTTGCACCCGCGTGCTACCGTGCCCGACTCGCTCACGGCGCTGCGCACAGTGCGCGAATTGGTATTAGCCCTGCAGGCCGATGCCTACCTCACGGCCTCGGCCGACGACATGCACTGGAGCCGCGACACAGTGCGCGTGCATTTATATGTGGGCGAGCAGTTTAGGTGGGCATACTTGCACAATGGCAACCTCGGCGATGGCTTGCTAACCCGCGCTGGCTACCGCGAAAAATTTTTCCGGCGCACGCCCTGGCACCCGGCCGACTGGGTGGCCCTGCAGGAGCGCGTGCTCACGGAGGCCGAAAACCAGGGCTATCCTTTCGCCACGGTCGGCATCGACTCGCTGCGCCTGAGCGGGCGCGACATTGCGGGCCGGGTGGTGCTCAAGCGGGGGCCAGTGGTGTATTTCGACTCTTTGCAAATAGTGGGCAGCAGTAAAACCAAGAAGCGTTTTTTGGCCAAATACCTGCAGATTTTGCCCGAAGCGCCCTACAGCCAGCAGCGCGTGGCCGCCGCTGCTGCGCTGCTGCGCCAGCTGCCCTACGTGCGCCTGCGGGCCGAGCCCGAGGTGCGCTTTGCCCGCGGCCGGGCGCGGGTGTACTTGCTGCTCGACGAGCGTTCGGCCAACCAGTTCGACGCCATTGTGGGCCTACTGCCTAACGACGGCCGCAGCGGCGTGCAGTTTACGGGCGATGTGACGGTGGCCCTGCGCAACCTGCGCGGCGGCGGTAAGCAGCTGGGCCTGCAATGGCGCAAAGTAGATGCCGCCTCGCAGCTACTGGACCTCAGCTACTTGCATCCTAATATCTTCGGCACGCCGCTCGAAGTAGGCACCACTTTCAACCTGTATAAGCAGAACAACGACTTCCTGACGCTGCGGCCGCGGCTGCAGGTGAGCTACCCCACGGCGCGGGCCGGCCGGCTTACTTTCTTCGCCGAGCAGCGCAGCTCGCGCCTGCTTGATTCGCTACTGCGCCTGCGCACTACCCTACCCGATAACGCTGATTCAGAGTACATCTCGTACGGCATAGGCTATTCACGCGCCAACCTTGACGATATTTATTTCCCGCATCGAGGCCTCTTTTTGAGCGTGCAGGGGGGGGTAGGGACCAAGACCGTTCGCAAAAACGCTGACCTCAACGACTCGCTGTACCGGCGCGTGAACTTCCGCTCGACGCAGTATAGCCTCAGCGGGCGGGGCGAGCGCTACTGGGCCCTGAGCCGGCAGAGCGTGCTGCTGGTACGCCTGCGCGGCGAGGGCTTGTTCAACCAACGGCTTTTTCTCAACGATTTATTCCGGCTGGGCGGGCTCAACTCGCTGCGCGGCTTCTCCGAAAACCAGTTTTACACCAATGCCTATGGCGTGGGCACCGTCGAATTCCGTCAGTTTACTGGGCCCGAAGGCTACGTATTCATCTTTGCCGACCAGGCGGTGCTGCAGGCCTACCTACCTACTAACCTGGCCACCCGCGCCCTCGACCAGCCTACTGGCTTGGGTGCCGGCCTGAGCTTTCGCACGCCGGCCGGGCTGTTTCAGTTTGTGTATTCGGTGGGGCGCTCGGAGTTTCTGAACACCAGCTTTTCGCTCACCAACTCCAAGGTACACTTCGGCCTGACGAGTCGGTTTTGAGGGGGTAGGGTGCGGGTACGGGGCCGGGGGCTGCCACTTCGGCCGGCTTTCGGCCAGCATGTCATAAGGCAAAATTGTTTAACCTATTTTATCGGCCATAACGTGTGATTATCAGCTACCTTAGCCTGTTTCTAAAGCTGGTATGTGGTTTGTAATATCCAGTCCGAAGCCACATAATAAGGCTCTGTGACTATGAAACTTATCAGCCGCGAATTTATCCGTTCTATCGCTCCGCAACTCGATTTGCTGAATACCATCGGGGGCGGGGTGGCCCAGCCCAAGCTGCGTGTGAACGAGCGCCCGCAGGGCGTGGTGCTGCACGTGGCCATGCCCAGTGTGCCCGCCGAAAGCTTCCATGTGGTGCTGAAGGATAGCCGCCTCACCGTGTACGGCGAGTTTCGCCACGAGCCCGAGGCCCAGTTGGCCGCCCCGCTATTTGTGCAAACCCTTGACCTGCCCCAAAACCTAGACCTGACGGCTATCAACGCCAGCCACGAAAACGGTGAGTTGCGCGTGGCTATTCCCTTCCGCGATGCTGAGGCTAGCCAGCCGCGCGAAATTGACATTCAGCCGGGCAGCTAAGACTGCCTAGCCTGTCGATACGGCCGGGACCGACCGGCCCCCTACCCCTCTCATAACGCCGGGACCGACCGGCACCGCACCCGTTCTACTTTCACCCTCTTGAGGCCACTGCGATGAGCAGTGGCTTTGTTATTTGTGGGCCTGAATGGAATATAGACTGGCTAGACGTTGCAGCTGTTACTAGCAGCCGGCTTTTTAATAAAATAGCGGGATGAGCAAGCCAAAACCCACCAGCAGGCTCACCAGCAGCCAGCCGATTATCTGGCCCCGGTAGCGGCGGGGCAGCTTATTGCTGAGTACCAGCACCGCGGCCAGCACCAGCGCCAAGTGCAGGACCAGAAACGCTACCGTTTTGACCCAGTTGCTGACAATGGTGTTTTCGGGCTGGTACTGGTTGGCCTCGCCCAAGCCCGCCGTGAGCGCCCGCAGCAGGTAAAAAGCCGCCGTTTCGAAGGCTACGTAGCAGCCCAAGCCAGCCACCAACGCCAAGGGTCCTGATTTTTCGCGCAGCTCCGCCATGAAACAAGTAGTAGCAGGTAAGTAGCTTAAGGCAGCGGGCGGCCCAGCACCTCGGCCGTGCGCAGGCGCACATACAGATCTTCGACCTTGGCCCGCGCCCAGGCTGTCTTTCGCAAAAACGTAAGGCTGGATTTCACACTAGGGTCCACGGCAAAACAATTGAGCTTCAGACGGGTATCGAGGCCGGCAAAGCCGTAGTGCGCCACCAGGTACTCGAGGATAGCGGCGAGCGTAATGCCGTGCAGCTCGCGAATAAGGTGGCCGTTGGCGTCGCGGGCGTCGGGCATAAGTAAAGGCGAAAAGGGAACCGGAAGTGAGCAGCTCGGCTTTCAGGCTGCAAGCTACGGCCCCGGCCGGCATACGCGTGGCGGGCCGCCGTGCGTTATTTTTGGCTTGCTCCCCATGCCCATACCTGCCCTACCCCCCCTTCCTGCGCCAGCTATTGCGCCGGCGCCGGCGCCGGCGCCGCGCCGGGGCTGGCGGCGCTGGGTGCTAGCGGGGCTGCTGCTGGGGCTGCTGGGCGGCGGGGTCTACTACGGGCGCCACCAGCGCCAGCTCAACCGCTATGCGCGGCGCACTTGGGCCACGCTCACCACGCGCTACCTCACGGGCCGCGAAAGCACGCCGCTACTGGCCGGCTACTCGGTGCACGGCATCGACGTTTCGACCTACCAGGGCCGCATCGACTGGCCCGAGGTGGCCCGGCAACGGGTGCGGTTTGCGTTTATCAAGGCTAGTGAGGGGGCCACGCTGCGCGACACCCGCTTCCGGCGCAACTGGCAGCAAGCCCGCGCGGCGGGTATTCTCAGTGGGGCCTACCACTACTTTCAACCCAATCGCGACGGGGGCGAGCAGGCGCGCCTGTTTATCTCTACGGTGCCGCTGCGGCCCGGCGACCTGCCGCCCGTGCTCGATGTGGAGGCTACCCGCTTTCACGATGTGGCCGAGATGCGCCGCGAAGTGCGCCAGTGGCTCGATGCCGTGGAAAGCCACTATAAAGTGCGGCCCATCCTGTACTCCAACTACACCTTCTACCGCCATTACCTGGCCGGACACTTCGACGACTACCCGCTGTGGCTGGCCCACTACGAAGTGGAGCGCCCCACGCTGCCCGCCAGCCGCTGGATTATCTGGCAGCATTCGGATGAATCCTATGTGCCCGGCATTCGGGGCACTGTCGATTTCAACGTTTTTCAGGGTAGCTACGCCGCCTTGCTGGCCCTGCGCGTAGGGCCGCCGCCTGCGCCGGCCCGCCCTAGCCCGGCCCCTACCCCCGCCAAAACCGCCCGGCCCGGCAGCTTTCGCAAGCTACTGAACCGGGCGGCCGAACTGGTGCAACGCTAAGGCGCGGACCTACATGTTGGTCTTCATCTTTTCGTCGCCATTTTGCCTTTTTTCATCTTGCGCTCCGACATTT
>CAZZDR010000091.1:0-5283 GCA_964652535.1 uncultured Hymenobacter sp. | reverse complement strand
ATGAGCGTTTATTTTGACATGCCGCATGAAGGCAAAATGAATAGCTAAATGATGTACTCAGTCCCTCTTTTCACAAGAAATAGAGCATTCTTAATCACTATATTTCTAATTATGCTTTCGGCGTGCGGCGGCAGCAAATCCGCGTTCACGCAGTCGGGCCAGGGATCATACTACGCCGATAAGTTTGCGGGCCGGCCCACCACCAGTGGCACGCCCTACCGCCCCGGCCGGCTCACGGCGGCGCACAATACGCTACCCTTTGGCACCAAGATAAAAGTGACCAACGTGCGCAATGGCCGCTCGGTGAAGGTGGTCGTCAACGACCGCGGGCCGCACGTGAAGGGTCGCATCGTAGACGTGTCGAAGCGGGCCGCCCGCAAGCTTGGCTTGCTCGATGCGGGTGTGGTACCCGTGCAGCTCAAGGTAGTGCGAGCGGCCCCAGCCGCCGCAGGCCGCCGCTAGGCTCAGGCGCTTTCTTAAAAACAAAGCGGCCCCCGCCGAAGCAGAGGCCGCTGGGTGCCATCTTCGCGGTATGAATATCCGCAAACATATCATTTGGAGCCCGCCCGCTGAGCCGGGCAACCGCTTTGCTGCCCTGGCTAGCTTCGTGCGTGCCGCCGAAGCTGAAGGTTGGACCGACAACGAGATTCAATTCGTCATCGACGAGGTAGTAGAAGCCAAAGACGACGCGGCGGGCATGGCCGTGCTCGCCGACTACAGCCGGCCTTAGCGGCCGGCTTTGGCTTTAGCCTTGGCGGCTTCTTTTTCAGCTTTGGCGCGCTCTTTCTCCACTTTTTCGCGAGCCTTTTCCATTTCCTTACGCTTGCCGGGATGCTTAAGGTCATAGGCTACCAGCTTGCGTACGCTGTCGGCTTCTACCATTTCGCGCTTGCTCGTGAGGCGGCCTGTTAGCGACACATAGTCGCCCTCGGCCATTTGCGAAGCCACGCCGTCTACGCCAGTTACCTGGCCTTTGGGGGTAATAAGCGTGCCGTTGAGCAAGCGCTTGTCCTGCTCTAGAGGCGACGCAAGGCCCAGTTCCGTAAGCACTACCCGGCCATTCTGTAGGGTAAGGCCGTCTTTAGACATCACCCCATTCGTGCGAGCGCGTACTGGTGCGGCACCCGTGCGGCGCGGGGCCACTACTCGGCGCGGGGCCAGTACGCGGCGCCCAGCAGCAGGGGTAGTCGGGGTAGGAGTAGTAGTCTGACCTGGCTGCACAGCAGCCGCCGGAGTCTGTGCCTGGCTTTCTTGGGCCATCAGCATAACACCCGACAGCAGAAGAGATTGCATAACTAGTTTCATCGGCATAAATAGAAAAAGAACGGAAAAGAAAAGTAGCGTGCCACGCCATAACCCTTGAAAATCGTGCCGAATGTGCCCGGATTTTAGCTCTGGTCACCCATAACCCGATTGCCCTGATTGGCTTCTGGCCAGAATGCAAAACTGTCCTCGGTCAGCTTATTCTCGTAAACCAACGTGTAGTAGGAATCGAGCGTTCAACCACCTCCTTACTTTATCTACCACCTTGCGCTTTAAGCCGACTAGCTTACCCAAAGGCCCGGCTTAGCTGCTATCAACTTCTTCACTCTTTTACCTTCTCCCTACCCCTCACTCCGATGGATTATAAAGATTATTATAAAATCCTGGGCGTCGAGAAAAACGCTACTACTGAGCAGATTAAAAAGGCTTATCGCAAGCTAGCCCGCCAGTATCACCCCGACGTAAACCCCAACAACACGGCTGCCGAGCAGAAGTTTAAGGAAGCAAACGAGGCCAACGAGGTGCTATCGGACCCTGACAAGCGCCAGAAATACGACCGCATGGGCACCGACTACCAGCGCTACCAGCAGGCGGGCGCTGGCCGGGCACCAGGCGGCGCGCCCGCCGGCGGCTTCGACTGGGGCCAGTATGCGCCGGGCGGTTTTGGTGGCGCCGGGGGGGGTAGCGAATTTGGCGGCGGTGGCGAAGGCTCAGATTTCTCCGATTTTTTCAGCTCCCTGTTTGGTGGGGGCGGTGGACGCAGCGGCCGGCCCGGCGCGGGCTCCGACTACCAGGCCGAGCTGGAGCTAAGCTTGGCCGAAGCCTACACGGGCGGCCCACGCACCATCACAGTGAATGGTAAAAACCTGCGCATCAACATTCAGCCGGGGGTAGCCGATGGGCAAACCATCCGGCTGCGCGACCAGGGCGCGCCTGGCCGCAATGGCGGCCCCAGCGGCGCGCTACTCATCACGTTCCGTATTTTACCCGATGCCCGCTACGCCCGCACCGGCGACGACCTCACCCAAGATGTGCCAGTGTCGCTGTACCGCGCCCTGCTCGGTGGCGAGCAAACCGTAGAAACCCTGGGTGGCCCAGTCAAAATCAACCTAAAGCCCGAAACGGCCAACGGTAGCCGCTTACGCCTGCGCGGCAAAGGCTTTCCGGTGTACCGGCAAGAGGGCCAATACGGCGACCTCTACCTGCGCCTGAATGTGCAGCTGCCCACCGGCCTCAGCGAAGCTGAGCGCGACCTCATCCGGCAATTGGCCAGCCTGCGCGGCGAATAAATAAGCCGCCGTTGCTGCACTTTCCAGCCCCTACCCCTACTCTATGCAGTAACTTTTGGGCGAGGCTGGTAAGCTTCTTTTCCTTGATTATTTATTAGCTAGTAACCACCTTCCCACCATGGAAACGCACGTATTACTGCTTACTTTTCAGGAATGTGATGCCCGCTACGGCCTGGGCCACACCGAACTGCGCCAATTCCTAGACCTTGGCTTGCTGCGCCCTGCTGCGGTGCCCGAAGCCATTGAGGTAGAGGAACCCGACGAGCTACTGCCTCGCCTGGCGCGCCTGCACCACGGCCTGGGGCTAGCCCCCGAAGCCATTGACCTGGTGTTGCTTATGCGCCAGCGCCTGCTGGGCTTGCAGGCTGCCCTAGCCCGCGAAACTGCGCGCGCCAGCCAGCTCGAGGATTTTCTGCGCGGTACTGGACCTTTGCTTAATGGATAGGTAGTATTCTGCCTAAGGAATCCTCGGTTTTAGTAGGCAGGGAGCGGAGCTTGCCTCGCCAGGCGTTGCACAAAGACTACTGCCGTTTAATGCTGGGCGGGGGCAAGCCTCACCCCCTACCCCATCTACCCGGACGCAAGTTGAGGATAGTGATTTATTAGCTGTTTCCAATCGCTAACGCTAGCAGCAACCCCGCCAGTGTAGCACCTAGTTTGGGCCAATTGAGTCGGTGTTCGGGGCTGGTCTCAAATAAGATGGTAGTAGAAACATGCAGAAACGTACCTGCCACAAACCCCAGCAGCGCCGCATATACGCCACTGCCTAGTAGTTGCTGCAACACTACATAATTGCTGAATACCAATCCCGCAGGCGAGGCCAGCGCAAATAGCAGCAGCCACGGCCATACCCGCTTGAAAGAGCCCAGCCGTAGCCGCAGCAACGTAGCCAGGGCCACCGCCGCCGGCACATGGTGCAGCGCAATGCCCAGCACTAAGGCATAAAAGTGCTCATCTACCTCGCCGCTGCCTGCCCCACGCACCAAGATACTACCCTCCAGCAGCGAGTGCACTACCAGTGCTAGCACTAGCAGCAGCGGCACCCGGCCGCGCTCGGTGGGGGTAGGCGCGTGCACGTGGCCATGCTCAATACCCTGCGACACTACCTCCAGCAACAGTTGCCCAAAGAAGCCCGCCAGCATCCAGTAGCCGATTCGCTGGGGGGCGGTCGGCAGTAGCAACAGCGCCTCGGGTAGCAAGTGCGTGAGCGTAAGCGTGAAGAGGTAAGCCCCGCTAAAAGCCAGCAAAGGCTTGAGCCACTGGCCTGTGCGAGCAGCTGGCACAACGCCTACCACCCCACCCGCGCCCAAGACTGTTGCCGTTAAAAGTAAGATTGCAACCCACATAAGCTGGATAACACAAAGGCTTGCATCAATGTTGCAAAATACTTTGCAACATTGATGCAAGCCTTGCAAAACACGTCTGCCTGAGCTTAACTGCTTGCGGCTAACCTATTTGCGGTTAGTATTAACGTTTTGATTGGAGGTCGGGTCTTGCACCATACCGGGGGAGCCTACTGGAGTGCTGCCGGGCGTGCCTGGAGCCGAAGTACCGCCACCCTGCGTAGCGCCCTCGCCAGGCTTTGCGGCCGTACCCTCTTGAGTATCGGCCGATTGTACGGCGCCAGCAGTGGGAGCCGGCCTTTTTTCCAGGCGCGTGCCTGAGCTAACAGGCCGGCTGATGGCTCCGCCTTTTTCTTGGCTGGGGGCAGCAGCAGTTGCTTGGTCAAAATTATCGCTAGGACGGGTGCCCGGCGGAATCATATCAACCGACACTTTATTTTCAGGGCGCCAGTCAGATGGCTCACTGCTGCACGAAGCGAGTAGCAGCACGGCGGCCGGAGCCAGGGAGAAAAGCAGCTTTTTCATACGGGTCAAAAAATCCTTGCGGAAAACTAAGTAGAAAGATATCAGGAGGGCTACTATACGGCGCGTATTAGGCAGCAGGTGCATCAGCCAGCAGGCCTTTGCGGCGCAGCAGAGCCTCAAACAGCTTGCGGTCGTTGTCGTTATTAAACAAGCGCAGGGGCAAATGTAGAAACACCGGCACGTCGAACGTGCTGGCTACCCAGCGACGCCAAGCAGCTAGCTCGGCAGGCGGAGCGGCGGGCTTGAGGTAAAGCAGGTAGGCATCGGGCTCGCGGCGCACGCGGCCAATCTGGTCCCAGGGCAGCGCCATCGCCTTCTGCTCCGTTTGGCGCATAATGAGTTGACGCGAGTCGGCCTCATAGTTCATGCGCTCAAACAAAGGTTTGCTCTGCTCCATCTGCGTCACGCCCGACACCAGCGACGAGCGCACCACCACAAACAGCAGCGCCAGCACTACTGCTAGCAACACCCACCACCACGAGTGCCAAATGATGGCCGGCAGCAGCCCCACCGCAAATGGAATGAGCGCGTACCACCACTCTTTGCGCCACACCTCGGCCATCGCAATCCGAGTGTAGGTGTTGGGGTCAAACTGATACTTTTTGGTCTTAATAGTGCCGGGTAGGGACTGCGGCGCCTGCTGCTGGCGGTAGCCACCGCCCCCGCCGCGCTGATTGGGGTTGTTCATAACTGTTGGGTCATCCTGAGCTTGCAAAGGGTCTTATCCTTCCTTCACCGCAATGAATAGTAAACCAGACGAAGGCAGCCGTGATAAGATGCTTGCTCCGTCGGCGTGGCTTGTATTAATATGCTTTTAAACTTAAGTCCAAGATGGTAGCCGAATGCGTGAGGGCTCCGACCGA
>CAZZDR010000090.1:7377-12215 GCA_964652535.1 uncultured Hymenobacter sp. | reverse complement strand
GCCGCCAGCAGCGCCTGCGCGCCCTGCAGCACTTGCAGCTCGCCGCCTTCCACGTCGATTTTCAGTAAATCGATGCGCGTGCCGGGGGGTAGCACATCGTCGAGCCGCGCCCGCTGCACCGTAATGAGCGTGTCCTGCTCATTGGGCCGGTCGTACTTGCGCTTCACAAAGCCGCTGTAGGCCGGGTTGCTCACCACGTAGTTGAACGACACCTCGCCCGGCGCTTCGCCCAGCCCCAGCTGGTAGAAGTGGCAATTGGGTCGGTTGGCAAAGTTGACCGTCAGATTTTGGTAGAGCGCCGGAATGGGCTCGAAGCCAAAATGCTGGCCCTGGGGTGCGTACTGCAGCATTTGCTCCAGCACCTCGCCCTTGTGGCAGCCCACGTCTACGCAGTTAGACTGCGGCCCTAGCACCCGGCGCAACACCTGCAGCGTCTGGTGGTCGTAGCGCTGGTTTTGGGTAAAGGCGAAGGGGAGGCTTTTAACTACTTTTTTGAGAAACTCTTTCATCAACGAACGGCTCAATGGGGGTCAGCAGCCGGCGCGGCTAGCCCCAAACCTACTCCCAAAAGTAGGGGTAGGCCGCCCAACCCGGCGCCCGGCACCCGCGCTGTTACCTTTGTGGGCCCATGAAACTGCTGGTCCTACTGTCCCGCTTTCCCTACCCCCTCGACAAAGGCGATAAGCTGCGGGCCTACCACCAGCTGCGCTACCTGGCCGGGCGCGGCCACGAGGTGTGCCTGCTGGCCCTCAGCGATGAGCCGGTGCCCGCGGCGGCCCTGGCGGCCGTGCGCCCGCTGTGCCGCGGCGGGTTGCACCTGTACCAGCTGGGCCGGCTGGGGCGGGGTAGGGGCCTGGCGCGGGCGCTGGCCACCGCCGGCCGGCCTCTGCAAGTGGGCTATTTCTACGAAGCCCTGGCCCAGCGCCTGGTCGATAAGCTGCTGGCCGAGTTTCGGCCCGACCACGTCTATTGCCAGCTCATTCGCATGGCCGAGTACCTGCGCCCCCACGCCGGCCGCTGGCCCATGACGCTCGACTACATGGACGTGTTTTCGGCCGGCATGGCGCGCCGGGCAGCCACTGCCCCAGCCTGGCAGCGCCCCGTGCTGGCCCTGGAGGCCCGCCGCTTGGCCGCCTACGAGGCGGCGGCCTGGGGCTGGTTCCGGCACCATACCATCATCAGCGACCAGGACCGCCAGCTTATTCAGCACGCAGCAAACGAGCGCATTACCATTGTGCCCAACGGCATCGACTTCACCTACTTTCAGCCCCAGCCCGACGTAGCCCCCACCCACGACCTGCTCTTTTGCGGCAACATGGGCTACCACCCCAACGTGGACGCCGCCTGCTGGCTGGCCGAAGAAATCTTGCCCCTGGTGCAGCGCCGCCACCCCGGCGCGCGGCTGCTGGTGGCCGGCACCACGCCCAGCCCCAAAGTGCTGGCGCTGGCCCGCCGGCCGGGGGTAGTGGTGAGTGGCTGGCTGCCCGACATCCGCACTGCCTACGCCGGGGCGCGGGTATTCGTGGCGCCCATGCGTGTGGGTACTGGCTTGCAAAACAAGCTGTTGGAGGCCATGGCCATGCAGCTGCCCTGCGTCACGACTCCGCTGGCGCACAATGCCTTGGGCGGCGTGCCCGGCCAGCACCTGCTGGTGGCCGATAGTGCGCCCGCCCTGGCCGACGCGCTGGCCGACCTGCTGGCCGACCCCGGCGGGGCCGCCCGCCTCGCCGCCGCCGGCCGCACCTTTGTGGCCGAAACCTATGCCTGGGCCGCCGCCACGGCGCGCCTGGAAAACTTGTTTCTGGATAATTGTTAATGACAACAAAATCACTTGCTAATCGCCCGCCAAGCGCCGGTCATGGCGAGCGCAACGCGGCAATCAGCCCAGAACGAAACCCAAACGAGTCGCGCTGCTGCGACTGCCGCGCTGCACTTGCCATGACCGGGGCTTGGCAGGCAACTGATAAGTAAGAATAATTAGAAAAACCCATGCTTGACTCCATCGAATCCGCCATCGAAGACATTCGCGCTGGCAAAGTCGTTATCGTTGTAGATGACGAAGACCGCGAAAACGAAGGCGACTTTATCTGCGCCGCCCGCTCGGCCACGCCCGAGGTGATCAACTTTATGGCCACCCACGGGCGCGGGCTGGTGTGCGCGCCCATCACGGCCGACCGCTGCGACGAGCTGGGCCTCGACCTGATGGTAGGCCGCAACACGGCCCTGCACGCTACCCCCTTCACGGTGAGCATCGATTTGCTGACCAATGGCGTGACCACCGGCATCTCGGCCTCCGACCGTTCCAAGACCATTCTGGCCCTCGTGGACCCCGCTACCAAGCCCGAGGACCTGGGCAAGCCCGGCCACATTTTCCCGTTGAAGGCGCGTAAGGAAGGCGTGCTGCGCCGCGCCGGCCACACCGAGGCGGCCGTGGACCTGGCCCGCTTGGCAGGCTTCGAGCCGGCCGGCGTGCTGGTCGAAATCTTGAAGGAAGACGGCGAGATGGCCCGCCTGCCCGACCTCGAAAAAGTGGCTAAGCAGTGGGGCCTCAAGCTAATTTCGGTGCAGGACCTCATTAAGTACCGCCTGGCCCAGGAGAGCCTCATTCAGCGCGAAATCACGGTGAAGATGCCGACTGCCTACGGCGACTTTGACCTCTACGCCTACACCCAGCGCTCGAACGGCGCCCAGCACCTGGCCCTGGTAAAGGGCGATATCTCGGGCGATGAGCCCGTGCTCATCCGCGTGCACAGCTCGTGCGTGACCGGCGACATCTTCGGCTCGTGCCGTTGCGACTGCGGCCCCCAGCTGCACCAGGCCATGGAGCAAATCGACCGCGAAGGCCGCGGCGTAGTTATTTACATGAACCAGGAGGGTAGGGGCATTGGCCTGCTCAACAAGCTGAAGGCCTACAAGCTGCAAGAGGCGGGCCGCGACACCGTGCAGGCCAACGAGGACCTGGGCTTTCGGGGCGACGAGCGCGACTACGGCGTAGGCGCGGCCATCATCCGCGACCTGGGCCTGCGCCAGCTGCGCCTGCTCACCAACAACCCCCGCAAGCGCACCGGCCTCAGCGCCTACGGCCTCGAAATCGTAGACACGGTGCCCATCGAAATCGCGCCCAACAAGCACAACCAGAGCTACCTCACTACCAAGCGTGACAAGATGGGCCACGACATTTTGCAGCAAATGAAGCCCGACACGGCCGCGTAGGCATGGCCCGTGTTACCCCGAAAAGGCTACCCCGACCAGGTAGCCTTTTCGCTGCCGTTACTTTGGTTTCTGATGAAGCAATACCTACTAAGTCTGGTCCTGCTGGGCGGCCTATCCACTGCGGCCCTGGCTCAAACGTCCGCCAAACCTGCGCCCACTGCCGTCGAATTGGAGTCTTTTTTTAGCCGCCTCTCCGAGACTAACGAGGGCGAAGGCAGTATTTTTGATAGCGTCGATATAATGTCTCGCCGGCTGGTGACCTACCTCAAAGGCCGGCCGGCAACGACGGCCAACCTAGGAGTTGACCTGTCGGCCGAGTCAGCCGATGTGGCTCACCTCAAGGTATTCACGTATTCCTACCCCTCGGGTGGCACGCGGGGCACGGTGCACCGGCCCGTGTTGCAGTGGCAAAACGCAGCCGGCCAGCAATTCGCCTACGCCCTGCCGGAGGAGTGTGAGTTTACTGCTATTTATAAACTAGCCAGCCCCGGCCGCACGCGCTATCTCCTGCTGGGCCAAGAGGAGGGCGACACGAACACTAGCATCAGCGAGGCCCTCGTAGTCGAGCTCAAGGGCAACTACTTGCTGCTTGATAAAGAAGTGTTCGGGAAAAACTCGCCCCTGCAACTGAGCAACGTAGAGCTGTCGTTTGACGAGCCCAAGCAGGTACTAACGATAGACTTGGCAGACCATGACGCCAGCGCGGAGGACGATAAACTATTGGCACAGTGGGGCTATCATGGCAAGTTTCCCGCGCGGCCCCTCACCCTATTTCAGCGCACGTATCCGCCGATGGCGCCGCACCGCAAGTCGGCCACCAAAACACTGCGCCTAAAGTTCAGCGCGGGGCACTTCGTGAAAAGCAGCTAGACCTGCTGGGTCAGAGCCGCCCTACCCCCCTCGTCATGGCAGAAATACCTTGGGTTTTTAGCTCAAAGCCAACTCACTAGCGCACCTCACGTACAGGCAGGCACTTCCAATTGCCTGCTTGTATGCCAACGCCGCTGCCGTTATACCACATTATTTATCATAGCCTCGCCACCGAGGGGGGCATGAGCCCCGCGGCCCTGACCAGCCTGCTACGCCAGGCGCGAGCCTACAACCAGAGCCACCGCCTCACGGGCCTGCTGCTGTATGCGGCCGGCACCCACGAGTTTGTGCAGGTGCTCGAAGGCCCGCATGCGGAGGTGGTAGACTTATACGGGCGCATTGCCCACGACCCGCGCCACAAGCACGCCTTTGTGCTGCACGAGGGCTCGGCCGATAGCCGCATGTTTCCGGACTGGCGCATGGGCTTTGCCGCCGCCCAAACCGAAGATTTACGCACCGTCACGGGCTATTTTCCGCTCGTAGACGGGCCGGCCCACCAGCGCCCGCCCGGCCTGGCCGTGCACGCTCCCGAGCAGCTGCGCCGCTTCTTGGCCGATTTTGCTACCCCCCTGGCTAAGGACGAAGAAGACGAAAAATAAGCTTGCTTACCGCGGCGGCACCGCGCCCAGCCAGCGCAGCACCGGGTAGCGGCGGTAGCCGGCTTCGGCGTAGGGCGAGTGCTGGTACACCCACTCCAGCTGGGCGGGGCCACTGGCGGCCAGCGCCGGGTCGGCTGCTTTGGCGGCGTCCAGCTG
>CAZZDR010000090.1:0-7277 GCA_964652535.1 uncultured Hymenobacter sp. | reverse complement strand
ACGGGCCGCACGTAGGGCCGGGCGCGGTCGTAGTAGAGGCGCGGCTGGCCACTCACGGCGCTGGGCCGGTGCCCCGCCTCGTAGCCCCGAAACTGCACCGTGCCGCTGGGCTGCTCATTAATTGCCCAGGCCAGCGGAAAGTCGTGCTGCGCGGCCAGCGCCTGGTCGGCGGCGGCGCGGGCAGCGAGTAGGGTAGGGGCCTGCGCCGCCAGGGTTTGCACGTAAGTCAGCAGCAGGTCGTAGGTGGCCTGCACGCGCGGCCCAAAGGCCTTGAGCATGTGCGTTTCGGGCATGAAGCCAATGCTGTTGAACAGCGCCGCGTAGCCGGTCGAGTAGCGCGGGCTCTCCAGAAAAGCGCGCAGGCCGCTCTCGGGCGTTTCGCCCTCAAAATCGACGTAGGGCGTCATTGGCCAGTGCTTCTGGGCCATACCGGCGTAGAGGGCGGGTAGGAGCTTGGCTTGCAGGTACTGGCCCAGCACCGGCCCCAGCTTGTCGGGCTGCGTCGGAATGAGCGTGATGGTGTATTGATAGTCGGCGCCGTTGGAAGTATGGGTGTCCACAAAAACCTCGGGCCGCCACTGCTGAAACAGCGCCGCAAACGAGCGCGCATTGCGCGAGTCCTGCTTCACAAAATCGCGGTTCAAATCCAGGTGGCGCGCATTGCCCCGAAAGCCGTAGGCCTGCGGCCCGTTCTGGTTCACGCGGGTGGTGCTGTTGCGGTTCAGCATGCCGTCGATATTGTAGGCCGGAATGATAACCACCGTTACCCGTTGCAGCAGGGGTAGGAGCTTACGGTTGCGCAGTAGGTCGCGGGCCAGCGCCATGCTAGCGTCGATGCCCTCGGGCTCGCCGGGGTGAATGCCGTTTTGGATAAATAGAATGGGACGCCCCTTGGCCCGGCTGGCGCCCGGCTCAAACGTGCCATCGGCCGAGAGCACTACTTCGTGCAGCGGCTGGCCGCTATCGGTGGGGCCGGCCGTGCGCAGGCGCATGGTAGCAGGGTAGGCCGCCGCCAGCTCCTTATAAAACCCGATGCACTCGGCGTAAGTGGCCGTGGTATTGTGCTGCGGGTCGCGCTCGAAAGGTGTAGTGAGCGGCGGGTTGGCGGCGGGCCGGGGGGCAGGGGGCAGCGGGTGCGCCAGCAGTGAGGCGGCGAGAAGGAGCGGGGCAACGTACATGGGGCGAAAGTACCTTCGCCACCAATACAAACCCTGCCGGCCCGTCATGCTTTTATTCTTTCGGCACGATGGGCAGTTTTAAACGTTTACCCATTTGGTTATGTCAGCTCGCCCCCTCATTCTTATTTCCAACGACGATAGCCTCGTGGCTCCCGGCATTGCGCACTTGGTGCGCCTTATGCAGGAGCTGAGCGCCGAAGTAGTAGTAGTAGCTCCCGCCAGCCCACAGTCGGGCATGGGCCACGCCATCACCATTGGCCACCCGCTGCGGCTCGACAAGTCCGACCTTTTTGGCCCCGAAGTGGAGGCCTACGCCTGCTCGGGCACCCCAGCCGACTGCGTCAAAATCGCCAAGCACTATATTCTGCAGGACCGCCGGCCCGACCTGGTAGTGTCGGGCATCAACCACGGTTCCAACTCGTCGGTAAACGTGCTGTACTCAGGTACCATGTCGGCGGCTATCGAGGCGGCCATCGAAGGGCTACCTGCCATTGGCTTTTCGCTCTGCGAATACGGCGACGACGCCGATTTTTCGCACGTGGGGCCTTGGGTACTGGAGGTGTGCCGCCAGGCGCTGGCCCACGGTATTCCGGCGGGCACGGCCCTCAACGTCAATATTCCGAAGCGAGCCAGCGGGCCCATCCAGGGCATCAGGCTGGCCCGCCAGGCCCGTGCCAAGTGGCAGGAAAGTTTCGAGCAGCGCCACGACCCCTACAAGCGCCCCTACTATTGGCTGCTTGGTGAGTTTGTGAACCAGGACCTAGGCGGCGACACCGACGAGGCCGCGCTGGCCGCCGGCTACGTGTCGGTAGTGCCCTGTCAATTCGACCTCACCAACTACCGCGTCCTCGGCGAACTAGCTCAGGCCTGGCAGGTGGCGCTGCCCAGCGACCAAGCAGCCCCTACCCCCCCGCAGCCGCTGAATAGTGTTGATTACGGCCCTGCAGCCCAGTAGTTTACCAAATGTATAAACCAAATGAGTAATCACTTTTCATGAGCTATTTAGCTCTTGCACGTGATTACTCATTTGGTTTATACATTTGGTAGCTGACCTGTTAGTCGCCGCTGAGCCAGCCTTTGCGCCAGAAGTAGTATAGCTGAATGCTCACGATGAAGACCAGCACTGCCAGCAAAATAGGATAGCCGAGTGGCGAATACAGCTCGGGCATGTTGAGCGGTAGCACGTGGCCGTGCACGTCTTCGTGCTGAAAGTTCATGCCGTAGAGGCCTACCACGAAGCTGAGCGGAATGAAGATGGAGCTGATAATGGTGAGCACCTTCATTACCTCGTTCATGCGGTTGCTTTGGTCAGCCAGGAAAAGGTCGGCCAAGGACGAGATATTGTCGCGGTAGCTTTCGGCTAGGTCCAGGGCCTGGATGGCGTGGTCATAGGCATCGCGGTAGTATACCTTCATTTCTTCGGGCACCACTTCTTCGGGCAGGCGCAAAATTTCCGACATCTTGTCGCGCTCGGGGTACACTAGCCGCCGAAAGCGTACCACGTCCTTCTTCACATCGAGGATGCGGTTGAGAAGCCGCCGCTCGCGCTGGTCGCTAAAAATGCGCATTTCCAGTTCCTCGATATAGTCGCCAATGGCGGCCATAGTGGGGTAGTAGTGGTCGAGCACCACATCGGTGAGGGCGTAGGCTAGGTAGCCCACCGACTTGCGCCGCAGCTGACTGAAGTTGGCCCGAATGCGGTTGCGCAAAGATTCGAGGCAATCGTCGTAGTCATCCTGAAACGAGAGCACGTAGTTGGGGCCCGTGAAGATGGAGAGCTGGTCGTCGTGTACCTTCAGCTGGGCCGTGAACTCGGTCATGCGCGATACCAAGAACAGTCGGTTGTCGTCAAATACCTCCACCTTGGCCCGCTGGTAGTCGCCGAGCACATCTTCCATTTGCAGCGGGTGCAGGCCAAACTCTTGCATAATGCGCTCCATCAGGTCGAGGTCGCCGTAGCCGCGCACATCTATCCAGTGCTTGAGCTCGGGGTGGGCGCGCAGAAAGGCCGTAAGCTCGTCGAAGCGGTCGGTGTATTCGGCCTCCTGGCTGGCTTGATCGTTGTACGAAATCAGAAACAGGCGCGGCTTGAGCGCGCCCGGCTGCACGCGCAGCGTACCGGGGCGCAGGCCCACGTTCTGGTACAATGCCTGGCGCCGGGCCTCGCGGTCTTGGTCGGAGGGTAAGCTGGTGCGGGGCGGGGCGGTAGCTGCCGCGCTTGCCGCGCTAGCGTCGAGCTCGGGCAGCGGCGGGGGGGTAGAGGCTGAAGTCGAATGGGCGCGACTCATGAGCAAAAAGCAAAGACGAGGAAAGCGGGTACTAAGGTGCAACTAAAAGCGCCGACCGCCGGCTACTGCCGTACTTTGCCGGGGCAGCAACCCAGGCGCCGCCCCCGACTACGTGACACCAGTTTACCCCAGCGAAGCGGCCCGCGGCCGGGTCCTCGTTTGCGAAACGGCCGCAGGGCAGGCCCCTGCCGCGCCCGCCCTGCCGCTGGCATTTGCCTCGTTTCTGTACTTGCAGCCCGCTCACCAGGCATTGCAGCGGCTGGCTGGCCCGGTACTGGCGTTTTTTTTAGAAGACGAAGCGCGGCAGCAAACCACGGCGCAGCTCTACGTGGTGCCCGACGCGGCTGGCCCAGGGGCGGCACGCTCGCCGGCGCAGGCCACCTTTGGCGGCGTGCAGCTGGCGGCCGGGGTCACGTTGGGCCAGTTGCACGACCTGCTCGACCAGGCCGAGAGCACCCTGCGTGCCCACGGCCAGCACACACTCGAAATCAGGGGCTACCCCACCTGCTACGACCCAGCCGGAGCCGCCTTGCTAAGCGAGGCCCTGCGTCAGCGCGACTACCAGGTGGCTCTGGCCGAAGAAAACTACTACCTCGACCTAGCCCGCGACTACGAAGCCCACTTGCACCCTTCGGCGCGGCGACGGCTGCGCGCTGCCCAGCGCGCCGGCCTAGTGCTGGAGCAAGAGCCGCCGCTGCTGTTGCCGCTGGCCTACGAGTTTTTAGCCGCTTGCCGAGCCGAGCGTGGGCAGCCCCCACTGTCGCTGCCGCTCGAGCGCCTGCAAGAGCTGTTTCGGCAGTTTCCGCGGCAGCACTTTTTGCTGTCGGTGCGCGCGCCGGGCAGTGGGCAGTGGGCGGCGCTCACGGTGGCCATCCAGGCCAGCGACCGGGTACTACACAATTTTTACCCGGCCAGCCCGCTGGCGTTTAACCAGCTGAGCCCCGCCGTGCTGCTCACGGGCGGCCTGCACCAGCTGGGGCGCGACCTGGGCCTGCAGGTGCTGGACCTGGGCCGCTCCACCCTGAATGGCCACGAGCCCCACGAGTCGCTGCTGCGCTTCAAGCGCCACCTGGGCGGCGTGGCCAGCCTCAAGCTGACCTGGCACAAAATGCTGTGATTCTTTCCGACTTTTGCAGCTTTCTTACTCTCTGCTAACCGCTCGTTTTCTGAACTGGTCTCGTCTGCCCTTTGTGCGCCCCAACATAACTGCCCACCTGCGCACCTTTGTGCGGGGCTCGGCTGGCACCGGGGTAGCCCTGGCCGTGCGGGCCGTGGGCTCGGTGCTGCTCAACAAGCTGCTGGTGCTGCACGGGGGCCCCGGTAGCCTCTCGCAGCTCGGGCAGTTTCAGAGCCTGATGAGCTTGTTTGGAGCCTTGCCCGCCAATGGTGTGCAGGCAGGCGCTACTTCTTACCTGGCCCCGCTGCGGCCCGGCTGGCCCCGCTACCGCTTGTGGCTGGGGGCGGCCGCCTGGCTTACGGCGCTGCTGATAGGGGTAGGGGGGCTACTGCTGCTGCTCTTCGGCGGGGCCACCTGGACGCTGGGGCGCACCGCGATTTTTACGGGCGCCATGCTGCTGGTGTGCGTGCAAACGCTGCTGAGCGCGGTGCTGCTGGTGGCGGGCCGGCGCGGCGACTACGTGCTGCTGGCCGTGGTTATTAGCCTGCTAGGCTTGGGCGCGGTGGCGGGCCTGCTAGCGCTAGGGCGGCCGCTGCCGCAGGTGCTGCTGGGCTACGCCGCTGGGCAGGCCCTCACGTGTGGGCTGGCGCTGGTGCTGGCCCGCCGGGCTGGGCTGCTGCGCGGGTGGCGACAGTGCCGCAAGCCGAGCCGCGTAGCCGTGCAGGGCTTGCTGAAATTTGTGCTGATGGCCGTTGGTACGCAGCTCTTTGGGCAGGCCGTGGGCTATGCGCTGCGTACCTACCTCATCCGGCACTACCCCCCCGCTGCCACCGACTTGTGGCAGACGGTCGATAAGCTCTCTGGCAACTATGCCATGGTGGTAGCCACCATCTTGAGCACCGTTTTTTACCCGCGGCTGGCTGCGCTCGCGCCCCGGCCTGCCGAGCAGCGGCGCTACATCAGCGCGGTGGCGGGGCTGCTGGCCGTGGGGCTGGCGTTGGGGCTGGGGGTTCTTTATCTGTTTCGAATTCGGGTATTAACGCTACTTTTTACGCCGCATTTGGCGGCGGCAGCCTCGCTGCTGGCCCCGCAATTGGTCGGCGATTGGGCCCGGTTTCTAAGTTGGTTGTTTCAGTACATCTTATTAGCGCGGGGCCGCCCCGGGCCCTATTTGGCTTTGCAAGGTGGCGCTTCGGTACTATATGCTAGCCTATTAGCACTATTCATACCCACCCTGGGCTTGCCTGGTGTGGTCGATGCCTACGCAGTGCACGGCTGCTTGCTGCTACTAGCGTGCGCTGGCTGGTTCTACGGCCGGGGCCTGGGTGGCGGCAGCCAGCAGTCGGTGCTGCCGCTCCCTACCCCCCCAGTGGGCGTATGAAACCCCTCGTTTCCATCATTGCGCTGTGCCACAACCACGCCCGGTTTTTGCGGGCGGCCCTGGATTCTATTCTGGCCCAGGACTACCCGCACCTGGAAGTGTGGCTGGTGGACGATGCCAGCCACGATGGCAGCCCGGCTATTTTGCGCGAGTATGCTCGGGCGTACCCCAGCTGGCACCTGCTGCTGCTACCTGCCAACGTGGGCAACTGCCGGGCCTTTAACCAGGCTTTTTTTCAAAGCCAAGGCGAGTTTATCATCGATTTTGCGACCGATGATGAGCTGCTGCCCCAGCGCATCAGCCAGCAGGTGGCGCTGTTTGAGGCCCTACCCCCCAGCTACGGTGTGGTGTACTCCAACTGCGAGCTGCTGAGCGAAGCCGGCCAATCGCTGGGCCTGCACCAACGGCCCGACCCACGCCGTCCCGGCCAGCTGCACCCGCGCCCGGCCTCGGGCTGGGTCTTTGCCGACGTGCTGGCGCGCTACTTCATCAGCGCGCCCACTATGCTCATGCGGCGCGCTACGCTGCTGGCGCTGGGCGGCTACGATGAGGCGCTGAGCTACGAGGACTTCGACTTTTGGGTGCGGGCTAGCCGCGACTGGCAATTCCATTACCAGGATGCCGTAACGACCCGCAAGCACAAACACCCGCGCAGCAAAAGCGCCCAGGTAACGGCCCACCGCGACCCTTACCTGGCCTCTACCATCCGCATTTGCCACAAAGCCCTGGCGCTGTGCCGCACCGCGCCCGAGTTGGCCGCTCTGCGCGTACGTCTGCGCTACGAGCTGCGCCACGCCCTGCGCCGCCGCCAGCTACCCGAAGCCCGCGAGCTGGCGCAGCTGCTGGCCCAAACCCGCCCGCCCGGCTTGCCCGACCGCCTGCTGGCGCTGCTGCGCTACTGGCCTGGCGCCAAGGCGTAAGTGCTAGTTAGTCAACTTATTCGCGCACGTAGTCGGCCTCGTCGTATTCTTGCGAAGCCAGGCACAGCAGCACTGCACCTGGTCCAAAGTGCACCTCGCGCCACGAGCCGGGCGGCACGTACAGGGCCTGGCCCGCGTGGCTTAGCTCGAAGGTGTGGCGCGCAAAGCCCGGCGCCTCTACCGTGATGCGCAGCGTGCCGTGGATGGCCACAAACAGCTGCTCGAGCGTGCGGTGGGTGTGGCGGCCGCGGGCCTGCCCAGTGGGCACCGCCGTTATCCAGTAGGCGCGCTTCACGGCGAAGGGCAAATCAGCGGCTTCGGCCACCGTGAGCCAGCCCGTGGCGGCCGCCCCGCGGGTAGGCAAAAGAAAAAGGTGAGGAAGCGTCATGCAGC
>CAZZDR010000089.1:5211-12256 GCA_964652535.1 uncultured Hymenobacter sp. | reverse complement strand
GGCACGCACGTGGTTGCCCTCACGAGCCAGCTCGCGTTTGTGGAACTGCCGGCCGCGCAGTTTACGGCCTACCTGCGCGCCGAAGGCTTGGGCCTGGCCCTGCGCCAGCGCCAGGAAGCTGACGAAAGCGCCACCAAGCCTGGCCGCGAGGCCTACCGCCGCTGCGCCAAGGCCCTGGTGCTGGCTACCCACGGCCCGGCCCTACCCCCCGCGGCCGCCGACACGACCTTCCGCCGTGTGCTAAAGCTGCCGCTAGAGTTGGTGCCTGAGCAAAACCCCTATCGCCTGCGCCCCGGCGCCGCCCTTACGGTACGCGTGCTGAGCCAGGGGCTGCCGGTGGCTGGGGCCCAAGTGCAGGTGTGGCACCCTACCCCCCCGATCGGCGGCAAGCGCACCCCGCTGCTAAACCCACCGGCTACGACGCACTTCACTACGTATACCAATGCGCAGGGAAGGCTGCTACTGCGCCTGCCCGATGCCGGCCCCTACCTACTGGCTACGGTGCGCATAGAGGCCGCCTCAGCATCCCTAGCTACCCGTGCCGAGTGGCTTAGTACGTGGGCTACGCTTACCTTTGGGGGACCAGAAACAGCAGCAGCTCCCTGAGCGCAACTATTGATATAGGTCAAGTAGTTAAGGATAAGCTTAAGGCAAGCGCTCATTTCCGGTTCTCCGTTTTATCGCTACCTTCGCCCCCCAGCACTTAATTCTCCATCTCCCGCCGCGGCTTTATGAAGTACTCCATTGATAAGAAAGAGAGCTATACCGTCATCACGATTGATGAAAAGAAGCTCGATACCACCGTTGCGCCTGACCTGAAATCGGAGTTTGTTAAGCTCAACGCGGAGGGTAGCAACAACCTGATACTCGACCTACAAAACGTAAAATACACCGATTCGTCGGGGCTCAGCAGTATCCTTATTGCCAACCGGCTCTGCAACTCGACGGGCGGCCTGCTGGTGCTCACCGGCCTACAAGACCACGTGCTCAAGCTCATTACCATCAGCAAGCTGGAGTCGGTGCTGCACATCCTGCCCACGGTGGAGGAAGGTATCGACCGCATTTTTTTGCACGCCATTGAGCGCGACCTGACAGACAAGGAATAGTTTTTTAATGGTCTGTTAGCCGTTAGCTGCCAGCTACTAGTTTTTGCCAGTTAGGCAAAAGCTGGTATGGGCATCTAACGGCTGCTTTTTTCATCATCTGTTAGCGCTTACGAGAAAGCTAACAGCTACTAGCTAGCAGCTGATAATGCTATTCGAGCTTCAGATACTGGGCAGCGGCTCGGCTACTCCTATGGTGGGCCGCCACCCCACCGCACAACTACTGGCCGTGGGCGAGGGCCGCTACCTCGTCGACTGCGGCGAAGGCACCCAGCTGCGGCTGCTGGAGCACCGCCGCCGCCTCAGCTCACTGCGGGTCATTTTTATTTCTCACCTGCATGGTGACCACTACTTCGGGCTGTTTGGGCTGCTGAGCACGCTAAGCTTGCAAGGTCGCCAAGAGCCACTCGTGGTGGTAGGGCCGCCTGGTTTGGAAATGGTGCTCACCACCCAGGCTCTGCACTCGCGGATGCAGCCCAGCTTTACCATCACGTTTGTGCCCATCGATACCGAGGCGCACGCAGTGGTGTATGAAGACGCGCTGGTGCGGGTGTGGTCGCTGCCCATGCGCCACCGCGTGCCGTGCGCAGGCTACCTATTTGAGGAGCAGCCTCGGCGGGCCAACTTAGTGAAGGAGCTCCTACCCCCCGGCCTCACACCTACCGAGCTAAGCCAGCTAGCCCAGGGCCACGACCTGCCCGCCGACCCCGCTGCCAACCGGCCCGCAGTAGTACACGCCGATGTGTCGGTACCGGCCGCGTGGCCGCGCCGCTACGCTTTCTGCTCCGATACTGTGTATCAGCCCGACTTGGCCGAACTAGTGCGGGGCGTAGACCTCCTGTACCACGAAGCGACCTTCCTGGATGACCTGCGCGAGCGAGCGGCCACCACGTTTCACAGCACTGCCCGACAGGCGGCCGAATTGGCCCGCGCCGCCGATGCGCACCGCCTGCTCATTGGGCATTTTTCGTCGCGCTACAAGCAGCTAGATGCGCATTTGCAGGAAGCTCAGGATGTTTTTCAGTGGACGGAATTGGCTACCGAAGGCTTGGTGGTTAGCGTGTAGCTCCCTAGCAGACCGATTTTCTTTATCCTACTGGCAATTGCCTATAAGCTACCAACCTTCCGCTGGTAGCTACCAGCTACCAAATGGCTACCCACGCTCACAAAAAGCAGCAGCTTTACCTTGTACTCAGCGGCATATTTCTGGTGAATGCGCTGCTGGCCGAGATTATAGGCGTGAAGATTTTCTCGGTTGAAAAGACCTTCGGGCTCAGCGGCAACCTCACGGCTGGGGTGCTGGTATGGCCAGTGGTGTTCATCACCACCGATGTTATTAATGAGTACTTTGGGCGCAAGGGTGTGCTGCGCATCACCTTTCTCACGGTGGGGCTTATTCTGTACGCCTTCCTAGTTATTCTGGGCACTACCAAGCTAGCGCCCGCCGACTTTTGGCTCGACCTGAACAAGACGGACGCGCAGGGCCGGCCCTTCAACATAGAGTTTGCCTACCAGAGTATTTTTCGGCAAGGGCTAGGCATTATTGTCGGCTCGTTGGTGGCCTTTATCATCGGGCAGGTGCTAGATGCAAGCGTGTTTCAGCTGTTTCGGCGCGTCACAGGCAGCCAGTTTATCTGGCTGCGGGCTACGGGCTCAACACTCGTTTCGCAGCTCGTCGACAGCTTCGTGGTGCTGTATGTGGCGTTTTATGTATTCGGCAATTGGTCGCTGACGCAGGTATTTGAAGTAGCTCGGTTTAATTATTGGTACAAATTTGCCGCAGCTATCTTGCTCACACCTCTGCTCTACTTAGCACATTATGCTATTGACCGCTATTTAGGGCCGGCCGAAACAGCCGAGCTGCAAGAAGAAGCCTTTATTAATAACAGCGTATAAAAGTTCTATCACTATTGTTATGAGAGAAAAAGTACTAACGAGTATCCTATTTTACGCTGCTACATTAATGGCTAATGCGCAATCTAATGCCGGCTTATTTGGGACAGATATGGAGGTTGGTAGCTATGTATTAGCTGATAATAGATTGATTTCTTATCCAGCCAAAATCAAACTATTCGCCAAAGAACTAGTGGCAAAAGACGGTCAGGGGAAAACTGTTCGTTACAGCCCTGACGAAGTATATAGTATTCGTATTGGTTCCCGGCGCTACACTACCGCACAGGGGTTTCGCACTAAAGTTGGTTTTGGTAGCCGGGTTCAACAAGAAAAGGTTTTTGTTGAATTACTTGATAGTGGAGCAATTTCTATCATGCGCTATGCTTACACAGTGGGGGCGCCCGGCATGGCTAGCAGTCTCACCGCATACCTATTACAGGAAGCTTCTCAAGATACTGCCGTTACTATTCCTGTAAGCGCCTATACAGGGAAAGGCAAGCGTTTTCGTGACCTTTTAACTCCTTACTTAGCTAAGCGTTCTGATTTGCTAACGCTGCTGAATGATGGTGCCGTTGGCCTTGATGAATTGCCTGCTCTCATCCATGCGCTTAACGTTAATCAGCCTTTCGTTAGACCCAAACCAATATCACCTTTTGGGGTCGATTAATTAAGTATTTTCCATGTCTCGCATTCTTACTGGGATCCAAAGCACCGGCCGGCCGCACCTCGGCAACCTACTTGGCGCCATCCTACCCGCCATCGAGCTGTCGAAAAACCCAGCCAATGAGTCGCTGTATTTCATTGCCGATTTGCATTCGCTTACGACCGTGCGTGACCCCGCGCTGCTGCGCGCCAACACCTACGCCGTAGCGGCGGCCTGGCTGGCCTGCGGCTTCGATACCGAAAAAAACCTGTTTTACCGGCAGTCGGACGTGCCGCAGGTAACGGAGCTAACTTGGTATCTGTCATGTTTCACGCCCTACCCCATGCTGGCTAACGCACATAGCTTCAAGGATAAGAGCGACAAGCTTTCGGACGTGAACGCCGGTCTCTTTACGTACCCAGTGCTGATGGCGGCTGACATTTTGCTCTACGACGCCGAAGTGGTGCCCGTGGGCAAAGACCAGATTCAGCACCTCGAAATAGCCCGCGACATTGCCCACGCCTTCAACAGCCGCTACGGCGATACGCTGGTAGAGCCGCAGGCCCGCGTTGATACCGAGCTAATGACCATCCCTGGTACCGATGGCGCGAAGATGAGCAAAAGCTACGGCAATATCATTGACGTGTTTGCTCCCGAAAAAGAGCTGTTGAAAACCATCAAGACCATCGTTTCGAGCAGTACAGCTCTCGAGGAGCCCAAAAACCCCGACACTGACACCACATTCAAGCTCTACTCGCTGCTGGCTACCCCCACCGAAACGGCCGATATGCGCCAGCGTTACGAGGCCGGTGGCTACGGCTACGGCCACGCCAAACAGGCGCTTTACGAGCTGATTCTGCAACGCTTCTCGACTGAGCGTGAACTATTTACTTTTTACATGAACAACTTGCCCGAGATTGACGCACAGTTGGCTATCGGGGCGAGGCGGGCGCAGGAATACGGCGCGGGTGTATTGGCCAAGGTGCGGCAGCGCGTGGGCTACGGCGCCGGTGTCTGAACTATAGATTCAGCCGGATTTTGTAATCAATACACAAGCTGAAGTTTCGCTTGTTATAACTAGCTTCCAATCAAAAAGGCGACCCAGATGGGCCGCCTTTTTGATTGGAAGCTAGAAATCAGCCTAAAAATTTGGCTGAATCCAAAGTCTATAAATGCTGCTGGTGCGAGAAGCTGAAGCCGACTTTACTACCACGGCTAACTTGCTGGTTTTCGAGCTTTTGCTTGACATTTATTTTCTGAATATCGTCGAGTGGCGGGGCAATGAGGTCGTTATTGACGGCCGCAATCATAGCGCTTTCGACGAACAGACGCAACGACTCGGCCGTGACAGTGCTGGCGCTCATGTCGTGGTCAGGCAGTTCGAGCTGCTTCACGCCTTCTAGAAAATAATGGCTGTCGATGTTGATGAGCAAACGACCTAACAAGTAGCCAGGGTCGTTTAGGCGCTGGTAACGGATGCTATCGGCCATAAAGTTGTAAGCCATGATGTGCCCGAAAAAGCGCCGCCGAAAATCGGCCTCTACGTAGGGCGTGTTCAGCAGCCTAGAGTCGTCGGGAAACGTAACGATGTTAGAGTGCATGATGAAGACTAGCAAGTCGCCGGAAAAGCGAATGTGAAACTCCATCTCGTTAATCGGCTGGCATTCAATCTTTACACTGGCATCAGTGTCGGCGGTTACTTTCTGCGTCAGTTCGAGGCACAGTTGCTGCGATACCTGGCGCAGCAGCGTGAACGCCGCCTGCGTAGCCCGAAAAATAGCCTGCTTGGCGCTCGATTTTTCGCGTAGCCCCTGGGCGATGAGGTTGAGCCGGTCGGGCGGCAACTCTTCCACAACTGGGGGCTTCGCCGCGGCCGTTTTGGCGCGGGCCACTTTGGGGCGAGCGGTGGGCTTGGTGGGTAAGGTAGCCGGGGCAGACGCAGCAGATTTAGCCATTAGAACCAGGAAGGGTGAGCGGCAAAGTAAGGCAAAGGTCTCCGATTTTGCCGCGGCTGGCCGGGTAAGTGGGCCGGAGCCAGCGGGCGCCAGCGGGCACCTGACACCCGGGCTGCCTACCCCCCTGCGGTGCTTAAAAATGAGCCAGGCTACTGCATGTGGGTAGCAGCACTAGCTCTCTACGCTCTTCTTATACGATAATTCCTCAATCTAATAAAATTAATAAATTGATTTAAAGCAGGATAATAACGTAGTAATAAGATTATTCGTAAAAGATGGCAAAGGACAACTGTCCCTGCTATCATGACCGACACCTACCTGCGAAGCCTTGGCTTTGCCCCTATCCGCCAGGCCTTGCGCCTGAGCCAGACCAGCTTTAGCCAGCAGTGGCACTACCTATTTGACCACGAAGCCCGCGATGGTGCCCGGCTTTTTATCGAGCATCCGCGAGGTGTAGCTAGCTGCCGGCTTAGCGCGCTAGCCGCGCCGCTGGCGCAAGACATATTTGCAGTCATTGACTTGCATGACCGGATGGGGCTGGAAACTGCTATCAAGGCTTTTTATGCAGCACATGGCGGCATGGGACCAGTAGCAGCTACAGTTGCGTCGCACGCCCTCCGGCCGTAGCAGCGCTCCGCATAGCATGCCTCACGATTTTGGGCAGCCCTACCCCCTCCTTATGGACCAAGAACAGCTTGCCCGCCACATGCACGGTGTAGTGTATACGCAACGGAAATTATCTTACCTACAAGAAAAACTGACGGAGGCTCTGGCGCACAATCCGGTGCCGCTAGCGCCGGGGCAGCGCACCCTAACAGTAGCCAATGTGTTGGCAGCCAGCGCGCATGAGCGCCGCCTGCACGAGGCTACCGAAGAAATAGCCCAAGAAGAGGCAACGTTGCAGCACATGACGGAGTCGCTCCTGAGCGAAATTCCGGAGATAATCAAGGTTTTAATTCGGCAGGGAATGCCCTTGGTGGCCGATTGGCAGCAGGATGGCATCGCTTCGCTGGCGTTGGTTTATCAAAAACAACGCTTCGTCATCATTCCTTACAACGAATTGACTTAGCCTAGCCGCTTGTAAATAGAGCAAAAAGGCCCCGTTTCCAAATTTGGAAACGGGGCCTTTTTCGTTGGAGTTGGCGCGATTAGTCGGCGCGCAGCAGCTTTTTGGTGATGACGTTGCTACCCGTCACTAGCTGAAGTAAATAGACGCCGGGGGGTAGGCCGGCACCAGCGAGCGTGAATTGCTTGCGCACGCCGGCCTCGGCCTGGCCGTTGTAGACGAGCTGCACAAGCTGGTTGCGCGTGTCGTAAACGGACAGCTTAGCTGGGCCCGCTGCCAGCAAGGTGAATTCCACCGTTGTTTGGTTGGTGAAAGGATTAGGATACACATCCAGCAGATTGTCAGTCAAGAGGGTAGCACCGCTCTCGGCCTTAGCGCCCGCTAC
>CAZZDR010000089.1:0-5111 GCA_964652535.1 uncultured Hymenobacter sp. | reverse complement strand
TCCACTGTTCCCAGCCAATCGAGCCCGTGCCCGAGCACGCTGTCGCCGTGGGTGTCGTCGTCGCGGTGCCACCGCCAGCCATTACAAACTGCGGCGTTTCAGTTACGTTGAGGGTCACTTTGCCACCCTGCGTTTTCACGCGGCTAGCTAGCATGGCCGTGCGGCCTTCCTGTGGCTGGTATATACGAGCCGAGTCGGCAGTGCCCAGGTCAAGCGTATAAGAGGCAGTGCGACCTTTTTCGTCGGGCACAACCAGTGCATAATAAGTCTTGCCGTTAGCCTCATAGCGGTCCACAAGCGGGTCGCTGCTGATGGTGCCGGTGTACACGTAGGAGCCCAGCAGGGCGTTGGCCTGCCGCAAGAAGGTCGCAGCGGGCCGCGCCGAAAAATCAGAATTGATAAGGCCCGACGAGCCAAACTGGATAGGATTGGTTGGGTTGTCGTCGTAAAGCTGGTAGAAGAACGTGCGCTCTACCCCCCAACGGGCGTATAATAAGGCTGTCCGCAGTGTCCAGTCGGCTTCGGTTTGCTGCACCGACCGGTTACCAACGGCAATGGCTTTCAGCGGGCTACCCTGGTTGAGGTCGTAGCCCGTTTCGGTTACCCATACCGGCATATTGTTGGCGTACTGGTAGGCCATCTTAACAAAGGCCTGCGCTACCTGGCCGGCGTTCGACACTTCGGGCGCTGAGCCGCGGGTAGAGTTACCGTTTTGCGACGTGCTGGCGTCGTTTGAATACAGGTGGTAATTGATTACATCCCAGCATAAGTTCACGGTACCATCGGCCTTAAGGCCCCGGTTTTGGCGGCACCAGTCAATCATACCCCGCACGTAGTCCGGGTTGGGCGAGGCCAGGCCCGCCATCACCACCTGGATGCTGGGGTCGGCATTCTTTACACCTACGCCCGCTCCCATCGTGTTTTTGTTGCCGTCGTAAAAAGCCGATAGGTTGGCGGCGTACTCAAAACCAGTCTGGTATGCCTTACGACCCTTCCACCACTTATCGCGCTCATTACCACACTCGATGTACTTGACGTAACCAAGGCCGATTTTAATTTGGTTGGCCGGGTCACCAAACCAGCGGATGCTGGTATCGACACGTAGCAAGGCCGGGTTCACGTTCATGTTAGCGCCGTAGCGGGCCACGTATTGAAACGCTACCCGCGCCTGCTCGATGTACGAGTTTGGGTCACTGAAATCGCGGCCGTAGCGCACGGGCACGTCTTCGGCATCGCGGTCGGCACTAGGGTATGAGGCTAGCATCCAGTCAGGCATGCTCTGTAGGCAGGCCAACACTTCTACGCCTTCCGCCTTGAGGCGCTGGTACATCACGTCGTAGTTCCAGCCGCCACTATGCACGGGATTATAGGTAAAGCTACCTTCGGTCGATTCCACCTTGCTCCAGTCCATATAGTGCCGGAAGCCCGTGAAGTGCTTTACGGCCGCCAGGCGGCTAGCTTCTACCTCACTTGGGCTAGCTGGGTTTTCCACGTTCCACTCAAACCCGTTCACACCCATTTCTTGTCCTAGCTTGATTTTTTTCTGCACGGCAACACCAGTTTGGTCGGTGGTGGGCAGTGGCGTACCAGCTATGTACGTACCATAAAGCTCTAATTCAGTGGGATATCCCCAGGTAGCTGTAATAACCAGCGACCGAATATTGCTGACAGGCGCCGGCAGTTTGAAGTTGTAGAGGTCGCTGGGGTTTGGGCCTTCCCAGCTATAGTTGTGCCCCCCTAGGTACTTGCCGATGGCGATGCGCTGACCTGCATTAGTGATGACTGAAATAGTCATCGGGTCACCCGTATTGTTGCTACCCCCATCGTAGAAGCGAATGCTCTCGATGCTCATCGCCTCGCCGGGCTGGAAGGTGTAGTACGTGTCGTACGAAGGTATAAGCTTGCCCCAGCCCGTAATAGAGCCCGTCGTAACGGAGCCGTCAAACAGCGCCGTGATATTGTTGGGCGAGTTGCTCTGTGCGTACCAACGGGCAGCATCAATCGGGATCTTGCCGCTAGTAGTAGCCGTAGCAACAGGGGCTACCTGCGCCAATCCGGCGCTTAATTTCAGAAACCCGAGTGCTAAAAGCAGGTGCTTCTTACTAGTTAAAAATGTTGTCATTTAATTTAATATAAAAAATGGAGTAGCTAGAGAAAAAGTATGTTATAAATTATTTCTGTCTTTAGTTATAAAACAAGAATACGATATTTTATATTATTAAAATTCTTACCGACACACATAAGAAATTTAGCTAGAAGTTTGATGAAATTTAAATGAGCAAAAAGACAGCTTATATCTTGAATTAATTAAAATTAATTAGCTAAAGGGCGTCCTGTGGCGAAGATACAGGTGCATTTTTTTACTAATACCCGAATCACATAATCTTACACGTGCTAAACCAGGCTATTGAAATAGTTAAAAAGTGATTAAGTAATTATTTAGATTTTTATATATAATAAAACACAAAGAACTTGCACACACTAAGTATAAACTCCTGATTATGAATTATTTATTTAGCCGAGATTCCTTTAACCCTACCTAGGTCAATAGCAATGCCTCAACCGAGCATTGCTAAGCGAAAAGCAGGTGATTTAGCCAGAAAAAAAAGTATTCTTTGCAACACTTGGTGTAGCCGTGATGGGTAAGCCGAGGTAGAGCTCTTATGGTCAAGGCGCTACTGCTACACCCTGCTTGCCCCGCACTGTTTGCTTAAGTAAACTGGCTTCTGATTCCCTATCCCCCTGTTCACAAGTAAAGGCCAGAAAAAGCGAAAGCCCCGCTTCCACATAGGAAACGGGGCTTGCTGCAGAGAAGGAGGGATTCGAACCCCCGGACCTGTTACAGTCAGCGGTTTTCAAGACCGCCGCAATCGACCACTCTGCCACTTCTCTAAAAAATGAAATGGTAAAATGGCAACTTGGCGAAGAGTGGAAGCCACTTCACCAAACTACTATCTCACCATTTCGCAGAGAGGGGGGGATTCGAACCCCCGATACCCTTGCAGGTATAACGGATTTCGAATCCGTCGCATTCGACCACTCTGCCACCTCTCTAAAGGTCCCAAATGAGTGGTTGGGGCTGCAAAAGTAGGGACGCAATGGCTAAAGACAAACTACTAGGAGCTAAATTTTCTTTCCTTTAGACTTAACCTACTCATATCCAGTATAATCAATCAGTGCTTCTCGCTTGCGCCTAAGTCTAAGCGGCCAGTTACAGCATCAATACTCACGTTTACTTCGAAGCCAATGATAAGTGTCATGCACACAAACTCTAGCCACACCATAAAGCCTACCAGCGCTCCGATGGAGCCATAGAAGTGGTTGTAGGAGTTGAAGATGCGCACGTAGAGCGTGAACAGGAAAGAGACCAGAAAGATGAGCAGCGTGGCTACCAGCGCACCTACCGACACAAAAGGCCACTTATCGTGCACAGGCGGCACGAAGTAGTAGATGACGCAGGTAGTAGTTAAAAACAGGCCGATAAGCGAGCCGTAACGCAACACCAAAATCATGAACTCGGTGGAGCTTTCGGGCACTACTTCGTAGAACACCAAGGCATCGATGATGAAGGTACCGAAGAATATACCCGCAATCGAAAGCATTAGAATCAGGGCCAGGATAAAAGTTAGCCAGGTAGCAATCAAACGTTTGTGGAAATAACCTCGGTGTTTAAACCACGGGTATTTTTTCTCAAACGCATCGAGCAGCGCCATGATGCCATTGCTGGATAGCACTAAAGCCGTCACGAAGCCGAATGAGAGCAACCCGCCGTGTGGAATGCGCACAATGTCCTCGATAGTGCCAGCCGTGGCAGAGTACAGCTCGTGGGGCATGATGTCGGCCAGAAACTGCAGAATGTCTAGGTCGAGGCTCGGTACTGGAATGTAAGGGATAAGCGTAAACAGGAAGATAATGGTCGGAAATAGCGCCAGCGTGAGGTTGAAGGCCATATAGGCAGCGCGCTTTTCGAGCGAGTCGAGGCGCAGCTCGTGTAGCACGCGCTCGCCCACATCGTAAAGCGATACATGCCCTCCGCGCAACCGGCGGCGCTTGCCCCACGCCATAAGCGTGCGATAGGCGCGGTGGCGGCGCACATCGGGCAAGGTAGTGCGGCGACGGGCGGGGGGAGCGAGCATGCAGTAAGTGTGTAGCGGCGTAAATAAGCAACTGGGTGAGTTAGTAAATGAGTTCAGGGGGTTTCACTTGCTCATTCACTTCCCTACCTATTTACCAAAAGCTGCGGGCGCAGGTGCCTGGCCGGGCGTAGGCCGGCCGCTGCCGAGCGGGCTACCGTCCTCGCCCTCCGAAAAAAAGGGGGCTAACTTCTCGCGCACGCTGTCGGGGATGGGCACCGGCCGGCCGGTAGCGGTGCTGACAAATACCATGAGCGTATAACCTTCAGTAAGCAGTTCGCTGGCCTCGTTGCGAATCTCGTACTCAAACTTGACCCGTGAGCCTTCGGCCAACTCGCGTAGTAGCACCCGAATGGTAAGTAGGTCGTCGTAGCGGGCCGGGCGGCGAAAGCGCGTTTGCAGCTCGCCCACCGGCATCCCTACCCCCTGCCCTTCCAGATCTTTGTAGCGAATGCCGAGCTGGCGAAATGACTCGGTGCGTGCCACCTCAAAGTACGCCGCGTAGTTGCCGTGGTAGACGTAGCCCATCTGGTCGGTTTCGGCGTAGCGCACGCGGATTTGAATATCGGCTTGGTACATAAATCTAGTTAAGTTTAGAGGCTGTCATACTGAGCTTGTCGAACCCTCTCGCTTCCATCGTCTGAATAAGCAGGCGTGATGTTTCGACAAGTTCAGTATGACGGTCTTTTACTTTTCAATTGCCTACCGAATGCCGGCCTGCGTGAGCGCGGCCTGGTAGCGGTGGGCATTTACGAGGTGCTGCTGCTGGTTGGCAGCAAAGGCGTGGTAACCGCTAAAATCATCTTTAGCGCAGAAATACAGGTAGTCATTCTGCTCGGGATGTAGCACAGCGTCGATGCTGGCGATGCTGGGCAAATTGATGGGCCCGGGGGGTAGGCCAGCGTACTTATACGTATTATAAGGAGAGTCTTTTTGCAGGTGCACATTGAGGACGCGCTTGATGCCGAAGTCGCCGTT
>CAZZDR010000088.1:0-12283 GCA_964652535.1 uncultured Hymenobacter sp. | reverse complement strand
TCCGCCGCTGGCTGGGCAAGCCCGCCTACGGCCTCGACAACCAGCCCCCGCTGGCTCTGCTCCAAACGAGCGGCGGTATCGACCTGGTGGCCGAAGAAGTAAGCCGCATTGCCTATGGCGACTTCGCCTAGCGCGCTGCTTAATACAAAAAATACGTGGAAATTTACCGCATCTGCCTGGCGAAATATGCCGGTGAGTTGGTGGCTTCCGGCAACCCCGGCCGCTGGAATCTGCGCGGGCAGTTCGTGATTTACGCGGCTGGCAGCCGGGCGCTAGCCTGCCTCGAAAACGTGGTGCACCGCAGCGGCGAAGGGCTGAATAATCTCTTCAAAGTCATCAGAATAAACGTACCCGATGAGCTTCTAGTAGAAGAATTAACCTTGGCCGATCTGCCGTCTAACTGGCAGTCAACGAGTGCCTACGCTCGTTGCCAGCCCCTGGGGGCCGACTGGTACCGCCGGCAGGGGGCGGCCGTGCTGCGGGTGCCTTCGTCCATCATCGCCCATGAGCATAACTACGTGCTCAATACCCGCCACCCCGACTTTGGGCAGGTGCGCATTGTGGGCCACGAAGACTTCGCCTTCGACCCGCGCATCAAGGCGCCGGAGCCGGGGTAGGAACGGGTAGGCCCCCTGTGCTGTTAGGGGGCGTTGACCGGAAAAGGCTACCTTCGTAGCCTAGCGTTGTCTTCGCTAGTTCCTTTTTTATTCCTTATGGCTGTTGCCCCTACTGCCTATATCCCAACAGCCGAGCCGGTATCGCACCACGTGCGCGCCCGCCAGCTGCTCAAGGCCCACCCCGAGGTGAAGCGCCTTATGACCCGCAACGCCACCACGGCCCTTATCACGGCGGGCTGCGTAGCCCTGCAAGTGGCCATGACGTACCTGCTGCATGGGCACGCCTGGTATTGGTCGCTGCTAGCTTCTTACGTGCTCGGCGCCTTTGTGTGCCACACCTTGTTTGTAATTGTGCACGAGGCCACGCACAACCTGGTTTTTAAGGGACAGTGGGCCAACGCGGCCGTGGGCATCGCGGCCAACCTGCCGATGGTACTTCCGACGGCCATGAGCTTTCGCAAGTACCACCTCAAGCACCACTCGGCGCTGGGGCACTTTGAGCACGACGCCGACCTACCCGACCACTACGAAGCCAAACTCATTCAGCACTACGCCATTGGCAAGGCTATCTGGCTATTCTTCTTCCCAATTTTTCAACTCGTACGCACCTTCCGCTGCCGTAGCGTAGTGCCATTTGATAAGTATATCGCCGCCAACTGGGCCGCGCAAGTCGCCTTCAACTTGGGCATGTACCTGTGGCTGGGGCCGTCGGCTTTCCTGTATTTGTTCTTCAGTTTCTGGTTTTCGGTGAGCCTGCATCCGGTGGGCGCCCGCTGGATTCAGGAGCACTACCTTGTACTGAACCCCGAGCAGGAAACCACGTCGTACTACGGCCGTCTCAACGGCGTGCACCTCAACATCGGCTACCACAACGAGCACCACGACCTGCCCGGCGTGCCCTGGAATAAGCTGCCCGAGCTGCGTAAGCTTGCCCCCGAGTTCTACGAGCCGCTCGAACACCACACCAGCTACACCAAAGTGCTGTTACGCTTCCTTTTCGACCAGGAAATTTCGCTCTACTCGCGCCTCGTGCGCGGCGAGCACGCCGAGAGCAAGGTGCCACCCCTGGTGCCAGTAGCCAAGTAGTTGCTACTGGCTTCTCAGTAATCAGCCTGCCTACTTAGTGGGCAACCCCCTACCCCCCTATTCCGCCTAACCAGGTGGGGTAGGGGGCTTTTTTTGGCTGGTTTTAAAGACTAGGCCCACCGCTAAAACTAAGTTTCTTCTCAATTACACAATCGTTAATGTGTGCGGTTAAGCACTCAGGATAATATTTTTTTGGTTGGAATAGTGTTGCAAAAGCGTGCCGCAATCGTTTGCAATAGATCTTTTGGTTGGGTCTTACCTTCAATGGAAATTTTCTTTTTGTTAATTCTTGAAACGGAGGCTAATATTGTCTACTGATTTGATACGACATCATAGTAGCCGCGCACTTGCAAGCCGGTTTGGTAAGTGATGGCGTTTTTTTTAGTCAGCTCACACAATCGATTGTGTGCGTATCACCTAGGTAGTATTCACTTTTCCCACCCAATTCCTTCTCACGTATGAGAAAGTCAGTACCCAAGATGGGGCGGCTCCTGGTGCCCGCCGCTCTCAGTTGCCTTCCCTTACAGCCCCTGCTGGCTCACAGCCTGGCTACTACCGAAACAACTCACCTAGCCTTGGCCGCTGGTCCCGTTAGCGGCCGCATCGTAGATGAAAAGGGGGTAGGCCTACCTGGCGTCAACGTGCTCGTGAAAGGTACCAATGTGGGCACCGCCACCAATGCTGATGGCCGCTACACCATCGACGCGCCGGCTGGTGCCACGCTGGTGTTTTCCTACATTGGCTACGCCAGCCAGGAAGTAGTAGTGGGCGACCGGGCCACGGTAGACGTGGCCTTAGCTCCCGATAGCCGCTCGCTAAGCGATGTAGTAGTAGTAGGCTACCTGGCTCAAGACCGCCAAAACGTGAGTAGCGCCGTAGCAGCAGTCGACGTGAAAGAGGTTACCAAGCAGCCGGTACCCACTATTACGCAGGCTATCCAGGGTCAGGTAGCAGGGGTGCAGGTAACTGGCTCGGGTGGGCCAGGCGATGCGCCAGTTATCGTTATTCGGGGCCCAGGCAGCGCAGGTAATAGCAACAGCGCGCCACTTTATGTGATTGATGGCCTCTGGACCGATAATATTCGGGACTTGAACCCGAATGACGTTGCTACCCTCAACGTTCTGAAGGATGCGTCCTCAACGGCTATTTACGGTGCTCGTGGAGCCAACGGTGTAGTGCAGATAACCACGAAGCGAGGTAAAGCTGGTGTTCCTACCATCGGCATCAATGCTTATGCTGGAATAGATAATGTTTCGAAGCGTTATCAGTTAACTAATGCCAGCCAGTGGGCTGACCGGGCAGTGCAGGCGTACGCCAATGCGGGTATTAACCCGCTTACCCCAGGCCAGAATAGCTTGGCAGGCGCCGTGAAAGGTCCGGGTGGCGCCTTTAATCCTGCTGTCGATACCGATTGGCAAAAAGAGTTTTTCCAAACTGGCCGGGTAGAGAACTACAACGTAAATTTCTCAGGTGGCACAACCGGTGAAAATGCTGGGAGCAACTACCTGATTTCGGGGGAGTACTTCCACCAGCAAGGCATCGTGAAGGGCCCTGACTTCAAGCGCTACAGCCTGCGCCTTAACTCAGGTATGACAAAGGGGCGATTCCGCTTCCAAGAGAATGCTCAATTGACGCACTTGAATGTGATATTGCTGAATGGCCTGCCATTCATCGATGTGCTCACGATGCTGCCTAGCATTCCCGTGTATGACCCGAACAACCTAGGCGGCTTTGGCACGGGCTCGACTACGCTCAACACCTTTGCTACCAACCCCATTGGAGCCCAGCAGCTACTGCGCCGCACGCAGTCAGATAATCGCTTGGCAGGCAACATCACGATGGATTATTCCATCTTCGACTTCCTGACCTATCGGCTGAACTTGGCCATGGATGGCCACACTTATAGCAATGCCGACGCTCAGCAGCTAGGTATTCTGCGTCAGAATACGCAGATAAATACCTCGTCGCTGAGTGAGTATCAAGGATACGACGTGTTTCTGATGGCCGAGAACACGCTGACTTTCAATAAAACATTCGGTGACCACCACATAAATGTGCTGGGCGGCTACTCGGAGCGATATACGAATTTCCATAATACCAGCGCTCAGACGCAAGGCTTTACATCGAATCCACAGTATTATTTCCAGCTTAGCGCTGGCCAAACGGTAGGCGTCGTAACGGGTACTGAAGGTCTTATTACTAATCGCTCGTACTTCTCGCAGGCTACCTACGATTACAAGAATCGCTACTTGGTGTCGGGCAGCTTCCGGCGCGATGGCTCGTCGCGCTTCGTTGAGGAAAACCGTTACGGTAATTTCGGCGCGGGCTCGTTGGGCTACCGTATCAGCGAGGAGGAGTTCTTTAAGAACGCCGTACCGGCTATAAATAACTTGAAGGTGCGTGCCAGTTACGGCATCATTGGTAATGATCAATTGACGGGCGATTATTACGGAGCCTATCTACCTACCCCCAACATTAATCAGAACGTGAACTACGTGCTGGGTAGCGGCCAGGTAATCACCAACGGTCGCTCACAGACGGTGCTGGCCAGCCCGGGCTTGCAGTGGGAGGAGCGGCATACAAAGGATGTTGGTCTAGATGCTGCTTTCCTGAACAATCACTTAACGCTGACTGCTGATTACTACATCTCGGAGACGCGCAAGGCGCTGGCACCAGTAGTAGTGCCCATCTACACCGGCAACTTTGGTCCAGTATTCCAAAATGCTGGTAACATCGAAAACCGGGGCTTCGAGTTGGCGCTGGGCTACCAGAACATTACCAAGAGTGGCTTTAGCTACAGCATCAATGGCAACCTGACCACACTACGGAACCGCGTATTGGCGCTGCCAAACGAAGGCCAGACGCTGGTAGACGGCCAGCTTTTGACTAGCTCAAGCGTGGGTACCTCACTAGGTCAGTTTTTCCTGATTCCGATGGCAGGCATCTTCCAGTCGCAAGATGAAGTGGCCAACTACAAAAACTCGGCTGGCACGGTCATTCAACCCTACGCCTCGGCTGGCGACGTGAAGTACACCGATACCAATGGGGACGGCAAAATTGACAACAGCGACCGCATACACATAGGATCGGCTTTCCCTACCCTGCAATATGGCCTGAACATGAGCTTCGGCTACAAAGGCTTTGACTTATCCATCTTTGCTCAGGGTGTGAGTGGCAACAAGATTTATAATAATGCGAAGGTGGCCCTCGAAAGCTATACTGGCCCGAACAACTACGAGTTGAACGTGCAGCCCTGGACGCCCGACAACCGCTCAAACTCGGTGCCGCGCCTGTTGCAAGGCGGTAGCGCCAACCCCAACCTTGCCCTGGCTGCCTCGCAAAACTCGCTTTACAACACCACGCGCTGGCTTGAAGATGGTGCTTACCTCCGCCTGAAAAACGTGCAGCTAGGCTACACCTTTGGCAAAAATTTGTTAGGCTGGGCACCTGCTATCGGCAGCCTGCGTGTATACGTAACGGGCCGCAATATCGTGACCTTCACTAAGTACTCGGGCTATGACCCAGAGATTACGGGTACGGGTTATTTCGGCCGCGGCATTGACAACAGCGCCTACCCCAACGTGCGCACCTTCACTGGAGGTATTCAGGCCACTTTCTAAGAGTTGTTGGTGGGTGCGGCCAGCAGCTGCACCCACAATCACCCGCCATTACGTGCTTCTTTTATGAAATCCCACAAAATATTTACCCTTTTGCTGGCCGGCAGCCTGCTGGGTGCTACTAGCTGCAAAAAAGACTTGCTGGAGCAAACCAATCCCAATACGCTTTCGGTGTCGCAGTTCTGGCTTACGGCCGATGATGCTAACCGCGGCATCATTGCCTGCTACTCGGGGGTGCAGCAATACGCCTGCTATGGTCACTCGTGGCAGTTTATTACGGCGCGCTCCGATGAGTCGTACAGCCAGAGCCCTTTTGTAGAGCTGGCCGTATTTACGCGCTTTATTCAGGCTAATAACAACTTTTTCATCTCGGCTTTTGCCTGGAATGATTATTACCGTACTATCTACCGCACCAACCAGGCGCTGAACCACATTCCGAGCATCACGATGGATGCTACGCTGAAGGCGCAGTATGTGGCCGAGGCGCGCTTTGTGCGGGCGCTGATGTACTTTGACATGGCTTCGTTTTTCGGCAATATTCCGCTGATTATCGAAGAGCCAACCGTTACTACGCGCGTCAAACAGGTAACTCAGGCTGAGGTAGAAGCCCAGGTAATTACCGACTTGTTGGCGGCCATTCCGGACCTGCCGGTGACCTACGCTGCCTCCGACCTAGGCCGTGCCACCAAAGGTGCTGCGCAGGCCTTGCTGGCCAAGATGTACATGCAGCAGCACAAGTACCAGGAAGCTTCGACGCTATTTGCGGGGATTATCTCCTCAAATAAGTATTCACTGACGCCCAACTACCTCGACAACTTCTTAGAAACTACCGAGAACAACAGCGAGTCGGTATTCGAAGTGCAGTACACGGGTACGCCACTCGATGTAGGCCAGGGCCAAGACAATGCATCCGCTTCAGAGGGGTATGACCGACCAAACTTCTTTGGTCCGCCCGTTTACTCGTATTCCGACGTGCAGCCTCGCCAGTGGCTCACGGCCGCCTACACCGACTCGACGGTAGCCTTTGCTCCCGGCAGCACCAAGAAGCACCTAATTGACCCGCGGCGCGATGTTTCAATTATTAGCTCGCTAAATCCTGACCGCTTTTATGGCAAAACCTTCACGGAGCTAGGCTACAACCCTAGCCAGCAATACTGGCGCAAGTACCTGAATGACCGCACCCGCACCTCGCCCGAAAACTTCACATCAGGCATCAACTTCCGCGTTATTCGTTACGCCGATGTGCTTCTGCTGCAAGCCGAAGCGCTAAACGAGCTTGGGCAGACGGCCGCGGCCGTGCCGCTCGTCAACCAGGTGCGCCTGCGCGTGGGCTTGTCCCCGATAGTAGCCGCTAGCTACAACCAAACTAGCCTGCGCCTCTACATGCGCGATGAGCGCGCCCGCGAACTAGCGGGTGAAGGCCAGCGCTGGTTTGATATCAACCGCTGGGGCTTGCTTGACAATCAAGCTGGCTTGAACTACCTGATTGCCCGAGACCCCGATTTTACCAACTTCGTGCTGGGCAAATCGAAGTTGCTGCCCATTCCGCAGACTGATATCGACCTCGACGCGAATATCAAGCAGAACCCTGGCTATTAACTAGGCAACATTGGCCGCTACCCCCCTCTTTGAGGCGGAGTGGCGGCCAATGATGTGTACTGCCCACCTTCTCCCACCCAGTTTATGCTAATTTCTGTACTCTTGCGTGCCCGGTGCTTGGCTTGGGTGGTGCTGCTGCAAGCGAGTTGGCTGGTTACGCCAGCCTACGCGCTGCAAGGCGCCCTTGGCATCCACGACCCGTCTACGATTATCAAAAGCGGTACTAAATACTGGGTGTTTGGCACCGGCGATGGCATTGCCTGCAAGTCCTCCACCGACCTTATCAACTGGACCGACGTGCGCTCGGTGTACACCAAAACGGCCTACCCCAGCTGGATTAATGGGAAAGTGCCGGGCTTCGCGGGTACCTTTTGGGCGCCCGAGTGCAAGTTTATGAATGGGAAGTATTACTTATACTACTCGTGCTCCACGTTTGGCTCCAAGGTGTCGGCTATTGGGCTGGCCACCAACCCCACGCTCGACCCCGCCGACCCCGCTTACAAGTGGACCGACCAGGGCGAGGTGCTTTCGAGCAATGCCACCAGCGTAGCCAACGCCATCGACCCCGCGGTGTATACCGATGCCAGCAACAACCTCTGGTTTATCTACGGCTCGTACTTCGGCGGCATCCGCATCACGCAGCTCGACGCTACCACCGGCAAGCCGCTCAACGTGGCCAACCAGTTTACGGTGGCAAATGGGGGCGTGGAGGCCGCGTACGTGGCTTACAATAGCGGCTACTACTACCTGTTTGTGAACCGTGGCACGTGCTGCAACGGCGTAAGCAGCACCTACTACATCCAGGTGGGGCGCTCGGCCAGCCCTACTGGCCCATTCCTTGACCAGGCGGGCCAGGACTTGAACGCCAACGGTGGCACTACGCTGCTGAGCCGCGAAGGCCGCTTTGTTGGGCCAGGCCATGCTGGCGTCTTTGCGGAGAATGGTGTCACGTATTTCAGCCACCACTACTACGACGGCTACGACAACGGCGCGCCCAAGCTAGGCCTAGCCAAGCTGACGTGGGGCACCACCGGCTGGCCCACCGTAAGCCGCGACTGGCTACCGGCCGGCCGCTACACCATCACCAACCAAAACAGCGGCCTCGTGTGGGATGCCTGGGGCTGCACCGGTGTATCGGGCCAGATGGTGAGTCAGGGCACGGCCAGTGGCCTCACCTGCCAGCAGTGGGACATGACGCCGGTAGGAGCGGGGGCGTATAAAATTACCAGCGCGCTTGGTGGCCTTGCCGTAGATGTTATCAACTGCCTGCCCGACGCGGGCACCAAGCTCCAGCTCTTCGCTGCCAACGGCCTCGTGTGCCAGCAATACGTCCTCGAACGGGCTAGCAACGGGGACTATATCTTCACTTCGGCTACTGGCAATAATGTGGTAGAAGTACCCAACTGTTCGACCACGCCTGGCCAACAGCTAGGGCTGTGGTACTACAACGGCTTTGGTTGCCAGCGCTGGACCCCCACGCTGGTAAATACTACGCTGGCTGCTGCCACGCCGCAGCGTTTGCGCGAGGTGGCTATCTACCCGGTGCCGGCTCCGGCGGGCAGCTTTACGGTAGAATTGGGTACCTCAATAGGGGTAGGGGCTACTACAGTCGAGGTTTTTACGTTGCTGGGCCAACCAGTATATCGCCAGCAGTTTGGAGGGCAGCAAACCAAGCTAGCTGTGACTGCGAGCCTGCCCGCGGGCAGCTACTTGGTGCAAATACGCCGCGAAGGGGGCATATTTACGCAAAAAGTGCACGTTCTTTAATTTCCCAGCCCACTCCATGCCTATTTCCCCACGCCTTGGCTTGCTTGCCGCCGGTTTGAGCAGCACGCTGTTACTAGCTGCTTGCTCCTCTAATTCTACCACCAGCCAGGAAACGGCTACCTCTTCGGCGCCTGCCGACTCGACTGCTTCCGGCACCAGTGCTTCCTCCATGCCTACCCCCACTTCCTTCGGTAAGACTGCCGATGGCCAAGAAATACAGCTTTTCACCCTCACCAATAAGAACGGTGTAAAGGCCAGCATCAGCACCTTCGGCGGCACGCTCACGAGCCTGCTCGTGCCCGATAAGGAGGGTAAGCTGAGCAACGTTATCCTGGGTTTTGACAACGTGAGCGGCTACCTCAGCCCCGAGTTTAAGAAGTCCAACCCGTACTTCGGCGCGCTCATCGGGCGCTATGGCAACCGCATTGCCAAAGGCAAATTCACCATCGACGGTAAGCCCTACCAGGTTGGCCTCAACAACAATGGCAACTCGCTGCATGGCGGCACCGTGGGCTTCAACCAGAAGGTGTGGACTGCCAAGCCTGGCACCTCCGCCGATGGCCAGACGCTGACCCTGACCTACCTGAGCAAGGATGGGGAGGAAGGCTACCCCGGCAACCTGAACGTGACGGTGACCTACACCCTCACCGAGGCCAACGCCCTCAAAATAGACTACTCGGCCACTACCGACAAGGCTACCCCCGTCAACCTTACCAACCACGCGTACTTCAACTTGGCCCAGGGGCAGAGCAAGGACGTGCTGGCCCACCAGGTTACGATCCCGGCCGACCGCTATACAGTGGTCGATGCCAGCCTCATCCCAACCGGTGAGTTGAAGGCGGTGAAGGGTACCCCCTTCGACTTTACTACTCCCCACGCTATCGGCGAGCGCATCGCGCAGGTGCCCGGCGGCTACGACCACAACTGGGTGCTAAACCAGGCCACTGGCCAGCACAGCGCCGCCACCGTGTACGAGCCCACCACGGGCCGCACCATGGAAGTAACCACCGACGAGCCCGGCGTGCAGTTTTACACCGGCAACTTCCTCGATGGTTCTTTGACGGGCAAAGGGGGGGTAGTGTATGGCAAGCACGCCGGCTTCTGCCTCGAAACCCAGCACTTCCCCGATTCACCTAACCAGGCTAAGTTCCCGAGCACCATCCTGAAGCCGGGCCAAACCTACCACACCACCACTAGCTACACGTTTGGGGTGCGGAAGTAATTTTTTGATGTGAGGAATGTGAGAAATAGGAAAGTGTGCTGCTAGTAGCCCGCTACGGTTACCAGCGTTGTTACAGTCTTTCCGTTTCTCACATTCTACTCATTTTCACATTTTCACATTATAACATCGTGCCAGACCAAAACGCCTCCCCGGCCTACGTTATCGGCCTCGACTACGGCACCGACTCGGTGCGGGCGCTGCTCGTCGATGCCCGCACCGGGGCCGAAGTCGCGCAAGCCGTGCATTACTACCCTCGCTGGAAGCAGGGCAAGTACTGCAACCCCGCCAAAAACTGCTTTCGCCAGCACCCGCTCGACCACCTAGAAGGACTCGAAGCCACCGTGCGCGAAGTGGCTACGAAAGTACCCGCCGAGCAAATCCTGGGTCTCGCTATCGACACCACCGGCAGCACGCCCGGCCCCGTGAATGAGCAGGGCCAACTATTGGGTATGCTGCCTGAGTTTGCCGAGAACCCCAACGCACTGTTTGTGCTTTGGAAAGACCATACCGCGCTGGCCGAGGCCGCCGAAATCAACCACAAAGCCCGCACCTGGGGCGGTGAGGATTTCACGAAGTACGAAGGTGGTATCTACTCGTCGGAGTGGTTTTGGGCCAAAATCATGCACATCGTGCGCGAGGACGAGGCCGTAGCCAAAGCCGCGTACTCCTGGATGGAGCACTGCGACTGGCTCACGCTGACGCTCACCGGCCAGCCGCTGGCCGAGTTCAAGCGCAGCCGCTGCGCCGCTGGCCACAAGGCCCTGTGGCACGCTAGCTGGGGCGGCCTACCCCCCGAGGAGTTTCTGACCCACCTCGAACCAAAACTGGCCGGTTTACGCAATCGATTATTCTCGGAAACGTACACGGCTGACGAAGTGGCCGGGCACCTCTCAGCAGAATGGGCCCAGCGTTTAGGCTTGACTACCAATACAGTAATTGCCGTAGGTTCGTTCGATGCGCACGCCGGCGCTGTGGCAGGCGAGATTGAGTCCTATTCAATGGTGAAGGTAATGGGCACCAGCACCTGCGACATTGTAGTAGCCCCAACTGCTGAGGTAGGCGACCACCTGGTGGCCGGCATCTGCGGGCAGGTCGACGGCTCGGTTATCCCCGGTATGTTGGGGCTGGAAGCTGGGCAGTCGGCCTTTGGCGACCTGCTGGCCTGGTTCCGCCAGATGCTGGAGTGGCCATTGCAGGCCGTGCAGTCGAAAGTGCTGACGGCCGAGCAGCAGGCGGCTTACCGCCAGGAAGTGAGCGACAATCTCATCGTGCAGCTCACCAAAGCAGCCGCCGAAGTAGACCCCGCCGAAAGCCACGTGCTGGCCCTCGACTGGGTAAACGGCCGCCGCACGCCCGACGCCAACCAGGCTCTGAAAGGTGCGCTGACTGGCCTGACCATGGGCACTTCGGCGCCGCAAGTATTCCGCGCGCTGGTCGAAGCCATTTGCTACGGCTCGAAGCAAATTGTGGAGCGTTTTGAAAGCGAAGGCATTCCGATTAAGCAAGTAATTGGCATCGGCGGCGTGGCTAAGAAGTCGGCCTTCGTGATGCAGACGCTGGCCGATGTGCTCGACCGACCCATCAAGATTGCTGTGTCGGAGCAGGCGCCGGCCCTAGGTGCCGCCATGTACGCGGCCGTGGCCGCGGGCATCTACCCCGATGTGCTGGCTTCGCAAAAAGCCTTAGGCAGCGGTTTTGCCGAAACCTACACCCCTAACCCCGAGAGCGTGGCCCAGTACGCCACCCGCTACGCGCAGTACCAAGCGCTGGGCAAGTTCGTGGAAAGCGTGACGACCAGCCACTCCGAAGAGCCGGTAATGGAACCCGAAACCCCCGCCATCACCACCGCATGAGCCAGTACCAAGACCTAAAGCAAGCCTGCTACGAGGCCAACATGCAGCTGCCAGCCCTCGGGCTGGTGCTCTTCACCTTCGGCAACGCCAGCGTGGTAGACCGTGAGAAAAGCGTGTTCGCCATCAAGCCCAGCGGCGTGCCCTACGCTACGCTGAAGCCGGAGGACATCGTGATTGTGGACTTCGACAACAACATTGTGGAAGGTACCAAGCGGCCTTCTTCCGACACCAAAACCCACGCGCTGCTCTTCAAGGAGTGGACGAATATCGGCGGTATTGTGCATACGCACAGTACCTACGCTACGGCGTGGGCGCAGGCGCAGCTCGATATTCCCATCCTAGGCACGACCCACGCCGACCACCTCACCGCCGACGTGCCCTGCGCGCCGCCCATGAGCGACGAGCTCATCGCGGGCGACTACGAGCACCAGACCGGCTGGCAAATCATCAACGAGTTTGAGAAGCGCGGCCTCTCGCCCGCCGAAGTCGAGATGATACTCGTGGGCAACCATGCCCCTTTCA
>CAZZDR010000087.1:4186-12461 GCA_964652535.1 uncultured Hymenobacter sp. | reverse complement strand
CAACGGCAGACGACGTTTATAACCCGAGTGCCTCTTTATGAAAAAATCAGAAATTCGCTTTAGCATTGCCCTCGACGACCAGAAGGTGCCCGAAGCCATCAGCTGGCAGGCCACCGACGCGGGCCCCGACATTCAGTTTGCCAAGGCCATCAACGTGGCTATTTGGGACCGCAACGCCGATGCGACGATGAAAATCGACCTGTGGACCAAGGACATGCCTACCGACGCCATGAAGTATTTCGTGGTCGATAACATCGGCTCGATGGCTGAAACCATCCAGACGGCCACTGGCGATAAGAAAATGGCCGAGATGATGCGCACACTCTGCAAAGAGCTGAGCGACTACATCGACGAGCAAGGCGCTACTAATCAGTAAGCAATTTGTAAGCTATAGCATTAAAAAAGGCCTTCCACGCGCGTGGAAGGCCTTTTTTAATGTGTAAAATTTCTGAAAAACTAGCGAAGCGTGCGACCAAAAGGCTCACCAGAACGCTTGGTTTCTTTGGTTTTGGTGGGGCTTAGCACGGCGTTGTTGGCGCGCACGGGGGTAGGGTTCTGCACCGAGTTCACCAGGTTAGAAGCCGTAGCGTTGTGGGCGTAGTTGCGGTCGGCTTGGGCATAGCGCTTGCGGGCGTCGAAGTAGTCGGTATACTGGTCTGTGGTGAGTATAGCCTGTAGCTCAGCATCACGCTCATGGGCAATGGCCTTGGTTTGCTGGTCTAGCTGGTCGGGGTTTTTGGCGTACTGGCGTTCAGCGCTTTCCAGCTTTGTGATTTTGTCGTTGTTGATGGCGCGCAGGCGGGCCGACTGGTAGCCATTGAGGCGCAGGTCGCGCGTCATTTGGTCGCTCAGGTGTTCGGCCCGGTCGCTGGTAGCCGCATTGAGGCGAGGGCTTTGCTGAGTTTTATCCTGAGGCATAGCCGACGCTGGGGCTGGCAGGGGCTGCTGGGCGTGCGCCACACAAGTAGCTAAAAGCAAAAAAGCAAAAGCAGATTTCATGAGCCGATAAAGCAAGGGTAGGGAGGAAGATAGCCAACTAGCGTGCCAGTACCGAAGGGCGCGGGGCTGCCGGTTTTAACGGAGAAATTACCGGGCAGGTTAAGAAACTGCATGTGCCGCTGGGGCTCCCTACCTCCTCACGCCGGGCTCAAAACTGATTTTTCCACATCATGCTTTCTACCGGCCGGTCGCTGCGCTCGTTGTACTTAGCTGACTGTTTGCGGTTGTAAAGCGTTTGCACATCGCCTTGAATACCAAAGTAAATGAGCTGGCCAATGGGCATGCCGGGGTACACCCGCACGGGCATCGATACGCTAATTTCCAGCGTCCAATGGTTGCAGAAACCTACGTCGCCCTTGCCCGCAGTGGCATGAATATCAATGCCCAACCGCCCTACGCTGCTCTTGCCTTCTAGGAAGGGCACGTGGGCGTGGGTTTCGGTATATTCTTCGGTCACGCCCAGATACAGGATGCCCGGCTGCAGCACAAAGCCCTCAGTGGCCGACATCTCAAACGTCGTGATTTGGTTGTGGCGGCGGGCATCGAGCACCGCGTCGTCGTAGGTAGCCAGGTAGCGGCCCAGGTGCACGTCGTAGGAGTTGGTACCCAGGCAAGCGGGGTCGTAGGGCTGCACTACAATGGTACCGCGCTCCATTTCGGTGCGGATTTGCTGGTCGGTCAGAATCACGAATTTAGCAGAGTTTATGAGCGCTTGGCCCATGGGCCCGACGGCGTCGGGCAGGGTGAAATCAGAAAGAAATTAGTTGTGCTCGTCGTCGTCGTACTCGTCGGCGGGCAGCTCGCCGGTCGATTGTGGCCGGAAGCGGCTGAAAAAGCCGGGGCCACGCTCGGCAGCAGGGGCAGGGTCGGGCGCGTCGGCGCCTTCGTCGTCGGCCGGAGGGTAGTAGGCCTGCTCAGCTTCGAGGTCGCGCACGCGGCGACGCAGGCGGCGCAGCTCGGGCAGCAGGGTAGTTACTGCGTAAAGCAGCAGCCCAAACGAGCCCAAGCTCAGCAGTAGCGTAAAATATCCCACCCAGCCGGGCCCTGCGGAGGGGGTAGGCTCCTCGGCTAGTGCGCCAGTGCTGAGGCTGGTCGGCTCAGCGCTGGGGCTGGCGGGCGTAGCGTCGTCGCCGGGTACAGGGCCGTTGGTAGTAAGGGGTGCGGGGGCAGCCAGCGGCTCTTCGGGCTCGACGGTAGCGGGCTTGGCGGTGGCGGCCGCACTGGCATTGAAGCGGGCAGTGGCCTGCTTAATAACCCGCTGCTCGTTGCGGATGAGGGCCGACCTTTCGTCGCGCGGCAGGCCACGGATGAAAAACTCAAAATTGCGGTCGCGCAGCACGCCGCTTAACTGCTTTTCAAATTCGGCCAGCGTGAGCGGGCCGTTGCCAAAGCGCGCTTTGTAGCGTTCGGCCACACCGTTATAGTTCTGAAACAGCTTCTGCAGCTCGGCATTGTTTTCGAAGCTGGTGAACTGCTGGCGGGCCGCGGCGGTGCGCAGGTTTTCGGGGTATTTCTGCCGCGTAAAGTGCTTGTCGTACACCGTCTCGAAGGTGCGAAAATTCAGCTCGTCGATGGTGCGGTCAAACAGCTGTTTGTTGGTCGCGGCGGGCGTCTGGGCCTGGGCCAGCAGCGGCAGAAAGAAAAGCAGCTTGAGCAGAAAACGCATAAGAATAGAGTAGCGCGGAGGATGGCTTTGCGGCCTTTTAGGGTGCAAAGTTGGCGAAGTCTGGCAGAGTTTCGGGCACGGCAAGCCAGCAAAACTCCGCGCTACGAAAATCAGGCGTGCGCCTCGATGAGCGACTCGCGGCAGGCGGTGAGGTATTTCTCTACCAGCTCGTCGGTGATAGCCGTCGAAATAAACAGGGCCTCAAACTGTGAGGGCGCCAGGTAGATGCCTCGCTGCAGCATGGCATGGAAGTAGCGCCCAAACGCCGGCAGGTTGGCCTTCTTGGCGTCTTCCAGGTTGGTCACCGGCTCGGCGGTGAAGAACAAGCTGAACATCGAGCCCACCTGGTTTACAGTGTAGTTCAGGCCCAGGTCCTGGGCAATCTGGCGGGTGCCATCGGCCAAGCGCGTGCTAGTGGCTTCGAGCTGCTGGTACACCTCGGGGTGCTCGTGCAGGTAGCGCAGCTGGGCCAGGCCGGCGGCCGTGGCCAGCGGGTTGCCCGAGAGCGTACCAGCTTGGTACACCTTACCGGCGGGCGCCACTTGGTTCATGATGTCGGCCCTACCCCCGTAGGCGCCCACGGGCAGACCGCCGCCGATGATTTTGCCCAGCGTCGTCATATCAGGCACCACGCCGAAACGCTCCTGCGCGCCGCCGCCCGCCAGGCGAAAGCCGGTCATCACCTCATCAAAAATGAGCACGATGCCGTGCTGGGTGCACAGCGCCCGCAAGCCAGCTAAAAAGCCGTGCGCCGGGGCTACGAGGCCCATATTGCCCACCACCGGCTCGATGATGATGGCAGCCAACTGCTCGGGGTTAGCCGCGATGGCGGCTTCTACGGCGGCCAGGTCATTGTAGGGCACCGTGAGGGTGTCTTGCGCCACGCCCAGCGTTACGCCCAGCGAGTCGGGGGCGCCCAGCGTGAGCGCGCCCGAGCCGGCGGCGATGAGAAATGAATCGCCGTGCCCGTGGTAGCAGCCCTCAAACTTGAGGATTTTGGCGCGGCCAGTGTAGCCCCGCGCCACCCGAATGGCCGACATGGTGGCCTCGGTGCCCGAGTTTACGAGTCGGACTTTCTCCAGGCTGGGCACCATCTCGATGAGCAGCTCGGCCATCTCGACCTCGCGGCGAGTCGGAGCCCCGTACGATAGCGAGTCGGGTAGGGCTTTGGTCAGGGCCTCCAACACGGGCGGAAAGGCATGGCCCAGAATCATCGGGCCCCAGGAGTTGATGAAGTCAACGTATTGGTTGCCATCTACATCGGTGAGCCAGGCGCCTTGAGCCGACTGCATAAACACGGGCGCGCCGCCCACCGAGCGGAAGGCCCGCACCGGCGAGTTAACCCCACCCGGAATTAGGTCTTGCGCACGGGCAAATAAGGTTTCGGAAGTAGTCATTGGTCAGTTTTTAATCTACTAATTACAAAATCGGTTGTCCTTGCGCGCACAACGAAAGTGGAGCGCGGCCATCCTTCTTTGTCATCCTTAAAATAGGGTTTACTACCCCCTAGTCATAAGGAAAGATTGCCGCGCTTCGCTCACAATGACAAGCGTGTAGTGCGCCGCTTAGTGCAGCAGCTGCGGCTCCAGGTTGCTGAGCTTGAGCAGCGGCACGGTCTGGTTGTCGTGGGCGCCGTTGGGGTAGGAGAGACCCTCAAAAATGGCCCCTGGCTGAGCAGGCTCGGTAGCCAGCGCGGCCTGAAAAGCCGGCCCGTACTGCTGTAGCGCATTGCCAAAGAATAACAGCAGTTCGAAGCCTTGGTTGGCAAACACGGAAGGGGGTAGCTTTTGCTGCGTCAGGTAGAGCTGGCGAAAGCGCCGGTAGCCCAGCCCTTGCCGGTCAAAAAACCGGGGGTGGTAGTAATACACGCCTGCGCTGCCGAGCTGCCCCACGCCGAGGCTGGGATTGTCGAGCCAAGCGCCGGGCACGAGCAGCGCCGGGCGGGTGGCGCTGGGCACAGTGCCCAGCGCCGCGAAAGCCGCCGGGCCAACCTTGCGGTTGTCAGAAGCGATAACAATGTGGCTGGCGCCTGTGAGCTCGGCCGGCAAGAAGGCGGCCGACAGGCTGGCCAGGTCGTCGGGCCGGAAGGCGTGAGTGGCTGTGATGCGCCCTCCCGCCGCCTCGTAGGCTGCCTGGTAAGCCGTGGCAAAATCGTTGTCGTCCTTGCTGTCTTCGTGCAGCAGCACGGCCGGCCGGCCGGTGCCAAAGGAGGTAGCCGCAAACTGCGCCGCCACGCGCCCCTGGGTGGCCGCGCTCGGCGCGTAGAGGTAGTGGTAGGGGTTGTCTTGCACCAGGCTGGCATCTTGCGAAAGTGGATTGATGCAGACAATCTGGTGGTCACGAGCATAGCGGGCCAGCAGCTTGGCGCCCGACTTATACACCGGCCCGATGAGCAAATCCATGCCAGCCAGCTCGGGCAGCGCCAGCACGCTTTTGAGCGTGAGCGTATCGGCACCTGTGTCGTAGGCAAAGAGCTGCACCGGGTGGCCGGCGCGCTGTAGCGAGTCTTGGGCCAGGCGCAAGCCGGCGTAGAGGTCGGTTACGAATTGGTTTTTGCGCTGCGTCTGCCAGCTGTTGTCTTGCAGCTCGAAGGGCAGCAGCACGCCAATATTGTACGTGCCCTTGCGGGGTAGGGCTCGGGGCGCAGCTGGGGCCGCGAGTGCCGCCGTGTAGCGGCTGCGCTCGAGCTTAAACTGCGCCACGAGCGCGTCGAGCTGCTGGCGGTCGGCATCGCCCAGTGGGCCCGCACTTAGCAGATAGTCGGCGTAGAGCCGGCCAATAAGCTTGCTCTGGGGGTAGCGCTGGCGCAGCCGCAGCCAGGTGGCGCGGTCCCTTAGCTTGCCTAGGTAATTGGCCTGCATGGCCTCACGCGGGGCGGCGTATTGCTCGGCGGGCAGCTGGCCTAGCGTGCGCAGGGCGGTGTCGAAGTCACCCTGCTCAAACGATACCTGGCCCTGTAGATACAGCGCTTCGTTGAGGTTGGGTGAGGTGGGGTACTGGTTGCGCAGCAGGTTCAGCATCTGCTCAGCCTCGGCCCACTTGCCCAGGCGAGTAGCGGCCACCGCGTAGAGGTAGGCCGCGTCGGGGGCCTGGGCAAAGTGGTTGACGGGCTGCGCCAGCGGCCCTAGCTCCTGCATCGCCGCGGCATAGTGGCCCTGGTCGAGCTGGGTTTTGCCGGTGCGGTAGCGCGCGAGCTGGCCTTGGGCAGCGGCGCTCAGGGCCAGGGCCAGCAGGGGTAGAAACAATAGCCGCCGCCACGATAATAGGGCAACGGCACGGTATAAACGAGTCATGGGGGTAGGGAAAGCCAGGGTTGGCCGCTGCAAAGGTACATTGCCCCCGGTGGGGCCAAAATGCAACTGCCCTACCCCCCCTGCCTACCTTAGCTTTATTGCTCGCCTCACCGCCTGTTCTTATGCCCCTTTCTGCTGCTGCGCTGCGCCACCGCCTACCCCTGCTGCTGGTGCTGGGTTTGTCGCTGGCCCTAAGTTTTGCCCTGATCGCCGTGCGCGTGATTATCACCCACCGGCTGCAGTTTGTGTTTTTGCTCTGGAATTTATTTCTGGCGGCCATCCCATTTGCCCTGAGCGCGGCGCTATACCTAGCGGCCCGGCCGCCGGGCGCGCGGCTGCTGTTGCCGGTGGGAACGGTGTGGCTGCTTTTCTTTCCCAACGCGCCTTACCTCATCACCGACCTCTTTCACTTGCTGCCCCGCGCCGGCGTGCCGTACTGGTACGACTTGGCCCTCATTATGTCCTGCGCCTGGAACGGCTTGATGCTGGCCTTCGCCTCGCTGCTCGACATGCACACGCTGGTGCGCCAGCGCCTGGGCTTTTGGGCGGGTTGGGGCTTTGTCACGCTGGCGCTGGGCCTCAGTGCTTTTGGGGTGTACCTGGGTCGCTACCTGCGCTATAATTCCTGGGATATTCTCAATAACCCTTTTACGCTGTTCTACGACATCGTGCAGCGCATCTTGCACCCTTTCCACAATTGGCAGACCTGGGGCGTAACGGTCGTGTTCTGGTCGTTTTTGCTCATTGCCTACGCCACCGTGCGCCTGCTGGGCCAGCCAGCGTTGGTAGACAATGAGTAGTGGGTAGCGGGAAAAAGAGCGTCATGCCGAGCTCGCCGCCGCATCTCTACCGCCTTATTCAACGGCGCGAGCGAGGTGCTGCGGCGAGCTTGGTATGACGTTCTTTGTTTTTCCTGCTACTTGCTGCCTTGTTGCGTCAAAAAAATGTTCTGGTCCCGCCTGCTTTCTACCCGCCGCTACCCCGACCGCCCCGCCGAAGCGCCTACCCCTGGCCGCTCGCCCTACTTAGCTGATTATGACAGGGTAGTGTTCTCGTCGGCCTTCCGGCGCTTGCAGCGCAAAACCCAGGTGATGCCGCTGCCTGAAACCGATTTCGTGCATACCCGCCTCACGCACTCGCTCGAAACGGCCTGCGTGGGCCGCTCGCTGGGCCGCCTCTCGGCCCGCCGCGTGCTCGAAAACGACCCCGACATTGCCCGCGAGCTGCCTGACTTTGCCCAGGACTGCGGCGATATCGTGGCGGCCGCCTGCCTCGCCCACGACATCGGCAACCCGCCTTTCGGCCACTCGGGCGAAGATGCGATTTCGGCCTACTTCGCTAGCCGGGCGGCCGAGCGCTTCATCACCGGCCTCAGCGCCGCCGAGCAGGCCGACTTGCAGCACTTTGAGGGCAACGCGGCGGGCTTTCGCATTCTCACGCACACCTACCCGGCGCTCAGCAGCGGCTCGGCCGGGCTGGGGCTCACCTATGCCACGCTCGGGGCGTTCACCAAGTACCCGCGTCCATCGCTCATTCAGGCTGATAAGCGTCAAAATGGAGCCAGTGAGAAGAAATACGGCCATTTTCAGACCGAAAACCCGCGCTTCAAACTGGTAGCCGAAGAGTTGGGCTTGCTGCCCAAAGACGCACCGGCGGGCTTCTACCACCGCCACCCGCTTGCCTTTTTGGTCGAGGCGGCCGACGATATTTGCTACCGCATCATCGACTTTGAAGATGGCCTCAAGCTCGGCCTCATCGACCACGAGCGCGGCCTGGCGCTCCTGCGCAAACTGCGCGCCGCTGCCCCCAATGCCCGCCCCAAAAGCGCCGGCAGCGGCGGCCTCGAATGGCGCGACTGGCAGGAGGAGCTGGGCTACCTGCGCGCTACGCTCATCGGCCAGCTCGTCGACGAAACCGCCACCCGCTTTGCCCACCACGCGCCCGCCATCTTGGCTGGCACCTATGATGCCTCGCTCATCAAAGAGTTGAGCGGCTACCAATTCTTGCAGGAAATTCAGCAGCTGAGCGTGGATAAGTTGTACCGCTCGCGCCCGGTGCTCGAAATAGAAGCCGCTGGCTTCGAGGTGCTAGGCGGCCTGCTCGACGCCTTTCTCTGCGCCATTTTTGACAAGAAGGAAAACCACCGCTCGCGCAAGCTGCTCGATTTGCTACCCCCTCAGTTTCGGGCCATCGGCCCGCAAGCCGGCGCCCCGGCCTACGAGCAAATACTGCTGCTCACCGACTACGTAGCCGGCATGACCGACCAGCACGCGCTGAGCTTGTATAAGACGATAAAAGGAATCGAGCTGCCGAAGGG
>CAZZDR010000087.1:0-4086 GCA_964652535.1 uncultured Hymenobacter sp. | reverse complement strand
AGCTGCTCGATGAGCAGCCGGCCTTTCCAGACTGATTTTAGCTTGCTGCGAATCTGCGCCGCGGTCTGCACAAATTCTTGTTCTTCGGCCAGTTCGTGGTTTTCAAAAGCCATGAGCTTCTCCACCATTGGCTCCGTCATTTCGGGGTGAAACTGCAGGCCGACGATGCCGTCGCCCCACACATAGCCCTGGGCCGCGCAACCGGCCGACATGCCCACCCGCACCGCGCTCGGCGGCACCGCAAAGGTGTCGAGGTGCCAATGCAGCACGGTGGCCTTGTCGGGCCAGCCGCGCAGCAGCGGATGCGTCAGGGCTTTGGCCGAGAAGCGCACCGTCCAGAAACCAATTTCGGGCTCGGGGTTTGGGCGCACTTCGCTGCCCAGCGCCTGCGCCACCAACTGCGCGCCCAGGCAAATGGCCAGCGTGATTTTGCCTGCCCGCAGCGCCTCGTGTAAAAAGACTTTTTCGGCCACCAGCCATGGAAACTCCGCTTCGTCGTGCACGCTCATGGCCCCACCCAAAACTAGCAGCCCATCAAACGCATCTTGGGCCGGAAAGGAGGGGTAGGGCTCGTAGAGCCGCGTGAACGTGAGCGCGTGGCCGCGCGCCGCTAGCCACTCGGCCGCATGGCCCGGGCCTTCATCGGGCAGGTGTTGGAGGCAGTGCCAGCGCATGGGTTACGGGAGCTAGCGAATGGAAGCCTTGAACGTTTTGGTAACGTGAATGATAGGCGAATTGCCCGCCTTTGGCACCACGTCGAAGGATACGCGCACCCCCTGAATCGCTAGCTCTTGACTAGCAGCCAGCTTATTAGCCGCGTAAATGGTGCCGCTGAGGTCGGCGCCGGCGGCCGTGGCCACTATTTCCTGCGTCACGTGTCGAATGTCGGCCGTGGTTTGCACGGCGGGGTTAAATAGGTACTTAACCGACGACGCATCGAGCGAATACGTGTAAGGCCGCTCGCCGCTCGCTAGCCGTTGGGCAACGACGACGGGCCGGTCGGCCAGAAAAAATACGCCGGGCGCCTCATTATACTGGGGAGTGAAGCCGGCTACGGCGCTATTGTCTTGCCCTGGCAGGGCAAGTATGGGGTTGGTCAGCCCTACATCGGTGCGCACACTTACTTGCGCTGGCGTCGGCAAATAGACCTGCGCTCCTAGGCCCGCCCGCATCACCGGCACGGGCCCCTGGTACCAGGCATCGGTGGAATATTGTAACAGGATGCGCTCGGCGGTAGCCCCAAGGAAGGGGCCCTGCTGCAGCTTGGCGAGGCTAGCGGGGCCAGTCAGGCGCAAGCCTACCAGGCCGCTGTAGCTGGGAGTTTTGGCAAAATCGACGCCTGGCGCTTGGATACCCACCGGTAGCGTGGTGCCGAAGGACGCATTGTTAAGTGCCAGGCTGGTAACCTGGGCGCCGGCCAGCTCCCAGCGCAGGAGCAAGGTATTAAAACTGGCCTTAGCAATGTTGGGGTCGTAGGCCAGCTCAATTTGGGTGGCGTACCACATGGGGTAGCCCAGCGCCTGGGGCTCGAGTACGGAGGCCAGTGACGAATTAGTAGTAGGGTCGACCACGGCCTGGTCAGCAAAGCTGAGCAACGGCGAAGAGCTGGCCATCGCGCCTTCTAGTTTCACCGTAGAAACCAGAGCGTTGTGGTCGCGTAGCGTCGGTGCGTCGGTCGCAGAATAATAGTAAAAGCGCAGCAGCCCCCGGTACTTGTTATAAAGCACGATATACGGGTTAGAAAAGCTAGCGCTGCGCGAAAAAGTGCTGTAAACCACTGCCCAACCTTCCGCCTGCTTGTGGTCATCGCGCATATCATCACTGAAAGCTCGGCTGGCCGTAGGCGCCCACGGCGCTAACACCTGCGGGCTGCCGGCCGGCGTAGGCAGGTACTGCGCGTTGTCGAGGTCGAAGACAAAGTCGGCGCCGAGTGGCTTGGTGGGTGGGGCCGGCGTATAGGCCAGTGGCACGATGGTGGGGGTGGCGCTTGCATCGTTGGTGCCCGTCACGCTAAGCTCAGTGGGGGTAGGGTCGTCGCCGCGGTGGCAGGCTCCGGCCAAAATTGTTAAGAAAGGCAGCAGCACTGCCGGGCGGTAGCGTTGGAATGTAGTCATAGCAAGGGGGTAGAAGTAACGGAGTTAGGAGGCCGACGCAACGCAAAAAGCCGGGCTATTGGTATGGCCCGGCTTTTTAGGTTTAGCTATAGAGGCTTATTCCCATTCAATGGTTGCCGGCGGCTTGCTCGAAATATCATACACCACGCGGTTGATGCCACGCACTTGGTTGATAATGCGATTGCTGACGTCGGCCAGGAAATCGTAGGGTAGGTGGGCCCAGTCGGCGGTCATGCCATCCACGCTGGTTACGGCGCGCAGGGCCACTACGCGCTCGTAGGTGCGCTCATCGCCCATTACGCCCACACTCTGCACGGGCAGCAGCATGGCGCCGGCCTGCCATACTTGCTCGTAGAGGCCGCGCTCCTTCAAGAGGTTGATAAATACACCGTCGGCGCGCTGCAAGAGGTCCACTTTCTCGGGCGTGATGTCGCCCAGGATGCGGATGCCCAGGCCGGGGCCCGGGAACGGGTGGCGGTTGAGAATCTCGCCGGGCAGGCCCAGCGCGGCGCCTACTTCGCGCACCTCATCTTTGAAGAGCATGCGCAGCGGCTCCACTATTTTGAGGTTCATCTTCTCGGGTAGGCCGCCCACGTTGTGGTGGCTCTTGATGGTCACGGCCGGCCCGCCGTGCACCGATACCGACTCAATCACGTCGGGGTAAATGGTGCCCTGGGCCAGCCAGCGCGCGCCGTCTACCTTCTGCGCCTCGCGGTCAAACACCTCGATAAACGTGCGGCCGATGGCCTTGCGCTTCTGCTCGGGATCGGAAAGGCCCTCCAGCGCGGCGTAAAATTCGGGCGCCGCATTCACGCCAGTCACGTTCAGGCCCAGGCCCTCGTAGGCTTTCAGCACCGAGGCAAACTCATCCTGCCGCAGCAGGCCATTATCGACAAAAATGCCGTGCAGGCGCGGGCCCACGGCGCGGTGCAGCAGCAGGGCCGCCACGCTGGAGTCTACCCCCCCCGAAAGACCCAGAATTACCTGGTCGTCGGGGCCAATGGTGGTTTGCAGCGCCGCCACCATCGAATCCACGAAGTGCTCGGGCGTCCAGCTCTGGTCGCAGCCGCAAATGCCCACCACGAAGTTTTCGAGCAGCTGCTTGCCCTCGGTTGAGTGGGTCACCTCGGGGTGAAACTGGATGCCATAGGTATCCTGACCCGGCAGCTTGTACGCCGCCACGGCTACTTCGGGCGTACCGGCAATTACCTCGTAGGTAGGGGGTAGAGTCTTGATGGTGTCGCCGTGCGACATCCATACCTGCGTATCTAGGTGCAAGCCGCGCAGTAGGGGCGAAGCCTCGTCGAGGCTGCTCAGCCGCGCCCGGCCATACTCGCGAATGGTGGCGGGCAGTACCTCGCCGCCGCCCTGCTGGGCCAGCAGCTGCGCGCCGTAGCAAATGCCCAGCACTGGCACCTGGCCCAGAATGCTGCTCAGGTCAGGGTTAGGCGAGTCGGCATCGCGCACCGAGCAAGGCGAGCCCGATAGAATAACGCCCCGCAGGTCGCCGGCACTGATGCGCTCGGCCAGCTGGGGGGCGTGGGTGTAGGGGTGAATTTCGCAGAACACGTGCAGCTCGCGAATGCGCCGGGCAATGAGCTGGGTGTACTGCGAACCGAAGTCCAGGATAAGAATTTGCTGCATAAAATCGCAGATTGGCGCAGGTTGAGCTGATTTCGCAGGTTTGGAGGCCAATAAGCTGGCTTCTGGCTACGTGGCGCTGGCCAACTGTGGCGCAAAATTACCCTGAATTTGGCCGCCTGCCTGCGTTGGGACGAAGATTTTCGGAGCAGTTGGGTAGCTAATTCAAAAAATATTCCGGCTAAATCCACTCATTCTCAACCTCCCAGGCCGTAGCGAGCGAATAGAATCTAGCACGTCTGCTCCTTCTGCGCCAATCTGTGTGTACCTTTGCAACGGCGAGTCAGAACGACCAGCTCCTACTGAACTCCCCCAGGGCCGGAAGGCAGCA